>JAYUVX010000020.1:0-23394 GCA_043753855.1 Myxococcales bacterium | reverse complement strand
ACCTTCGTGATCGCAGCAGTCAACGTGGTCTTACCGTGATCGACGTGGCCGATCGTGCCGATGTTGACGTGGGGCTTGTTGCGGACGAACTTTTCTTTCGACATGGATCGTTTTCCTTCAGGCGCGCATCAAGTCGTTGCGGAGTTGCTGGGGTACTTCGGCGTAGTGGTCGAGTTCTAACGAGTGGGTCGCGCGGCCCCTGGTCTTCGACCGAAGATCAGTCGCGTAACCGAACATGGAAGCCATAGGGACGAAACAGGCGACGTTCTGTACACCAGGACGCGCGGTAATTCCAGCGACTTTTCCCCGTCTGGCATGCAAATCGCCGAGGACTTCACCGACGTGTTCTTCGGGCGTTACGACCTCGAGCGACATGATCGGCTCGAGGAGGGTCGGACCGGCCTTGGTGGCGGCCACGACGAACGCCTTCCCGCCGGCGACCTTGAAGGCATAATTGTTTGAATCTACGGGGTGATAGCTCCCTCCGATGACCTGGACCCGGAGGTCGGTCATCGGGTGGCCAGCGAGCACGCCACGCTCGACCGCCTCGGTCACTCCCGCTTCGACCGCCGGTGCATGCTCCTGCGGGATCTCCGCGGCCGATGCGCGGTTCTCGTAGACATACCCGCCGCCGCGGTCGGTCGGCTCGACGACGAGCTTCACGTGGCCGTACTCGCCTCGTGGGCCCAGCTGGCGGATGAACCGGTTCTCGCCCTCGGCGCGGCGGGTGATCGTCTCGCGGTAGGCAACCAGGGGGTTACCGACCCGCGCCTTGACGCCGTACTCCCGGCGGAGCCGGTCGACGACGATCTCGAGATGGAGCTCGCCCATCCCCGAGATCACGATCTGGCCGGAGTCGACGTCGGTCCGGACGCGGAACGACGGGTCCTCGATCGCGAGCCGCTCGAGCGCGTGCGCGAGCTTCGCATGATCCTCCTGGGTCTCCGGCTCGAGGGCGACGCCCATCACAGGGTTGGGGACGGTCATCGCATCGAGCAGCATCGGCGAGCGCGGATCGCACAGCGTGTCGCCGGTCGCGAGCTTGTTGCCCGACGAGGAAGACAGGATCGCGCCGATCATGCCGGTGTCGATCTGCCGGATGTCCTCGCGATGGTTTGCGAACATGCGGACGAGGCGCCCGATCTGCTCGAGGTGACCCTTGGTCGCGTCGAGCACCGCATCCCCGACCTTGAGCGACCCCGCGTACACGCGGACGAACGTCAGCTGGCCGCCGTTGTCGTCGTACTGCACCTTGAACGCGAGCGCGGCGAGCGGCTGGTCATCGCCGATCTTGCGGATGATCGTCGGCGCGCCCGAGGGATCGGCGACATCGCGGCCCCGGACCTCGACGAAGTCACTCGGCGATGGCAGGAAATCGATCACCGCGTCGAGCAGGTTGTGGATGCCCTGGTTCTTGAACGCGGAGCCGACGAGCGTCGGCACGCCGCGGTTGGCGAGCGTGACCCGGCGCAGCGCGATCCGGATCGCGTCGGCTGACAGCTCGCGACCGGCCACCCACGCGGCCATCAATTGGTCGTCGAGCTCGGCGATCGACTCGATCATCGACTCGCGCGCGCGGCTCACCGCGGCGACCTGCGCATGCGGGATCGGACCATCCTTGAACGTGGCGCCGAACGTGGCGGTGTCCCAGGTGCGCGACCGCATCTCGATCAGATCGATGACGCCGCTGAACGCGGGCCCCCCACCGCCCCGCAACGCGGGCGGCTCGGATGACAGTGGCAGCTGGATCACGATCGGGCGCGCACCGAGGCGCGCCTTGATCTCGGCGACGACGCGCTCGGGATCGGCACCTTCGCGGTCGAGCTTGTTGATGAACGCGAGGCGCGGAACCTTGTAGCGATCGGCCTGGCGCCACACCGTCTCGCTCTGCGGCTCGACGCCTGCGACGGCATCGAACACGGCGATCGCACCGTCGAGCACGCGCAGCGAGCGCTCGACTTCCATCGTGAAATCGACGTGGCCCGGGGTGTCGATCAGGTTGACGACGTGCTGGTTCCAGCCAAACGTCGTGGCGGCCGCGGTGATCGAGATCCCCCGCTCCTGCTCCTGCTGCATCCAGTCGGTGACCGTCGACCCCTGGTCGACTTCACCGATTCGCGACGTCACACCGGCGTAGAACAGGATCCGCTCGGTAGTCGTCGTCTTGCCCGCGTCGACGTGCGCCATGATCCCGATGTTTCGGGTGCGGTCCAGAGGGACCGAGCGCATATCTAAGGGCTTGTTCGTCATGGTCAGGAGTCTGGTGGTTTGGGGCTCATCGCCCCACCTGCCGGACCCTCTCGGGGGATCTAGTTCGTGGTTACCAGCGGTAGTGAGCGAAGGCGCGGTTCGCCTCGGCCATCTTGTGGACGTCTTCGCGCTTCTTGACCGCGTTGCCGCGGTTCTGCGCGGCGTCGACGATCTCGTTCGCAAGGCGATCCATCATCGTCTTCTCGTTGCGGGCGCGAGCGAACTCGACGAGCCAGCGCATGCCGAGCGCCATCGAGCGGTCCGGGCGGACATCGACGGGGACCTGATAGGTAGAACCACCGACGCGGCGGCTCTTGACCTCGACGCGCGGGCGGACGTTGGTCATCGCGCGCTCCCAGACCTTCAACGGGTCATCCTTCGCACGCTCGGCGACCATATCGAACGCCTTGTAGACGATGCCCTCGGCAACCGCCTTCTTGCCGTCGCGCATGACGACGTTGACGAACTGGGTCAGCCGGCGACGGGTCTCGGTCGGCGCATCGGTGTACTTCGGGTCCGGGAGGACCTTGCGCTTGGGGACTTCACCTTTACGAGGCATGGCAATTCCTTCTTACTTCGGACGCTTCGCGCCGTACTTGCTGCGCGATTGCTTGCGGTTCTGGACGCCCGTCGTATCGAGGGTGCCGCGGATGATGTGGTAGCGAACGCCCGGGAGGTCCTTGACGCGACCGCCGCGGATCAGGACTACCGAGTGCTCCTGCAGGTTGTGCCCCTCGCCCGGGATGTACGACGTCACTTCCATCCCGTTCGTCAAACGAACACGCGCCACCTTGCGGAGGGCCGAGTTCGGCTTCTTCGGCGTGGTGGTGTAGACGCGGGTGCAGACGCCGCGCTTCTGCGGGCACTGCTTCAGGGCCGGAGACGCGCTCTTCGTGCGCATCTTCTCGCGACCCTTGCGGACGAGCTGATTGATAGTGGGCATCTAGATGGATCCTGGGCGTACGTGCGGAGAGCGGTGGACTTTACGGATTCGCCCTCCAGTGTCAAGCGCTTAGGGAGGCGGTCAGCGGATCAACTTGGCGAGCGCTGCCGCCTGCTTGCGCACCCGGTCGTTGGGCGCGCTCCTGGCCGCGATCCGCAGGTACGGCACCGCGGGCTTGCCGATCGTCGACCGCAGGAAGCCTGCGGCTTTCCTCTGTGTTTTGGCGCTGGCCAGCATCCGGATGACGTTGCTATTGAGCACGCCGTTGCGCCGGTAGCGACCGTTCCTGGAAATCGCCGCCTTGTAGTGATCCATCGCAACCGCCCACCAGAGCCGGTCGTAATACAGGTTACCGAGCAAGAACGGGATGTAGGCGCTCTTCGGAGAGCGCTTCCAGAGCGCCGCCAGGCTCGCGATCGCCAGGTCGCGCTTGCCATCCTTGATCAGCTGGACAGCCTGCCCCACCGTCGTCGCGAGCACCGGCTCGACCGGCGCACGCTTCTCCGCATCCTCGGGTGTCTCCGGCGCATCGGGCGCCTCGTCCTCCGCGGTCTGGGTGCCCGCGTTCGGATCGGGATTGGTCGCGGCCTCCGGATCGAGCTCGATCGGATCCGCGACCGCGGATCCAGCACCCGGCGCGTCAGGCGTCGCGACCGCTGCATCGTCGGGCGGACCATCGATCGCGGCGACAATCGTGTCGGGCGCATCGATCAGGGTCGCGATCATCGGCTGCGTTGCATCGATCTCCGACGGCGCGACGCTCGCTGCATCGATCGTGACCGGCGGCGGCGCGATCGCGACCTGCATGCCGGCATCGATCGCGGCCGCGTGGTTCGCCGGGCGCATCTTCACGTACCAGGCAGCGGTCGCTGCACCTGCGAGCAAGATCACGATGAAGCCGAGGCTGCTGCGCGGGCGCGGCTTGGTCACCGGGACTGCTGGCGCTACCGGAACCGGCGCGCTGCGCATGCCGATCAGCGGGGTGGCGACAGCACCGGACTTCAGCTCTCGCATCTCACCGGTGATCCGCGGACCGACCAGCTGGTCGATCGCCTCGGTGAGCTCGATCGCGGACTGGAAGCGATCGTCGGGCGACTTCGCCATCGCCTTCTCGATGAGCTCCTGAAGGCCATCGGGGATCGGCGCCGCGGTCTCCATGCGATCGACGAGCTTGGGGATCGGAGCCCCGCGATGCATGCCGAGCAGCGCCATCGTGTCCTCGGCGGTGAACGGACGCACGCCGGCGATCATCTCGAACAGCACCACACCGACGGCATAGATATCAGTGCGGGCATCGATCGTGCCGCCGCCGATGGTCTGCTCCGGTGCCATGTAGTTGGGCGTTCCCACGACGATGTTCGCCTGCGTCGCATCGCGGCCGACGTTGCCGCGCAGCCGCGCGAGCCCGAAGTCGAGGATCCGCACGTGGTCGCCGGTGCCGACCTCCTGGCTGATCATGATGTTCGCGGGTTTGACGTCGCGATGGACGACTTCCTGTGCATGTGCGTGCGCGAGGCCCGCCGCGATCTGGCGGGTCAGCAGCAGCGCGCGGCCCGGGGGCAGCTGGCCATCGTCGATCAGCGAGCGCAGCGTGGTGCCGGCGACGTACTCCATCACGAGATACGGAGCGCCTTCCCACACACCGAAGTCGACGACCGAGACGCAGTTGGGATGCGCGAGCCTCGACATCACCCGCGTCTCGCGCTCGAACCTGGCGAGAAACTCGGGGTCCTTCGCGTACGAAGCGTGGAGGAACTTGATGGCGACCAGCTTGCCGACCGGCACGCGCTCGGCCTTGTAGACAGCCCCCATCGACCCCGACGCCATCGCGCCGAGGATCGTGTACCGCTCGTCGACGAGTTGACCGATCCGGCGATCCGGATCCGTCTCGGTATCGTCGTCGCGCAGTCTCGGTTCGCTCAGTGGGTCCACTTCTCTTCGCGCCGATGCTCGCGGTCCTCGTACTCGTGGGCCATCACGAAATGGTACGCGACCTCGCGCGCCGCTTCGTTCTCCACGATGCACTCGAACAGCCACTCACCGTCGGTTTCGGAGGGCTCGACCTGCACGTACGCGATCTCCGCGGGGAACACGAGCAGCTCGCCGACGAGCTCCTTCGCGCGGGCCAGCTGGACCACCATCGTGTGCTCGTCCTCGGTGATCAACGTCCAGTGGAAATCATCATGATCGAGCAGCACCACCTCGGGAGTCCCGGCGCGAAGGATGCAGTTCGCGTGGCCGGCAAGCCACGTCCAGAACTTGTCGAACGCCACCGTGGTGGCCACCGCTGCCAGTCGCTTTCCCGTCGATCCCATGTGCTTCTCCGTTGCGGCGCGGAGCATAGCCACGCGCACGCTTTCTGCAAGCGCTCAGAACCGCCCGATGACCGAGGCTCCGCCGAGTGGAAGCTGTATCCACGTAGAACATGGGGCGTTGAGCGGCAAACGCCTAGAACGTGTCGCCGAGCACGATCGCCGTGGAGTAGTTCCCGATCGCCAGAGCGAGCTGAACGCTGTTGGCGGACGGTGTGTCGAACACGAACATCAGGACGCCGACCGTTCCTGCGGCCACCGCGCCGCCGCCGAGCACCCGTGACGTCGTCAGGTGACGATCGCGCGATCACCGACGGCGCGGGAATTGCCACGACCTCACCGCGCGAGAGCTCGCGAGCAAACGGCTCGCGGCCGCGGCGGAGCACGGTGATCAGGCGCTTGCCGGCGGTGATCTCGAGGACAGCCGTCGGTGCGGCGGCGACCGGGCGGCCATCTTCGCCCGAGCCGGTCAAGCGCGCGGTCGAGCTGGACCGGGGCTACCTGTCCCAGGTGAAGACCGGGGGCCGCATCGGCGACGCCGCGAACAACCTCGCCGAGATGGAGCGCGCGCTCGACAAGCTCTAGCTGAGGGGTTCCGGCTGTGTAGTCAGCGCACAGACCCGGTAGGCACGCCGCCTGCACGAAGCCTCACGCATGCATCGCGAACACGATCCGCTTCTCGATCTGTGGAGGCACGAGCACGGTCGGATGCTGCAGCGCATCCAGTGCGTCGCCGCGGGTGACGGGGGCAAGTCCGCGGTGCAGGCGATCGGCGTGCAACTGCGGTCGCTTGCCGGCGCGAAGGACAGCGTGTTGAACCCCGCATTTGCAAAGGTCTCGCTCGCACTCGACGCCCAGCGCTTGCTCGATGATTGTCGGGGCGATCTCGAGCTCCAGGAACGTGCGATGGATGCGCTCGTCCGCGCACTGCGCTCCCCGACACTCCGCAAGCTCCGCGCGCTCCAGCTCGGCGACCTCGTGCAAGCGCAAGCCGAGCGCTACGGCGAACGACTGATCCCCGTGCTGCACAGCCAGCTGTCACGTCCGCTTTACCGCGCGCTCGCGAGCGCCTTCATCGCCCACCACGCTGCCGAGCCCCAGGCGCGCCGGCCTCGCACGGCACGCCGCGAGGCAACGCCGGTCTGACGCTCACGCGGCGGTACGCGCGTCCTGCAGCAGCGCCCGGAACCGCTCGTCGAAGTCAGCGATCAACGTGTCGCGAAACGCCGGGCGCTCCGAGATCCGCTGCGACCACGCGGCGACCACGCGGCGACCCGCGGCAGCCCCTCGTAGACGTCGATGCCGAGCTCGCGACCGAGCTTCTCGAATCGCACGAGCTCGGGACCGGCCGCGAAGTCGACGAGGCCGATCTCCTCGCCCGCGAACCACGGTGCGACCAGCACCTGCTCGAAGCGCTGAAGCGCCTCGCGCGATGCGGTCACCGCAGCCCGGCGCGATCGCGATCTTGTAGTGGCCCGTCATCAGATCGTTGGACAGCTCGATCCACATCCGGTGCTTCGCGCGCATCAGCGAATCGGCCGGCAGCAGGTGCGCGCCGGTGACTCCGTCAAGGTACTGCAGGATCACCACTGAATCGAAGATCGGCACACCATCGGCGACCAGCACCGGCACCTTGCCGCGCGGCGAGATCGCGAGGAACCAGTCCGGCTTCGCCTTGAGATCCACGAAGCGCTGCGTGAACGGAACGCCCTTCTCGGTGAGCATCGCGGTAGCGCGATGTACGTACGGGCACAGGGGGTGACTTACCAGCTCGAGAGACAACGACGGCCGTGGGAACGCTCTATCCCTCTCGAGCACCCCACGTGGGTGTGCCGGAGGCACATGGGTGTGACTGTGCGACGTTCACCGATTCAACGTCGGTACGCGAGGCCGAACGTGGTCGCGCTGTACGGCGTATCGGACACGAATACGGTCTCGACGCGGCCGAAACTTCCGAACCGGTGACCGCCTGCGAGCTTCCAGAGGTCCACGCCGCCCTCGATGCCGACCCCAATGCTCGGGAACCAGGCGGAGGCTGCCGTGCAATCGCTGACGATGTCGAGGATCAATCCCGCCATGGCACCGGCCCAGAGCCGGCGAAACCCAGCGAGCTGGACGATCCCCATGATGCCCACGGGGCCGACGCTGACCGGATTGCCCTCGCTCGGAGGGTACTTGATAGCGTACGTGCCCTCGAGCTTGCCCACGGACGCCGCGACGCCGACGGAAGCTCCTTCGCTCACCCGATAGCCGACGTGCGCGGCGACGGCCCAGTCGGAGACCCCACGGCCGCGAACCAGGATCTGCGGACAACGGCCGCGTGGCCTCGATCGGGTCGGGCGGCACGCGGAGCTGACCGAGATCGTGGATCGGTGCCGTCAGCTCGACGCCCTGCCCGCGCTTCTCCCGCTCGCTCGGATGGAGCAGCACGACCTTCGCCTGATCGAAGCGCAGATACACGCCCGCGACCCGCGACGCCTCCGCCTGGTTCAGCTCCTTCAGGCCCTGAAACTCGCTACCGAGCCCGGCGTTCGGCTGCTTGCCGGCGAGCACATACCCCGCCAGCTGCGCGTCGCGCCCCGTTCCGTCCTGGAGCTTCGCGTACTCCTGGTAGATCGCACTCTGCTGCATCGATGAGAACACGATTCGATCCAGCGGCCGCGTGGTACGGAGCTCGAGAAACCTCGCGGGCACCTCCGCGATCGCCGCCTCGGCCTCGCGCAGCGTGGTTGGCATCGACTCGCTCCGTGGGAACACGAACAGGACCTGCATCGGCACGCGCTGATCGCCGAGCTCGAGCGGCATCACACGCCCCTGGATTCGCGCATCGATCATCGACGCGATGATCGGGATGACCGCTCGCACCTTTGCCCGCTCGCGCAGGTCAGCCGGCAGCGGCCAGGCCACCCTCACCAGTTCGTCGTCGATCGGAGCCGAGGTCTCCAGGCGCTCGCCCTTCGCGGTCACCGCGGCGACCGGCACCGGCTTCGTCACGGCGCGCTTTACGACCCGGGCCACGCCGGCCAGCGCACCCTCGAGCCGCTCCAGCGTGACGTTCCCCGAGACCACCAGCACGGCATTCCCGGGCGCGTAGTGCGCATCCGCGAACGCGCAGGCCTGCGCCTTCGTGATCTTCGCGACGCTGGCCTCGCTCCCTCCGACCGACCGACGATACGGATGTCCGATCGGGTACAGCGTCCCGTGCAGCTTCTCTACCACCTCGGTCGCGTAGCCTCGCTGCCGGAGCTCGTTGACGAGGACCTCGCGCTCGCGCACGAACGTCGTATCCGGAACCGAGCTGCACGGCAGCTGCATCCGCGCGGCCTCGATAGCGAGCAACTCCTCGAGGTGACTCGGATCCGCGCGTATGAAGTAGGTCGTCGCGTCGAAGGTGGTCGTCGCAGCGAACGCAGACGACACATCCTCGAGCCGCGCGAACAACGACCTTCCGTCCAGCACGTGCTGGAACATCAGGTGCTCGACGAGGTGAGCCACTCCGCTCTGCTCCCCCGGATCGTCCACGGCGCCGACCTGATAGCGCATCGTGACCTGAACCTCGGAGGCCTTCGGATCCTGCACGAGCACGACGCGCAGATCGTTCGTGAGCTCGAGGTTCGAGACCACGATCCCGAGGCTGGTCTGCCGCTTCGGTCTCTCGGGCGGACGGATCCCGCCACAACCAACAGCGCGACCCCCACCAACAGCCACCGCACGGCGCGAGTATGCGTGGGCTCGCGCCGTGACCAAAACGGCCCGAACGAAAAAAACGGCCCGGAGATCTCCGGGCCGTTTTACGAATCAGCGAAGCGTCTACTCGACGGAGAGGTCGACCGCGTCGGCCGCGTCGTCCTGGTCCATGATGCCGCCGCCGTAACCACCCTCCGCCTCGGCCGCAACATCGACCGTCAGGCGCTTGTAGGCGCCCAGGCCGGTGCCCGCGGGGATCAGGCGACCCATGATGACGTTCTCCTTGAGGCCGCGGAGGTAGTCGACGCGTCCGTTGATGGACGCCTCCGTGAGGACCTTCGTGGTCTCCTGGAACGACGACGCCGAGATGAACGACTCGGTCGACAGCGACGCCTTGGTGATTCCGAGGAGCAGAGCGTCACCCTTGGCCGGCTGGCCACCAGCGACGATCACGCGCTCGTTCTCTTCCTCGAAGATGTGCTTCTCGACGTGCTCCTCGACGAGGAAGTTCGTGTCACCGGTGTCGGAGACCGACACGCGACGCAGCATTTGACGAACGATCGTCTCGATGTGCTTGTCGTTGATGCGCACGCCCTGGAGGCGATAGACCTCCTGGATCTCGTCGACGAGGTACTTCGCGAGGGCACGCTCGCCGAGGACCTTGAGGATGTCGTGTGGGTTCGCCGGACCATCCATGAGGGCCTCGCCCGCGCGGACGCGGTCGCCTTCACGGACAGACAGGTGCTTGCCCTTCGGGATCAGGTACTCGCTCGGATCGCCGACCTCGGGAACCACGAGCACCTTGCGCTTGCCCTTGGTGTCCTTGCCGAAGTGCACGGTGCCGTCGATCTCGCAGATGACTGCGTGGTCCTTCGGCTTGCGAGCCTCGAACAGCTCCGCGACGCGCGGCAGACCGCCGGTGATGTCCTTCGTCTTCGTGGTCTCGCGCGACACCTTCGCCAGCACGTCGCCGGCCTCGATGAGGTCGCCGTCGTTGACGTAGATGTTCGAGCCCACGGGGAGGAAGTAGCGCGCCTCGCCGCTCGAGGTGCCGCCGGGGAGCGGAACGGTGTTGCCGTCCGCGTCCTTCAGCGTGATCCGCGGACGAGAGTCCGCGTCCTTGCTCTCGATGATGGTCTTACGCGACAGACCGGTGACGTCGTCAAGCGAGTCCGTCATCGTGACACCGTCGATGATGTCGCCGTACTTCACGTAGCCACCGACCTCGGTGACGATCGGCATCGCAAACGGGTCCCACTCGGCCATCAGCTGACCGGCCTTGACCCGCTGGCCATCCTTGACCATCAGGCGCGCGCCGTACTGCAGACCGTAGCGCTCACGCTCGCGGCCGATGTCGTCGACCAGGACGAGCTCGCCCTGGCGATTCATGACGACGTGGTGGTCCTTCTTCGCGACCAGCTGCACGGTGTTGAGCTTCACGGTGCCCTCGTTACGGGCCTCGAGAGCGCTCTGCTCCGTGCGAATCTGACCGACGCCACCGATGTGGAACGTACGCATCGTCAGCTGGGTACCCGGCTCACCGATCGACTGGGCGGCAATGACGCCGACCGCCTCACCGATGTTGACCATGATGCCGCGCGCCAGATCACGGCCGTAGCACAGCGAGCAGATTCCACGGCGGGTCTCGCAGGCGAGCACCGAGCGGATCTTCACGCGGTCGATACCGGCGTTGTCGATGATCTTGACGTCGTCCTCGGTGATCTCGGCCTCCGCCGCCACCAGCACTTCGCCGGTGTACGGGTCGACGACATCCTCGAGCACCACGCGACCGAGGATCCGGTCGCCGAGGCGCTCGATGATCTCGCCGCCTTCGATCAGCGGCATCATCTCCATGCCCTGGCGAGTGCCACAGTCGAACTCGGAGATGATCGTGTCCTGCGAGACGTCGACGAGACGGCGGGTCAGGTAACCGGAGTTCGCGGTCTTCAGTGCCGTATCCGCGAGGCCCTTGCGAGCGCCGTGGGTCGACGTGAAGTACTGGAGCACCGACAGACCTTCGCGGAAGTTCGTCGTGATCGGCGTCTCGATGATCTCACCGGACGGCTTGGCCATCAGGCCGCGCATGCCGGCCAGCTGCCGCATCTGCTGCTGCGAGCCACGAGCACCAGAGTCCGCCATGATGAAGATCGAGTTGAACGACGGCGCCTTCTTGTCCGGACCACCATCGGGGTCCTTGAAGATGTCCGTCGAGATCTCCTTCATCATGTCCTTGGCGATGGCCTCTGCGACCTGCGCCCAGATGTCGACGACCTTGTTGTAGCGCTCACCATCGGTGATGAGACCCTCGGTGTACTGCTCCTCGATCTCGCCAACTTCCTTCTTGGCCTCGTCGAGCAGCGTCTCCTTCGACGGCGGGATCACCATGTCGTCGATGCACACCGAGATGCCGGCGCGCGTCGCGAACGTGTAACCCGTGGTGCGAAGTGCGTCGGCCAGGAGCACGGTGGCCTTCTGGCCGGCCTCGCGATAGACGAGATCGATCAGCTCGGCGAGCTGCTTCTTGCCCATCACACGGTTGATCGCATCGAACGGCACCTGCGCGGGGCAGATGTCCTTCAGCAGCGCGCGACCGACGGTGGTGTCGATCAGCTCGGTGCCAGGCGATCCGTCCGCCTTGTCCATGCGGAGCTTGATCGCCGCCTGGAGGTGAACCTCGTGGTGGTCGTATGCCATGCGCACTTCGGAGATCGAAGCGAACACGCCGCGGGTCGGCTGACCCTTCTTGCCCTCGCGATACGAGCCACGCGCGAACGGACGCTCGCGGGTGAGGTTGTACAGACCGAGCACGATGTCCTGCGACGGCACGATGATCGGCTTGCCGTTCGCGGGCGAGAGGATGTTGTTCGTGCTCATCATGAGCACGCGCGCCTCCATCTGCGCCTCGATCGACAGCGGCACGTGGACGGCCATCTGGTCACCGTCGAAGTCGGCGTTGAACGCCGCGCAGACGAGCGGGTGCAGCTGGATCGCCTTGCCCTCGGTCAACACCGGCTCGAAGGCCTGGATGCCGAGACGGTGGAGCGTCGGGGCGCGATTCAAGAGCACCGGGTGCTCCTTGATCACTTCCTCGAGGATGTCCCAGACCTCCGGGCGCTCCTTCTCGACGAGCTTCTTGGCCGACTTGATGGTCGTGACCAGGTGGCGCTCTTCGAGCTTGTTGTAGATAAACGGCGTGAACAGCTCGAGCGCCATCTTCTTCGGCAGGCCGCACTGGTGCAGCTTGAGCTCGGGACCGATCACGATCACCGAACGACCGGAGTAGTCGACGCGCTTGCCGAGCAGGTTCTGACGGAACCGGCCCTGCTTGCCCTTCAGCATGTCGGACAGCGACTTCAGCGGGCGCTTGTTGGGGCCCGTGATCGTCTTGCCGCGGCGGCCGTTGTCGAACAGCGCGTCGACGGCCTCCTGCAGCATGCGCTTCTCGTTGCGGATGATGATCTCGGGGGCGTTGAGCTCCTGGAGGCGGCGCAGACGATTGTTGCGGTTGATGACGCGGCGATACAGATCGTTGAGATCCGACGTCGCGAACCGACCACCGTCGAGCGGCACCAGCGGACGCAGGTCCGGCGGGATCACCGGGATGATGGTCAGCATCATCCACTCGGGCTTGTTACCGCTCTCGCGGAACGCCTCGACGACCTTCAGGCGCTTCGCGATCTTCTTGCGCTTGGCCTCGGAGGTCACCTCGCGCATCTCGGCGCGCAAGGTCTCGGCGAGACCGACGATGTCGAGATCCTTGAGCAACTGCAGGATCGCCTCGGCGCCCATGCCGGCGTCGAACGCGTCGAAGCCCAGCTCGTCGAGGAGCTTCGAGTAGCGGTCCTCGGTGAGGAGCTCCGCCGGCGAGAGACCCGACTGCTTCGGGTTGGTGACGATGTACGCCTCGCAGTAGAGGACCTTCTCCATATCCTTCAGCGGGATATCGAGCAGGTTACCAATGCGCGACGGCAGGCTCTTCAGAAACCAGATGTGCGCGACCGGCGTGGCGAGCGAGATGTGCCCCATGCGCTCGCGGCGCACCTTGGCCTGGATGACCTCCACGCCGCACTTCTCGCAGACGACGCCGCGGTGCTTCATGCGCTTGTACTTGCCGCAGTTGCACTCGTAGTCCTTCACCGGCCCGAAGATCTTCGCGCAGAACAGACCATCACGCTCCGGCTTGAACGTCCGGTAGTTGATCGTCTCGGGCTTCTTCACCTCACCATGGCTCCACTCGCGGATCTTCTCCGGCGAGGCGAGCATGATGCGGATCGCGCTGAACGAACGGGGATCCTTCGGCTTCTCGAAGAAGTTGAAGATGTCCTTCATGTAGTTTGCTCCTTTAGCTTTCGTTGTTCAGCGAGGATCAGCTTGCGCTGCCCATCTTGTCTGCGACTTCACGAGCGAGGGCCGCGAGGCCTGCCGGGATGCCTGGTGTGTTCCGGCCCGAACCGCTGTAGCCGGGGACCGTCGCGTCCTCGATCAGCTCGACATCCAGGCATAGCGCCTGGAGCTCCTTGAGGAGCACGTTGAACGACTCCGGCAAGCCGGCTTCGAGCACGTGCTCGCCCTTCACGATCGACTCGTACATGCGGGTACGACCCAGCACGTCGTCCGACTTCACGGTGAGGAACTCCTGCAGCGCGTACGCAGCGCCGTAGGCCTCCATCGCCCAGACTTCCATCTCGCCGAGGCGCTGGCCACCGAACTGCGCCTTGCCACCGAGCGGCTGCTGGGTGACGAGCGAGTACGGTCCAATCGAGCGAGCGTGGATCTTGTCGTCGACGAGGTGGTGGAGCTTGAGCATGTACATCACGCCCACGGTCACCGGGTTGTCGAACGGCTCACCGCTCTTACCGTCGATCAGGCGAGCCTGACCACCGAGCGGCAGACCCGCCATCTTGAGCGCGGCCTTGATCTCGCTCTCGTCGGCGCCATCGAACACCGGCGTCGCCAGGTGGATGCCGTGGGTCAGCGTGCGCGCAAACCGACCGGTGTCCTCCGGGGTGAGCTTCTCGATCAAGGGGGCGCTCTCCGGGAACAGCTTGGTCAGCTGCTTCTTGAGGACGTCCACGTTCCAGTTGGTGTCGAGGTACGCCTGGATCTGGTTACCGAGCGACTTCGCCGCCCACCCGAGGTGAACCTCGAGGATCTGCCCGATGTTCATACGGCTCGGCACGCCGAGCGGGTTGAGTACGATATCGACGGGCGTTCCGTCCTCGAGGTACGGCATGTCCTCCTCGGGGAGGAGCCGAGAGACCACGCCCTTGTTGCCGTGACGGCCGGCCATCTTGTCGCCGACCGACAGCTTCCTCTTGATCGCCAGGTAGACCTTGACGAGCTTGATCACACCCGGGGGGAGCTCGTCGCCCTTGGTGAGCTTCGAGATCTTCTCCGAGTACTGCGCCTCGATGTTGAAGACGTCCTCTTCACGCTTGGCGGCGAGCTGCTCGAGCTGCTCCTCGATCTTGCCGTCTCCGCTGTCGAGCTGGATCTCGTGCCAGTAGCGGTGTGGGACCTCGTTGAGGACCTCGAGCGCGATCTTCTCGCCCTTCGGCAGGAGGACCTTGCCCTTGTCGTCAACGAGCCGGCTCGCCGTCACCTTGGTGACGAGGAGCTCGCGCATCTTGTTGTAGTAGGCCTCCGAGATGATCTTCACCTCGTCGCGCTTGTTGAGCATGAGGAGCTCTTTCTCCGCATCCTCGATCGCCTGCGCGCGCTCGTCCTTGTCGGTGCCCTTGCGTGCGAACACGCGAGCGCCGATCACCACGCCGGTGACGCCCGGGGGAACCCGGAGGCCGGTGTCGCGCACGTCGCCGGCGCGCTCGCCAAAGATCGCGCGGAGAAGCTTCTCCTCCGGGGACAGCTGGGTCTCGCCCTTCGGCGTGATCTTGCCGACCAGGATGTCGCCCGCCTTGACCTCGGCGCCGATGCGCACGATGCCGGACTCGTCGAGATCCTTGAGCGCTTCCTCACCGACGTTCGGGATGTCGCGCGTGATCTCTTCCTTGCCGAGCTTGGTGTCGCGAGCGACGCACTCGAACTCCTCGATGTGGATCGAGGTGAAGACGTCGTTCTTGACGAGCTTCTCGTTGATGAGGATCGAGTCCTCGAAGTTGTAGCCACCCCACGGCATGAACGCGACGACCACGTTCTGGCCGAGCGCGAGCTCGCCGGTCTCGGTCGCCGGACCATCCGCGATCACGTCGCCGGCCTTCACCCGATCGCCCGGCTGGACGATCGGCTTCTGGTTCATGCACGTGTTTTGGTTCGAGCGCTGGAACTTCACGAGCGTGTAGATGTCGGGACGGACCGAGTTCGGATCCTTCGGATCGACCTTGCTCGGACGCACGACGACGCGGTTCGCATCGACCCAGTCGACGATGCCATCGCGCTTGGCGACGACGGTGACGCCGGAGTCACGGGCCACGATGCCCTCCATACCCGTGCCGATCAGCGGCGACGTGGTGCGGATCAGCGGTACGGCCTGGCGCTGCATGTTCGATCCCATGAGCGCGCGATTCGCATCGTCGTGCTCGAGGAACGGAATCAACGACGCGGCGACCGACACCAGCTGGTTCGGCGAGACGTCCATCAGCGTGACATCTTCCGGCTTCGTCATGATGATGTCGGAGCCCTTGCGCGCCGGCACCAGCTCGCCGACCAACTTCGAGCCCTTCTGCTCGACGTTTGCCTGCGTGATGATCTGGCCCTCCTCCTGGAGCGCCGAGTAGAAGTTGACCTCCTCGGAGATCTTGCCGCCCTCGACCGCGCGGTACGGCGTCTCGATGAAGCCGTACTCGTTGACGCGGGCGAACGTGGAGAGCGACGCGATGAGTCCGATGTTCGGACCTTCCGGCGTCTCGATCGGGCAGATCCGGCCGTAGTGCGTCGGGTGCACGTCGCGCACCTCGAAGCCTGCGCGCTCGCGCGTCAGACCACCCGGTCCAAGAGCCGACAGCCGGCGCTTGTGAGTGACTTCCGAGAGCGGGTTCGTCTGATCCATGAACTGCGACAGCTGCGAGCTGCCGAAGTACTCCTTCACCACCGCGGAGACCGGCTTCGCGTTGATGAGATCGTGCGGCATCAGCGTCTCGATCTCCTGCGACATGGACATGCGCTCCTTGATGGCGCGCTCCATGCGGACGAGACCGATGCGGTACTGGTTCTCCATCAGCTCGCCGACGGCGCGAACGCGACGGTTGCCGAGGTGATCGATGTCGTCGATCACGCCGCGGCCGTTGCGGAGCTCGATCAGGTAGCGAACCGTCTCGAGGATGTCGCGCTTGGTCAGGATCTGGGTCTCGATCGGCTCGTCGATCTTGAACTTGTAGTTCAGCTTGAGGCGGCCGACCTTCGAGAGGTCGTAGCGCTCGGCGTTGAAGAACAGGTTCTGGAACAGGGTCTGCGCCGAATCGAGCGCCGGCTGATCGCCCGGCCGCAGGCGGCGATAGATCTCCATGACCGCCTCGTCGGGGCCCTGGAGCTTGTCGGTGAGCAGCGTGTTGCGCAGGTACGGACCGACGTTGAGGTTGTCGATGAACAGCACCTCGACCTTCTCGACGCCGCGATCGCGCAGCTCGTCGAGCTTGGCTTCCGAGAGCTCCTCGTTGCACTGCAGGAGCACTTCGCCGGTCGAGTCGTCGATCACGTCCTTCGCCGAGACTTTCCCGACGAGCTCGTCCATGTCGATCGGCAGGAGGTCGATGCCCGACTCTTGCAGCTTGCGGATCGCACCCTTAGTGAACTTGCGGTTCTTCTTGACGAGGACTTCCTTCGTCTTGGGGTGCTTGATGTCGCGCGTGGCGCGCTGGCCGACGAGCAACTCGTAGTTGACCTGGCGGCTGTACTTCTTCTGCGGCTCGAAGTGGATCGTCTCGGTGTCGTAGAAGTAGTTCAGCAGCTCCTCGGTCGAGTAACCGAGCGCGCGGAGCAGCACGGTCGCGTGCAGCTTGCGGCGGCGATCGATGCGAACGTAGAGGATGTCCTTGTGGTCGAACTCGAAGTCGAGCCACGAGCCGCGGTACGGGATCACGCGGGCCGAGTACAGGAGCTTGCCGCTCGAGTGCGTCTTGCCCTTGTCGTGATCGAAGAACACGCCCGGCGAGCGGTGAAGCTGGCTGACGATGACGCGTTCAGTGCCGTTGATGATGAACGTGCCGGAGTCGGTCATCAGCGGAATCTCGCCGAAGTAGACCTCCTGCTCCTTCACGTCGCGGATCGACTGGACGCCGGTCTCCTCGTTGACGTCCCACACGACCAGTCGGATGACGACCTTGATCGGGGCGGCGAACGTCATGCCGCGGGCGCGGCACTCGTCGACGTCGTACTTCGGCTTCTCGAGGTTGTACGACACGAACTCGAGCGAGCTCGTCTCGGAGAAGTCCTTGATCGGGAAGACGCTCTTGAAGACGCCCTGCAGACCCATGTCCTCGCGCTTCTCGAGCGGGATATCGATCTGAAGAAACTTGTCGTAGCTACGCTTCTGGATATCGATCAGATTCGGGATCTCGATGACCTGATTGAGCTTCGCGAAGCTCTTGCGGGCCCGGAAGTTCTTCTGGATCTGTGACGCCATGTGCGTTTGTTCCCTTTATGCTCGCCGAAAGGTCCGAAAAGAGAGCTGCGCCGATCGACATCCGTTCCCTGCTCTTGGGATCGAAGGTCGGTTTCGGCGAAGTCAGAATCTATGCGCGGGCCGACGAGTGCGCGCGGGCTCGTCGGTGACGCCTGGTACAGACTGCAAGTAGCAAACCGGGGCTGCGTATAGCACAGCATTCAAGAATGGAAGTGAAAACAACGCCGCAAGTAGTCGTGCCAAAACCAGGGCTTGGATCCCCCTCCCCCAGGCATGCGTAGACGGAGAGGGATGCCCCGAAACGGCACTGACCCGCCTCCCGGTGAAGGTGGCGGGTCAGGTCGTCCAGACGGGCGGGTTACTTGATCTCGACCTCGGCGCCGGCGTCCTTGAGCTTCTTCGCGATGTCGTCCGCCTCGGCCTTGTTGACGCCGACCTTGACGTCCTTCGGGGCGCCGTCGACGAGATCCTTGGCGTCCTTCAGACCGAGGCCAGTGACCTCGCGGACCACCTTGATGGCACTGATCTTGTTCGCGCCGCCGGCCTTGAGGACGACGGTGAACTCCGTCTTCTCCTCGACAGGCGCCGCCGCGCCACCGCCGGCCGGGCCAGCCGCTGCTGCCACGGCCACTGGGGCCGCCTTGACGCCCCACTTCTCCTCCAGGGCCTTCGTCAGAGCGACGATCTCGACGACGGTGAGGGAGCTGAGCTGAGAAATGAACTCTTCCTGATTGAACGCCATGGTCGTTTCCTTGTTTCTAAAACCGAAAAGGTTGGTTGAGAGGGGTTGGGCTGAGAGAAGGGGGGTTACGCGGCGCCTTCCTCGAGCTTGCGGCGGCGAGCATCGAGGAGGTAAGCGAAGTTCTGGACGGGGGCGAGGATCTGTGCGGCGAACGCCTGCGGACCCGCGAGCAGCGTCATCAGCATCGAGGCGCGGATCTCGTTCTTGCCCGGCATCGTCGCCAGTGCAGTGACGCCGGCGACGTCGAGGACCTGGCCCTCATAGAAGCCGCCTTTGATGGTGAACTTCGGCTGATCTTTGGCCCACTTGAGCGCGATCTTGGCTGGATCCTGCGGGATCTCGTTCGACCAGATGACCGCCGTGGTGCCGACCATGAGGGTCGACATCGGCTCGAGCTTGGAGCCCTTGACCGCGATCTTGACCAGCGAATTCTTGATCACGCGGTAGTGACAGTTCGCCTTGCGAAAGTCATCGCGCATCGCGGTCACCACCGGGACGGTGATGCCGCTGTAGTCGGCGATCACGATCGAGACGATGTTTGAAAACGACTCCTTGATCTCGCCGAGGACTTGTTCTTTTTGTGCCCTGTCCATGTGTCTCTATCTCCTTGCCGAAAACTGCAAACCCCGCTGTCCGAGAGGGAGGGCGGGGCTTCGCGCGGCATTGCTGCCGTGAGAACCACCAGTCTCCGCAGGGCCCTTAGGACTCTCGCGAGTCGCCTGCTTCTTCGACGGGGTGTCGGGTGAAAATCGTGGTGCCGCTACTTCTCCGCCCCTGCGAAGGCCGCGACGTCGACCTTGACGCCCGGACCGTGGGTCGTGGAGATCGTGATCGACCGCATGTACGTGCCCTTGGCCGTCTGCGGGCGGAGCTTCATCAGCTGGTCGAGCAGGGCCTGGAGGTTTTGCTGGAGCTTCTCGGGGGCGAACGACGCCTTGCCGATCGGGCTCTGGATGATGCCCGCCTTCTCGACGCGGAACTCGACGCGGCCGGCCTTGAGCTCGGAGACGGCGCGCTTGACGTCGGCGGTGACGGTGCCGACCTTCGGGTTTGGCATCAGGCCGCGGGGACCGAGGACGCGACCGATCTTACCGACCTGGACCATCATGTCCGGGGTGGCGACCAGCGTGTCGAACTCGAACCAGTTCTCCTCGGCGATCTTCTTGATGTACTCGTCCGAGCCGGCGTAGTCGGCGCCGGCCTCGAGCGCCTCACGCGCCTTGTCCGGCTTCGCGATGACGAGGACGCGCTTGGTCTTGCCGGTGCCCGCCGGCATGACGACCGAGCCGCGGACCATCTGGTCGGCGTACTTCGGGTTGACGCCGAGGCGGACCGAGACGTCGACCGTCTCGTCCCACTTGTCGGAGATCTTGGTCTTGGTGAGGATCGCGCAGGCCTCGGACACGCTGTACTTCTTCAGCGGCTCGTAGCCTTCGAGAGCCTTCTTGTATTTCTTGCCAGCCATCTTCAAATGCTCCTGTGGGTCCTGGTCAGCGCTGCGCGACATGTCGCTCAGCTCCCAGGGTGACCATCGAGGGGTTGATCAATCTACGACTTCGAGTCCCATCGAGCGAGCCGTGCCTGCGACCGAGCGCATCGCGGACTCGACGCTCGTGGTGTTGAGATCGGGGAGCTTCAGCTCGGCGATCTCGCGGACCTGCTTGGACGACACCTTGCCGACCTTGTTCTTGTTCGGCTCGCCCGAGCCCTTGTCGATCTTCGCCGCCTTCTTGAGGAGGATCGAAGCCGGAGGGGTCTTGGTGATGAACGTGAACGAGCGGTCAGCGTACGCCGTGATCAGCACCGGAATGATCAAATCACCCTGGCTGGCCGTACGAGCGTTGAACTCCTTGCAGAACTGCATGATGTTCAAGCCGTGCTGTCCGAGTGCCGGACCGACGGGCGGGGCCGGATTGGCCTTGCCTGCGGGGCACTGGAGCTTGATGAGTGCGGTGACTTTCTTCATCGTAGGTACCTAGGGCGCGTCGGGACGCGCTTTATGCTTTCTCGACGTGGGCGAAGTCAAGCTCAACTGACGTCGTGCGTCCGAGCATGTTGAGCGAGACCTTGATCTTCTGCTTGTCCGCCTTGACCTCCTCGACCTTGGCCGAGAAGTTCGCAAACGGACCGTCGATCACGCGAACAGCATCCCCGACCTCGAACACGACGCGGGCCTTCGGCTTGGCCTTGCCCTCGTTCATGTTGGTCTGGACGCCCGTGATCTCGCGCTCGGGAACCGGGGTCGGCTTGGTGCCGCCGAGGAAGCCCGTGATCTTGGGGGTATTCTTGACGAGGTGGAACGTGCGGTCATCGAGGACCATCTGCACGAACATGTAGCCCGGGAAGAACTTGCGCGTGGTCGTACGGCGCTGACCCTTGACGACCTCCATCACCGACTCCGTCGGGACCAGGATCTCGCCGAAGTACTCGTTCAGGCTCGCGTTCGCCACGCGCTCCTTCAACGTCAGCTTCGCCTTGTTCTCGTGCCCCGAGTAGGTGTGGACGATGTACCACTTCTTCTCGGCGGTCGGCGCAGCGGGCGCCGACGTGGCGGAATCCGAGGACGAACTACCGGACGCGACAGCCGCGTCGGAATCGTTCGGCTCGCCCGAGAAAGCATTATCCGCCATAGACCAACTCCGTGAGGTTCGACCAGACAAAGTCGAAGGCGGCGAGGATCACCGCTGCCACGATCGCCATCACGATCACGACGAGGGTGGCCGTCCGGACTTCCTTCGCCGTCGGCCAGGTGACCTTCTTCAGCTCCGACGCGACCTCGTTTGCGAGGCCGTAAATACGATCGCTGCGATACATCGTGATGCCAGCAAACAGCGCCACGGCGCCAGCGAACAGCGTGATCTTGAACTCGCTTGGAGGCGAGCCGAAGTATCCCCACACCCAGTCGATGCTCCACTGGAGCATGTAGAACAGGAGCACCGCACCACAGAGGTAGATGAGGTGGACGGGCTTGTTGGGTGCGTTCTCTTGGTGGGCCACGACTTTGATCTCGCTACGCTGATACGGTGGCAGGGGAGACAGGACTTGAACCTGCAGCCCTCCGCTTTGGAGACGGATGCTCTACCATTGAGCTACTCCCCTAAAGAACTCGAATACTTAGCTGCTCTACTCTGCGGATACTCCTCGGCTGTGGCGAAGGAAGCGGACGTGTACCGCTTTTCACGGAACGTGGCAAGCGTGTTACGCAAAAAGCGGGGGCTGGCCCTCATGTTGCCGGTGATCGCCGCGGCGGCGAACGCGCAGAACCGGCGCTGGTCGGACGGAGAACGCAGTCGGCGCGCGGTTTGCCACTGACCGAGTGGCCCATGCCTTGCAGCTCTGGGCGGAGCATGCCGCCCGTCCTGGTCAAGCACGTCATGTCCACCGAGGTCGTGACCTTCTTCCCCGAGCAGGGTCTGTCCCTCGCGGAGGACGTGATGCGGATCCACAAGTTCCACCACCTACCGGTGATCGACGCCGATCGCCGCCTGGTGGGCCTCGTCAGCCATCGCGATCTTCTGCGCGGCCAGATCAGCGTCTTGACCGGGCTGACCGAGGACCAGCGTCGCGCACGCCAGGGCGAGGTCCGGATCGAGAAGCTGATGACGCGAGATGTCTGGACGGTCACCCCGGATACCCTCGCCTCGCATGCCGGCCAGATGCTGATCGATCATGCGTTCGGCTGCTTGCCGGTTATCAACGCCCATCGCGTCCTGTGCGGCATCCTGACCGGGCGCGACTTCCTGAAGTTCGCGGTGAAGGCCCTCGAGATTCACGACTGAGCTGCGACGCGGACGACCGCCCTCGCCGCGGTGAACAAGCCGTATCGGGGCGGCGCCGCAGCCGTTCCAGGTCTGGGTGGCCTCGAACCGGTTCTCGAGCTCTATTCCGCAACCACGGACGCGCTGATCCAGCTGACCGAGTCGCGGCTCGCCCCGTCGAGATCGTCGTCGAGACCGATGCGCCGGCGCGCGTGGTCTCCATCCTGCCCAGCCTGAGCTTGGAGCTGTTCTGCCGGCCTCGAGCCGACGATGGTGGACGAGCCCGAGCTGCTCCGTCCAAGCACGGGCGGCGCTGGATCGGATCCGCCAGGCTCCAGCGATCAGCTGCGGCGAGCGCGGCGCCGCTTCGGTGCGGTGGGCGCGAACACCGCCTCCTCGAGGCGACTGACGCGAGCCGGCAGCCCCTCGAGAGGAGAGACGCGAGCCGACAACGCTTTGTACTTCTCGCCGATGACGCCGATCATCGCCTGCACCGCTTCGAGGATGGTGCCTGTCTGCCGGGCAAAGTCTTCGCCGAGCTCGTTCCGTAACCGTTGCTGACTCGTGACGAAATCCGCGCACAGACGATGCTCGCCAGCGACGACCTCGTCCTTGATCCGCGCACAGAGCGCCCCGACGACGATGTCGAGATCGGCTCGCGTCGCGTAGTTCGCGAGCGTCAGGTCGTTCTTCGTCGGGTAGTTCGCGAGCTCGGACTTCAGGTCCGCCTTCCTCGCGTAGTTCGCGAGCGCCTCGCGAATCTCCGACTTCAGGTCCGCCTTCGTCGGGTAGTTCGCGAACGCCTCACGAAGCTCGTCGCTCGATCCACGCTGCAACCAGCAGACCGCCGCGCGCTCCCGCGAGCTCGCGTAGTTGCGGCCGCGGCTGTCCGATGGCGGGACGTCACGTCCGTGACTCGTCGAACACCGGACGACCGAAGAACGCAAAAACGGCCCGTGCCGGAGCACGAGCCGTTGTGATCGAGCGAACGAGCTGACTACTTCTTCTTCTCGGCGAGCGTGTCGGCGAGGATCTTGGTCACGACGCCGGCGCCGACGGTCTTGCCGCCCTCGCGAATCGCGAATCGGAGGCCTTCCTCGCACGCGATCGGAGACACCAGCTGC
>JAYUVX010000019.1:0-23515 GCA_043753855.1 Myxococcales bacterium | reverse complement strand
CCGAGGAGCAGTAGATCGCGTGCGTCGCGCACTCGCGATCGTCGCTGTATTTGCGGCGTGCAAGGCGAAGCGCGATGCCGAGCACGAGGCGCGTCCCGTGGAGCCGGTAGCTCCGGCGCGCGATGCGAGCGTCGATGCCGGCACCTGGGCCCAGCTCGCGAAGCTCCCGGTCGTGCCCGCGGTGCGCACCGTGATCCTGCCATCTCGTCCGGATCAACCGCGGTTCGATGTGGTCGGCCCCGTGATCCTCGGCGAGATCGCGGTGGTCGGCTCCTCGCAGCTCGGGTTCGCGGGCGTCGACTGGCGGCGAGGTGCGGTCGCGTGGACCAAGCCTGCCGGCAGCCGGATCGCGCCGCCGGCCGTGCACGACGGAGAGCTCCTGCTGATCGGTGACTGCCTCGGTGCGCCGCAGGTGCCGGACTCGGAGCGGCTGCTCGGTTGCCTGCGCAACGTGACCGCGCTCGGCGCCGATCAGGCGTACATCGCGATCCACGGCAAGGCGGAGGTCGTCGAGGAGTTCTCGCACTCCGCCGGCGAACAGCACGTGTGGGTCGAAGGCGATCGCGTGCACTGGGTGCGTGGCGATCAGGCAGTCGCGATCGATGTGATGAGCGGCGTGGCCACTCGCGCGCTCACCGAGCTCCCGCCGCTCTCGGTCAGCTATCACGGCCGCCACTGGGACATCCGGCACGAGAACGATGTGCTGGTCGCGCATGCGAAGCGCGGCGATGCGTGGCAGGCGGAATCACGCGGCGTGCTGCTCGGGGCGGTGTATCTGCCGCAGCAATCACCGATGGTGCGGATGGCACGGGTCAGCGGCCGCTACGGCGAGCCCGAGGTCCGGATCGATGACATCAACGCGACCGGCTCGCTGCTCGGTCAGGTGTCGTGGGATGCGGTGCCCGGCATCGCGGTGCTCGCTCATGCGATCTCGCCGGTCGGTGATGTGGCGCTCGCAGTGCGGCTGGACAAGACGCTCAAGCACGACTTCATCGTCGGCTACGCGGCGAACGCGTTGCTGCTGTGGGTGTACCCGCTGCCGGAGACCACCCGCGTCGATCCGATCGGGATCGCGGTGGGCCTCGATGCGGAGCGCGCACCGGAGGCGGTCGTCGTGTTCCACGACGGCGATACGGTCACGATCCTGCCCGAGCTGTCGTCACCTCCTACGGCGCCGGGCGCGGTCCGCGGACCGTCGGAAAACGCGACACCGTAAGTCCCCGAGATCACGGGATCTGATCCTGGTACGGCGGCTGCTTTACCCGTTCCGCATGAAGCTCAAGATCAGCCTGCTCGCCGCCACCGCTGCCATGTCCCTCGTCGCCTGCATCAAGCAGGACGAGCCGCCGAGCGATCTGCAGCGCGCGATTCCAACCGCGGATCAGGTGAAGATCAAGCTGCCGATGAGCGCGACCCGCTCGGTCGGCCAGCTCGCCGGGTGGTACGTCGCCACCCGCAACGTCACGCGCACGTTCAATGGTGGCGCGGGCTGGGTGCTGGTCCTCATCCACACCATCATTCAGTTCCCGGTGACCTCGGTCAGCGGTGACACGTACACCTGGGGACCGTGGAGCAACGCGCTCGACCCGGCCGAGTACAAGCTCGACGTTCGCGCCGTCGGTGATGGGACCTACGAGTATCGGCTGTCGGGCCGATCCAAGACGGTCGCGGGCGCGAGCTTCGAAGTCATCATCGACGGCAAGGCGGATCCGCGCCCCGGCGAGCTTGCTGGCAACGGCAACTTCCTGATCGACTTCGACGCCGGCCGCCGCGTCAATCCGATCGACTCCGGCGATGCGAAGGGCCAGGTCGATGTTCGGTACGATCTCGCCGCGAAGCACCTCGACCTCGGCATCATGAGCACCAACGATGCCGGCGAGCCGGTGATGGCCGACTACGCGTACAACGAGACGATCAGCGGCGGCGGCGACATGACGTTCAACGTCGACGGCAACGCCGGTGGAACGGCGGCGCAGGAGCACATCACGCTGCGCTCACGCTGGCAGGGCAACGGCACGGGCCGGGCCGACGCGCGGATGGCAGGCGGAGACCTCAACGCAGGAGCTACCGCGTCGGAGTGCTGGGACGGCCAGTTCCGTCGCACCTATTACACCGACTCCGTGAACTTCGCTCCGACCGAGGGCAACGTCTCGGCCTGCGCGTTCGGCACGGCGGACCTACCCCCGCAGCACTGATCCTGTGCTAACACCTCCGGCCGGAGGAATCACAGCAATGCCGACGATGCCGAAGGACGCGCAGGATCTGTTCGACAATCTTGTCCCGGAAGGACTCCGCCAGTACCCGGACAAGGCGCGCGAGCTCAACGCGATCTACTGCTTCAAGATCACGGGCGACGGCGGTGGCGAATGGACCGTCGATACGACGGCGAACCCGCCGAGCTGCGTCAAGGGCGACAGTGGCAAGGCGCAGTGCACGGTCGAGGTCGCACACGACGACTTCAAGACCATGCTCTCCGACCCGAACGCCGGAATGCAGCTTTACTTCCAGGGCAAGCTCCGCGTCTCCGGCGATCCGATGCTCGCGATGAAGCTGCAGCAGCTGTTCGAGATCGCTCGCCCCAAGTGAGCTGATCTGGCTCGCAGGGCTGCCGAGCCGATCGAAGGCTCG
Organism: Myxococcales bacterium; assembly: GCA_043753855.1. Classification (GTDB taxonomy): domain Bacteria; phylum Myxococcota_A; class Polyangia; order Haliangiales; family Haliangiaceae; genus JABFXX01. Next base: position 20,887 of record JAYUVX010000019.1, on the reverse strand, counting down.
TGCGGTCGAGCCAGCCGCGATACCCATCCACGGATCGTGGCCGCTGCCGAGCGGCTGTTCTCCGGGGTCGTGCCTGGGCGGACGTCTCGGTCGCCGAGGCCAAGACCTCGGTCTGCGCGTTCTACCTGCGATTTCGCGACAAGGATGCGCTACTCCACGTGCTGCAGCTCGAGCTGCATGCACGGGGTGCAGCCACGGCCACGAGCTTGCGGGTGCTGCGGTTCCACTCGCGAGCGTTCGTGCAGGTCGCGGTCGCCTCGTATCGCGAGCCGCGCGGACCGCGGCGTGCGTTGCTCGACCAGGTGCTGCGCTATGACGACCATGCGCCGACCGGTCGCAAGATCGCCGACCCGTAGCTCGCCGACGAGCTGACCGCCGCGTGCCTCGGTATCTCAAGCGCAGCCTCCCACTGCGGCTCTGAGGCATGATGCGCGGCATGGTCGCCTCCCCGCTCGCCGACGCGCTGACCGGCATCCGCGTGCTCGATCTCTCGCGCCTGCTCCCCGGTCCATTCTTGACGATGGTCCTCGCCGACATGGGCGCGGACGTCGTGAAGGTCGAGGATCCGAAGCTCGGCGATTACCTGCGCGCCTTCCCTCCAGCGAAGGGCGGCATGTCGGGGCGCTTCCTCGCGATCAATCGCGGCAAGCGCTCGATCGTCCTCGACCTCAAGGCGCCCGCCGCGCGCGAGGTGTTCCTGGCGATGGTCGCGAGCGCGGACGTCGTCGTCGAGAGCTTCCGGCCCGGCGTGATGGCCAAGCTTGGCCTCGACCACGCCACGCTCGCCGCGCGTAACCCGAAGATCATCCTGTGCTCGATCAGCGGTTTCGGGCAGACCGGGCCGTATGCGGATCGCGCGGGTCACGACCTCGGCTACATCGCGCTCGCCGGCGTGCTCGCGATGGGCGGCGGTGTGGCCGGCGCGGCACCGGCGATGCCCGGCGTGCAGATCGCCGACCTGGCGGGCGGGGCCCTGTGGGGCGCCACCGCGATCCTCGGCGCGCTCGTCGGTCGCCATCGCACCGGCAAGGGTGCGCACCTCGACATCTCGATGACCGAGGGTGCGCTCGCCCTGCTCGCCGCCGAGCTCGGCAACCAGGATTGCGGCGCGAGGCCAACGCGCGGGACCGAGACCCTCAACGGCGCGCTCGCCTGCTACGCGATCTACGCGACCAAGGACGAGCGCTACCTCGCCGTGGGTGCGCTCGAGCCCAAGTTCTGGATCGCGCTCAACACCGCGATCGGCCGGCCGCCGAACGTCTCCGAGGTGATCGGCGAGCCCGCCGATCAAGCCAGGACCCGCGCCGAGCTCGCCGCGATCTTCGCGACCAAGACCTGCGCGGAGTGGACCGAGATCCTCGGCAAGCACGACTGCTGCGTCGAGGTCGTCACCGAGACCAGCGAGCTGCCGAGCCATCCGCTGCACGTTGCCCGCGAGGTGTTCTTCTCGCTCGACGGCGGCCCTGACGTCGGCCCCGTCCTGCAGGTCCGCACGCCCCTCGGCATGCCGACCGCACCGCGGTTCCCACCGCGCCATGGCGAGCACACCGCGGAGGTGCTGGCGGAGTACGGCGTGACGCTGGGGACGGTTTAAATTTGCGCTACTTGCGATCGGCAACCCCGCGGAACCACTGGGCAGGCAGGGGACGGTTTCAACGTACGCTACGTGCGATCGGCAACCCCGCGGAACCATTTGGCAGGCTGGGTTTCAACGTACGCAACGTACGCGACCCTCGAACCGTGCGGCGCTGTGCTCGACGTTGTTCAGGTCGGACGACGACGCTCGTTGATTGCGTACGTTGAAACCGTCCCCGACCCCATCCATGAAATCGGGTAGATGCGAATCGTTAGTTGCGTACGTTGAAACCGTCCCCCTCAGTCCACGCGCGCACCCGCGATCTGCCGCGTCTTCACGGCGGTTCCGATCGCGAGGCCGAGCACCGCCAGCATGCCGAGGGTGAACACCAGCCGAGCATTCGGGAACAGCGACAGCACGCCATCCAGGCGCTGCGCCATCACCAGCCGGCCGATCGCGCTGGCACCGAAGCCGGTGAGCGGCCGTGACTCGAGCTCGTAGGCGACGCCATCGAATGTGATCTCGCCCTGCCCTTGCGCCGGCGCAGCCGCGACCAGCGCCTGGGGCACATCACCGACCGGCGTGCCGTCGGGCGCGACGATCGAGAGCAGCGTGTCGTCGAGCCGGATCTGGTCGAGCAGCACACGCGCCTCGACGATCTGGAAGAACTGGGTCTTCGCCGCCTCGCCGAGGGATCGGGTGCGCGCGAACACCATCGCGAGCCCGCTCGGTGAGCGAGGTCCGAGGATCCGCGTGCCGACGAGCTGTGGATCATCGTAGCGGACCAGGATCGTGGAGTTGCCGCTGCCCGCATCGAGCGCTTGCTTGACCCATGGCAGCACCGAGAGGTCGCTGCGCGGCGCACCCGGATCCGCGCTGGTGAACAACAGGCGCGCCTTGTAGTCCGCGACCGCGAGGATGCTCGGATGCTCGCGGCCACCGAAGTCGCGCGCGAGGCGCCAGTCGGCGGAGACCAGGCGATCGTGGATGTCGTCGAGGTCCTTGTTGTCGTCGACCGGGTCGCCGAGGCCGAAGTCCGCCTGATCGTGATGGGCCGAGACATCGCCCATCACCGGGAACAGGTAGACCAGGTTCGAGATCGCATCGAACTGGTCGGCGACCAGGCGAACCGCGCGATCGGACTGCTTCGCGGTGGCGGTGAACGATTGCTTGATGCTGCCCGCGACCCGGCTGCGGACCGCGAGATCCGCACCGAGGCCGAGCGCGAGCACACCCGCACATGCGAACGCGACCATCGAGGTCCGCCGCCACGGCTTCGCGCGATCGCGCCCGAGCTCGGCGAGCAGGTGATTCATCGTCGGGAACCGATCGCCGGGCTTTGCCGACAGACCGCGCAGCAGGATCGCGCGCAGGGCACCCGAGATCGGCGAGCGAGCCGGCGCCGGACGAAGCGTGCCGGCACACACCTGATCGGCGAGCTCGTCGAACGTCCTGCCGCCGAACGGCCGCTGCTTGTACAGCGCCTCGAACAACGAGACGCAGAAGTTGAACTGATCCGTGCGCGCATCCACGTTGCCGCCGACGAACTGCTCCGGCGCCATGTACGCGGGTGTGCCGAGTACCGAGCCCGAGGTGGTCAGGTTGAGATCGTCGATCGAGCGCTTCGCCCGGTCGAGCCCGTCGGTGACGTCTTCGTCGGAGCGCGACGCTGCGAGGCCGAAGTCGGTGACGCGGATGCGGCCGTCCTTGCCGACCAGCACGTTGTCGGGCTTGAAGTCACGATGAATGATGCCGGCGTCGTGCGCGGCGCCGAGGCCACGGCCAGCAGCGATGTACGCCTCGATCACCTCGTTGATCGTGCGCGAGGTCTGCCAGCTACGCAGGCTCTCGCCGGTGACCAGCTCCATCGCGATGTACGTGATGGCATCGAACACGCCGACGTCGTAGACCGCGACCACGTTGGGATGGTTGACCTGCGCCATCGAGCGCGCCTCGCGGATCAACCGGCCGGTCAGCGCCAGGTCAGGTTGATGAAGCTGCTTGAGCGCGACATCGCGCCCGAGCTCCTTGTCCTCGGCGCGGTAGACCACGCCCATCGCACCGGCGCCGAGCCGCTCGACCAGCGTGTAGCGACCGAGGTTCTTGCCGACCTGATTCGGCGCGCGGATCCGGACCGCCTTGGTCAGCGATTGCTCGGGTGCGAGCGTGGCGGCCAGCTCGTCCTCGCGCGAGCCGCCCACGCCCGGGGCGATGGTGGCGGCCAGCCCGAACTCGCTACCGACGGTCTCCATCATCGCGACGCTCGGCGCGCGCTGGTCGGTGTCGCTCAGGGTGTCGATCGCCACGTCGTGGGTGGCGCCACGGGCGAGCATCGCGATCAGCTCGCGGCAATCCTGGCAGCCATCGAGGTGCTCGATCGCGAGGACGCGAGCGGGCGGCTCCAGCGCGCCCGCCATCAGGTCCTGCACGACGTTCGCGTCGAGGCACTCCATCGCCCGAATGCATTGTGACACGATACCGAGATGGATCCGGTCGAACGCCTGGCAACGACGAGCGGGCTCGCCGTCCGATCGCCCCCGGATGCGCTCGCGGCATGGCAGGCCGTGCTCGTCGGTGCTCGCCGCGCATGGCCCACCCTCCGGATCGACGAGGACAAGCTCGCCGCGTTCGTGGGTCCCCGGCTCGTCGGCAGCGATGTCCCCGGCGCGCTCGCCGCCGCGGCCGCCGGTGATCTCGCGATCGCGGCGATGTGCGATGCGCAGGAGCCCACGGCTCACGCGGCGTTCGATTCGATCCTGACCGAGGTCTCCGCCGCCGGGGCATCGACGCGCGCGCCCGCCCACGTCGTGGACGAGGTGAAGCAGCTCCTCCGCCTTCAGCTGTTGGTCCCGCGGGACGGCAAGCCACCCGGCATCGCCGGATATCGCGGCAAGGGTCCGCTGCGCGGCTGGGTCCGCATCACCGCCACCCGCGAGATCATCCGGCAGCTCAAGAAACAGCGGCGGGAGACGGCGCTCGAGCCGTCGCTGGAGGACGCGCTCGGCGCTCAGTCGGACCCGATGCTCTCGCAGCTCAAGGCCGAGTATCGGTCCGAGTTCGCGACCTCGTTGAAGGAAGCAATCGCCGCGCTGTCCGCGGAAGATCGCACCCTGCTGCGGCAGAGCATCGTCGAGCAGCTGTCAATCGATGCGATCGGTGCGGCGTTCGGCGTGCATCGCGCCACCGCCGCGCGCTGGCTATCCCGCGCGCGGGCGGCCCTCGTCACCGAGACCCGCACGAAGCTCGCGAAGCGGCTCGCGATGCCGGTCGAGCAGATCGACAGCGTCATCCGCCTCGTGCAGAGCCGGCTCGACGCCTCGATCGTGCGTCACCTGCGCGACAACTAAGGTGCCCGCGCCAGCTCGGCGCGCAGCGCATCCTCGAGCGCGATCCACTGAAAATCATCGGGATCGGGGCCCTGCTGCTCGCGATCGCACAGCGCACTGTCCCGCCAGCGAGCGAGTGCGATCACGAACAGGCCATCGTCGCTCGCGGCCTGGATGCTGACGGCGCCGTCGCCCTCGCACTGGATCTTCATCTCGTAGCGGCCACTGGGACGCAGCGACGGATCCCGCACGTAGCGCACACTGCCGGGCACCACGACGACGCTCGCATGGTCGAACACCAGCTCGAGATAACGCGCCTTGGCGGCGACGGTGGCCTCTGCCGCGATCGGTCCCCACAGCGGCGCCGTCCGGGTCCGCGTTGCCGGCGCTGCGCCAGCGGCCCTCGGCCCGGTCTGCTCACGCGATGCCGGTGCCGACAGCTCGGCGGCGTCGAACGCGTCGGGGCGGCGATCCTCGAACGCCCGCTCGCGCATCGGGAACACCACGTCCTCGAGCCATGCCCACTGCGCCTTCGAGGGCAGCGCTGGATCGATCTGGCGACGCTCCTCGAGCTTGTCGACACGCAGCGTGGCCGTCGCGATCACGCCGACGCTGCGCTTGCCATCCTCGAGCGCGCGAATCACGACCTTGTCCCCGGAGTCGCAGCTGACCAGCCATTCGAGCGGATTGATGAACGTCACCGCTGGATCGGGAGCGAAGCGGATCGTGTCGGTGAGGATCTCGCGCGACGCTCGGTTGACGCGGAACGCGATGTACGGCCCGCTCATCGATAGGTCCCTGGACCCTCGGAGCGGTAGTTCTCGCCGTACTTGTTGAGGTGCGGAGGCTCCCCGCCTCGCTGAAGCCCGATCTCCACCTTGGTGTCGGCGCCCGCCGTGACCGTGATCTTCGCGCTGACCGGGCGCGCTGCACGCCGCGTGTATGCGAACAGCGTCCACTCGCCGGCCGGCACACCCTCGAGCGTGAACATGCCGTCGCTGCCGGTTCGCGTGTGAAACCGGTTCGGCAGCACGAGGATCGTGGCCGCCATTTCCGGATGGATGTTGCAGTAGACGTCGACGACGCCTGGAGTGGGGAACTCCTTGTCCTTCGAGTCACCCTTCTTGAACGAGCCGAGATCGAACTTCCGCGTGCCCGACTGCGAGAACACGTTATGGAGGAACGGATCGGCGTTCGGGAAGCTCACGGTGTCCCCGGCGGTGACGGCGACCAGATCGGGAACGAACTTGCGCCCCTTCTGCTCGATCTTGATCGTGGGACCGGGCGTGCGAGGCGTCGCTGCAACCGGCGCTCCGACGACGTACACGATCGCATCGCTGCCCACCGACGGCCTGCCATCGGCCTCGGTGATCTTCACCGAGCCGGCGACACGGCCCGCGGGACCGGCGTGCGCGACGCTCGCGAGCGCGACGAGGACGGCCAGCGGACGCATCAGAACATGATCCCCCACTGCAGCGCTGGCGCTGTGTGGATCTGGTAGAGGCCGATGCCCATCGCGGCGCTCACCCACGAGCGGCCATGCGACCACGCGAGGTTCGGGCCTGCCGCGATCCACCGGTTGTACGACTCCTTGAAGCTGAGGTGACCGAACACCTCCGCACCGAGCCGCAGATCGCCGATCACCTTAAAGCTAACACCGGCACCCGGCCTCGCCTCGAACACCTGATCGTCGGGCGAGATCGCACCGACGACGCCTAGATCGACGAGCCCCATCACGCTGCCGCTGAGCGTGGTCGTCGAGACCACGAAGTTCGCCTCGACGATCGTCGTGTTGCGGACGGTGACGTCGCGCTTGACCGCGAGCCGCACCAGCGGTGCAAACGGCGGCGCGTCCACCGGGTCCCCCGACACGAACCGGTAGCGCGCCTCCACGCCGTAGCGCTTCCACACCGTCCTGGGATTCGTGGAGTCGGAGTCCTGCCACACGAACTCGACCGGAAACGCGAGCTCGAGCTGATCGTTGACACCGATCAGCGCCTGCAGCCCCCACACGTTCTCGTGAGAATCGGGATCTTTCGTGTTCTCCTCGGTGATCCAGCTCTGGATCTCGGCGCCTCGCTCCGGCATCACCTCGGTCCCGAACAGCCAGCCATATTGCGTGCGCCCCGCGCTCGCGGCGCCGGGAGCGAGCAACACGGCGGCGGTGATCACCCGGATCAACGCGATTCGCATTCACGGATCCTACAGTATGGTCCCGCCATGATCGATCACACCGGCTACCTCGTCACCGACCTCGACAACAGCGTCGCGTTCTACACCAAGGCCCTTGCACCCCTCGGCTACGAGAAGCTCATGGGCTTTCCCGGGGTTGCTGGGTTTGGCGAGAAGGGCAAGCCGAACTTCTGGATCCACACCGGCACACCGACCGACAAGATCCACATCGCGTTCCGCGCGAAGGGCCGCGCCGAGGTCAAGGCGTTCTACGACGCCGCGATCGCCGCCGGCGGCAACGACAACGGACCGCCCGGCCTCCGCCCGCACTACCACGAGCACTACTACGGCGCGTTCGTCACCGATCCCGACGGCCACAACGTCGAGGTCGTGTGCCACGAGCCTTACCTGGGCTAGCCAGCGCGTCGCGGCGGCACCCACGGGGGACGTGGGGACCTCGCACCGCGTGACCGACGGCCGCCGCCGGGACGCTCCCACGCTCGGAGCACCCGAGAACCCGCACGTCTGTCGGCACCGCGGTGTCCCAGAGTGTCGCCACGGAGACGCAGAGAGCGCAGAGCGGTTGGGGGAGATCGACGCGTCACGATCTCTGTGCGAGATCATGACCGTTCAAACTCGCGATCGGCGCGATCGATGGCGACGGTCGATCAGACTCTCTGCTCTGCGACCTCTGCGAGTCTGCGGCGTCACTCGGGGACAAGGTTGCGCCATCGTAACGCCATCGGTGACACGCCGCTCGAGGTCGGCGCTCGCGGCGCCATCGGTGACACGCCGCTCGACGTCGCGGTCGCGGCGCCACGTCGCGACGTCGCTAGCGCAGCTCGATCGGCGGGACGCCCCCGGTCACCTCGACGAGCTCGCCGATCTGCGCGGCGGGAAGGCCGAGTGAGCGCAGGCCGTCGACGCACGAGGCCGCGCGATCCGCAGGCACGCACAGCAGCAGGCCGCCGCTGGTCTGCGCATCGCACGCGAGCGACGCGAGCAGCTCGTGCTCCGAGGTATCATCGCCCGGATCGGCCACGAAGGCGTTGCCATTCGCCCACCGCACGAGGTTCGCGACGTACGCGCGGTTCGCCTTGCTACCGGCGGGGCAAATCTGCGCCCGCAGGTGGTCCTTGGCCTCGGGGAGCAGCGGCAGCTGATCGAGCTGCACGCGCGCGGCGAGGTTCGAACCATGGAGGATGTTACGCAGGTGGCCGAGCAGGCCGAAACCGGTGACGTCGGTCGCCGAGGTCACGCCGTGCGCGTGGCCGATCCGCGCGGCGCCCTGGTTCAGCGTGGTCATCGAGGCGATCGCAGCATCGGCCGCGGCCGCGCTGGCAAGGCCCTTCTTGATCGCCTGGCCCATCACGCCGGTGCCGAGCGCCTTCGACAGGATCAGCGCCTGCCCCGACTTCGCCTTGCGATTGGACCACCAGGCTCCCGGCTGGACCTCGCCGGTGACCGACAGTCCGAACTTGATCTCGGGATCGCGCACGGAGTGACCACCCACGATCGCGACATCGGCCTCGGCGCACGCCTTGGCAGCGCCCTGGAGGATCGCGTCGAGCACCTCGATCCCGAGTACCTCGTCGGAGAAGAACACGAGGTTGAGAGCGAATCGCGGCTCGCCACCCATCGCCCACACATCGCTCATCGCGTTGGTCGCGGCGATCGCGCCGAACGCCGCCGGATCATCGACCAGCGGCGCGATCACATCGGCGGTGAGCACGAGATCGCGCCCGGCGGCGTGATGGACCACGGCGGCATCGTCGGAGAACGCGTGATCGACGAGGATGTCGGGACGCGATGCGGCCCCCGCGCCGGGCAGCTTCGAGAGGACATGATTGAGCTCGGTGAGGCGGAGCTTGGCGGCGCAACCGCCGCCGCGTGCGTACTGGGTCAAGCGGATCGCCGTCATGCCGCGAAGGTAGCGTGATCAGGACCCGCAGCCCAAGCCCGCCATCGACTGCTTGATGCCCTGCGCGCCCTGCGTGCACGCCTGGCTCACCTGCTTGCGCAGCTCGGGCGTCATGTCGACGCTGCCGTAGGCCTTTCGCATGTCCTTCGCGGCCTTGATCATCGCATCGCGCGAGGTCTGCGGGATCGCCGAACACCTGCCCATCGCCTCGATCTCCTTCGCATAGTCCTCGCATCCGGGCGGCATGTCCCGGGTCGAGCTCTGACCCGGCTTCGGTGTCGACGGAGTGGGCTCTGCCACCGCGTCGCTGCCGTCATCGCCTTCATCCAAGGTCGGCGCCACCACGGTAGTGCCTCCCAAGCTCGCCCACGGATCATCACCGGGCGTCACCGCCGCCGCATCGGACGCGGCCGGAGGTGGGATTGCGACCGCCGCGTCCACCGTCACCCCAACATTCGAGCCCTGCGCCGCCTTGTCGGGCGTCTGCGAGTTGCCATTCTTGACGACGCCGAAATACACACCGATGCCAATTCCTGCGGCGACCAACAGGCCGAGCAGCACGAAGATCCCCTTGCCACCACGACTTGGCGGCCGCGGCGGCGCCAGGTGCGGCCCACCGGCATGCGGATCGTAGGGAGCAACGCCTCCGATCGGCGGCTGATAGGCAGCGGGCCCTGGCGTCGATGGAACGAACACGCCCGGTGGCGGACCCACGGCGTACGCCGCCGGCGTGGCGATCCCCTGCGAGCGGGTTTGAGTGGGTTGCTGCGCGGTCGCCGGCCCGCTCTCCGGCGGAAACATCGCGAGCAGCGCGTTCAGCTCCTCGCCGAACTGCTCCATCGTCGCGGGCCGCGCCGCGGGATCCTTGGCCATCGCATGCAAGATCAGGCTGTCGATCGCTGGTGGCAGGTTGAGATCGGGCCGGCGCTGCGACGGCGGAACGATGGTCTCCATCAGGTGCTTCGACAGCAGCGCCATCACCGTCGGCGCCTCGAATGGCAGCCGACCGGTGACCATCTCGTAGAGCAGGCCGCCGAGCGAGTAGATGTCGGTGCGGCCATCGACCTGCTCGCCGCGGATCTGCTCGGGAGACATGTACTGCGGCGTGCCGAGCATGTCGCCGGCCTGGGTCATTGCCAGCTGCGATTGCCGGTTCTCGTCGCGCAGCTTCGCGATGCCGAAGTCGAGCACGCGGACCACGTCCTTTTGCCGGCCGCGGCCCTGCAGCATGACGTTATCCGGCTTGAGATCGCGGTGGACGATCTGGTGAGCGTGCGCATCGGTCAGCGAGGCAGCGACCTGTGCGGCGATCACGAGCGCACGGCGCAGCGGAAGCGGCGCCTCCTGCTGCACGACATCGCGCAGGCTCTTGCCCTCGATGAACTCCATCGCGATGAACAGCGCGCCGTCGCTGTCCTGACCGAAGTCGTAGATGTTGACCGTGTTCGGATGCGACAGCTTCGCGACCGCCTCGGCCTCCGCGTTGAACCGCCGCAGCAGCATCTGGCTGCCCGCGACCTCGGGCCGGAGCAGCTTCACAGCGACGGTGCGCTTCAGCGAGATCTGCTGGGCCTTGTAGACCGCGCCCATCCCGCCCTCGCCGAGCTTGGCCTCGATCCGGTAGCGACCCGCGATCTCGCGGCCGATCAGCGATGGCGCCTCGCCGAACCCGGCCGCCGCCATCTTCGGGTTCGACGAGTCGGTCGCCGCCAGGGTCTGCCCGCAGCTCCCACAGAACCGGGCATCCTCCGCGTTGGCGGCCTTGCAGTTGGGGCAGTTCACGACTCGCTCAGGGCAAAGATGGCATAGAGCGGCACGCCTCCGCCGCGAAGAATGCGCGCTTCGATCCGGTGATCATCGAACAGCGCGATCAGCGCCAGCGCCTCGCCGCCGCCATCGGGGATCGCGACGAACGACAGGTAGACCCGCAGCGGAGCTCCGGTGAACGTCATCCCGGAGAGGGCGTCGGCCTCGGCGCCCGGCAGCGATTCGATCGGCGCGTCCTCGACGAGGCCGGTGATGGTGAGCGAGCCGTGCAGGCCATGGGTGTCGAGGTCAGCGATCGCCAGCGTCGCGGCCGCTCCCGGCTGGACGCCGACCCGCACCACCGCCGCCTCACCGACCCGGGCCCCGGTCCAGGTCCCCCGGAAGTCGCGCAGGTCGTTGCAGCCTGCGAGCACGACCGCGAAGACGGTGAGCGTGGCCCAGCGCACGGCGGGACGGTAGCACCGGCCGGGAGCGATGCGCTACGTTCACGGTGGATGCGGGACCGGCTCGCGGTGATCGTGGCGCTCAGCGCCGTCATCGCGCACTCGCGCCCGGCGCGTGCACAGGAGCCGCCGCCCGAGCCGCCGGTCACCGAGCCCGCGCCGGCACCAACGCCCGACGTCACTCCTGCCGCCGCGCCGGCCGAGCCGTTGCACGAGGATCGCGAGTTCGGTCCGCTGATCCTGATCGAATCGATCGAGGTGGTCGGCAACACCGCCACGCAGACCGAGCTGATCCGCCGCACGCTGCCGATCCAGGTCGGCGACGTGCTCCACGCGAGCGACAAGCGGCTGCGCGAGGCGCGGTTCAAGGTGCTCGCCCTCGGCTTCTTCCGCGACGTCACGCTGGCGATGCGCAAGGGCGGCGAGCGCGGCCAGGTGATCCTCGAGGTGCGCGTCGTCGAGCGCGGCACCGTGGTGCTCAACCGGCTGTGGTTCGGCCGCTCCAACGTGTCGCCGTACTGGCTCGGTGCGGACGTCAGCGAGCGCAACCTGCTCGGCCTCGGCGTCGGCGTCGGGATGGGCTTCATCTTCGCGTCGAAGGGTGACGTCGAGGGCGGTCGTAACCAGTGGGCCACCGAGCTGCGCGCGTCGGATCCATCGCTGCTCGGCACACGGCTCGGCGCCAGCGCCTCGTTCACGCTCGTCCACGGCAGCGAGGCGTACCGGATCACCGGAGATCCGCAGCACGTGACGGCAGATGATCTGCGTGCGTTCTCCTACCGGCGGATCGGCGCCCGCGCGGGAGTCACCTACGACGTGACCGTGCTGTCCCGACTCTCCGCGGGCATCCGCGCCGAATCGATCGCCGCCGCCTTGCCGGTCGCGCCGACGCTGGAGCGGCCCGATGGCCAGGTCTCCGCGATCGATCTTCACCTCGAGCCCGGCGAGAGCCGCGTGGTCAGCGGCAATCTGACGTTCGATCGCGATACCCGGCCCGATCCGATCCTCCCGCACGCCGGCGGTCACGTCACCGTCAGCGCCGAGCTCGGATCGTCGCTGCTCGGCGGCAGCTACGAGTTCGCGACGCTGTTCGGCCGCTACGAGCACTACTGGCCGCTGCTCGGCGGCAAGCACGTGATCGGCTTCAAAGCCAGCGGCGGCGTGGTGATCGGCGGCGCGCCCCAGTTCGACCGCATCCATATCGCCGACGTCAATCGGATGCTCACGCCGCGCGCGATGGGCCTCGTGCTGTCGGCCGCCGCGCCGCTCGACATCCTCGGCACCCGTTCCGACAAACCGACCTACGGCGACATCGGCGGCAGCGCGAACCTCGAGTACGCGTTCGAGCTGTTCCGCGGCAGCGGGAAGAAGCGCGTGTACGGCGGAGATCTGTTCTTCGGGGCCGGCCTGTGGGGGTTGGGGGAGCAAGCGGATCTGCGCGCGCGCGATGCGAGCCTCTACGCCGCGCTCCCGATCGACATCTACGTCGATGCCGGCGTGCGGATCGACACCGACGTCGGCGTGTTCGAGGTCACGATCGCGAACGCGCTGGGGCGCCTGCGGTGAAGACGCTCGTGATCGCTGCGCTCCTGATCGCGTTGTCGTCCCCCGCGCGCGCCGACGATGATGAACGCCCCGAGCTGCAGAAGATGCGGTTCGTCGAGCGCGGCGATCGGCTCTACGTCACCGCGTCGATCGCGAAGCTGTTCGATCGCGCGGCGTACGAGGCGCTCGACAGCGGCTTCACCTCGACGGCGCTGATCCGGATCTGGATCTATCCGCGCGACTCGACGGATCCGGTGTCGTTCATGCTGGTGACCCGTCAGGTGCTCTACAACCTGTGGGACGAGATCTACGAGCTGAAGTTCGACGACCCGGGCAGCAAGAAGGTGATCAAGGAGAAGCGCAAGGCGGAGGCGCTGCGCCGGGTCACCGGCATCGACGATCTCCCGGTCGCGCCGCTGTCGGCCCTGCCCTACGACCAGGTCTACCTGCTCGCCATGGAGATCCAGCTGAACCCGGTCGATCCGAAGCTGATGACCGAGGTGCGGCGCTGGCTGAGCCAGGGCACCGGCGGCGGGCTCGACCGCGGCGGCGCGTTTTTCGGCTCGTTCGTCTCGGTATTCGTCAATCCGAAGTTCGCCGCGGCCGATCGCGTGCTGCGCATCCGCTCGCAACCGTTCTACCGGCCACGCCCATGAAGCCACGCAAGCTCAGCCTGCGATTTCGCGTGACCATGCTGCTCGCGGTGTCGGTGATGTTACCGCTGGTGGTCGCGTACATCCTCGTCGGCCAGCTCGGCAAGACCGCCGCGAACGTGGCCGCGAGCGATGCGGCGCTCCGCGTCGAGGCGATGGAGAGGGCGACGCACCGCTATCACGAGCTCGTCAACATGACGAAGCGCGTCCATGGCGAGGTCTCCGAGCGCCTCGCGTTGCGCCCGGATCTGGCGGCGCTCGATCCGAACACCGACCTCCACGCGATCATCGAGGATCCCTCGCAGGCGGGCCTGCGCGCGATCGCGATGCTGCGCGGCGATGGCACGGTGGTCGCCGAGGCCATGAAGCCACCCACCGGTCCGGACTGGCGCGACAAGGTGGTGGATCAGCCGCTGCGCTCCGACGGCGCGATGCTCCGCCTGACCTTCGAGGTCTCGGCGACCTTGCAGCAGGAGCTACAGGACCTCAAGGCCTCGATCGATGGCACCCGCACGGTCTCGCAGATCCAGAGCGCGCTACCGGATACCTACCAGTTCACGTTCATGATCGTGATCGTGCTCGCCGCGCTGATCGCGGTGGCGATCGGCCTCGTCCTGTCGGATCGTTACACCCGGCGGATCGATGCACTCGTCGAGACCGCGCGCCGGGTCGCCGACGGTCAGCTCGATGCGCGTGCCGAGCTGCGCGGCGGGGACGAGATGGCGGAGCTCGGCGAGGCGTTCAACCGGATGCTCGACAACCTCGACGAGACCCGCCAGCAGATCGAGTACCTCCAGCGCATGGGCGTGTGGCAGGACGTGGCGCGTCGCCTCGCGCACGAGATCAAGAACCCGCTGACGCCGATCCAGCTCGCAGTTCAGCAGTGCGTGTCGATGTACAAGGGAGACGATCCGAAGTTCAAGAAGCAGCTCGTCGATACCGGCGAGATCGTCGAGGAGGAGATCGAAGGCCTGCGCCGCCTGGTCGACACGTTCCGCACGCTCGGCGCGCTACCCAAGGTCGAGGCCTCGCCGATCGCGCTCGCCGAGGTGATCGAGGAGCTCCAGCTCGATCCGATCAACGCCAAGCACCTGACCCTCAGGCCGCCCGCGGATGCGGTGACCGTGCGCGCCGACAAGTTGCTGCTGAAGCGCGTACTCGCGAATCTCGTCGAGAACGGGATCCACGCCGGCCAGGAGAACGGGCACGCCGGTGACGTGGTGGTGTCGTGGTCGCGCGACGAGCGGCGCGACGTGGTGGCGATCACGGTCGACGATCACGGCAAGGGCGTGGCCGAGGACAAGCGCGAGAAGATCTTCGAGCCCTACGTGACCACCAAGGCCACCGGCACCGGCCTCGGACTGGCGATCGCCCGCAAGATCGCGATCGAGCACGGCGGCGAGCTCCAGGTGGCTCCAGACCGCGCACCTACCGGCGGCGCGCGGTTCGTGGTCTCATTGCCGCTTCGTGGCCCAGAGTCGTCGCTGTCGTGAGCTGCTGATCGTGTGCGCCTTGGCCGGCTGCTTGCCGCCCGACGAGCCAGTGAACAAGCCCGCGCCGGTCGCCGTCGACGCGCTGTTGCACACCTGGGTGGTCGCCGATCACATCCTCGGCAAGGGGGCCGCGCTGTCGCCCACCGAGGCGGAAGGCTTCCACGGCCGCAGCGTCGAGATCACGACCACCGGCTACACCAGTCCATGGCAGGGCACCTGCGAGGATGCCGGTCGCACCCGACGCCAGCGCTCGCTCGGCGAGGTGTTCGACGAGCTCGAGATGTCCGCGTCCGCCGAAGGCGAGGCCACCTCGTTCGGCCTCACCATCACCGTCACCGAGTACCGGCTGTCGTGCAACGATCGGCGACGGCCACCGCCGCTCCTGGTGTTCGTCGCGAGCGGCAAGGCGATGACCTGCTTCAACGGCGTGTGCTTCCTGTTGAAGCCGTTCTGAGCATTGTCGACCTCCGTCGTCCCCGGCGCCCCGATCGACGTTGTCACACCGTGCCGCCTGAGGCGCCATCGCGCTGCGCCGAGCTCGCCGGCGTGTTAAGCCACCTCCATGCGGATCGATCGTGTGTACACCAAGGGCGGCGACAAGGGCGAGACCTCTCTGATCGGCGGCGACCGCGTGTTGAAGTCCGATCCGAGGATCGACTGCTACGGCACCGTCGACGAGACCAACGCCACGCTCGGCCTTGTCCGGATCGCGCTCGAGAGCTCGGCGGCTGGAGCGCACCTGCTGCCGATCGTCACCCGCGTGCAAAACGAGCTGTTCAACCTCGGCGCCGAGCTCGCCGCACCCGATCCGGACCGGCGCGCGAAGCTGCCGCGGATCGAGGCGCGTCACGTCGAGGGCCTCGAGCGCGACATCGATGCGGTCAACGACGATCTCCCGCCGCTGACCTCGTTCGTGCTGCCCGGCGGCGGCGCGGCCTCCGCGGCCTTTCACCTCGCGCGTACGGTGTGCCGGCGCTGCGAGCGGCTCGTCGTGGCGCTCGGCCAGACCGCGGACATCGGCGGCGATCTGCCCGTGCAGTACCTCAACCGGCTCTCCGACGCGCTGTTCGTGTGGGGCCGCTGGGCCGCGCTCAAGGACGGGCGGCCCGAGCCGCTGTGGGACCCGAAGGCGACGTGATCTGATCTACTGGCGCGCCAGCCAGCTCGTGATGTCCATCGAGGACTCCACGCCGAGCAGGGCCCGATGGCGACCGACCACGAGCAGGTGATGGATCTGCTCGGTGCTCATCATCGTGGCGGCCTTCGCGACGCTTGCCTCCGGCGCGATCACCATCGCATGCGGCATCATCACCTCTCGCGCGGTGGCGCGGTCGTCGCCACGACACTCGATCAGATCGAGCTTGGTCACGATCGCCGTGGGATGATCCAGCTCGTCGAGGATCGGCTCGCAGCCGATGTGATGCTGGGTCATCAGCTCGATCAGGGACTCCACGGTCGCATCGGCCTTTGCCGCCACGGTCGCGCGTATCATGATCTGGCTGATCGGGACGGTCTCGGCATTCGCGTGCAAGACCTTCGTGAGCCAAGCCCCGCACCACGAGAAGCTCAGTCATCCCGCGCAAGCCGCGCGCGATCGATGGCCACCGGTGCCCGGCCGCGCACTACTTTGCGATCGCGTACATCAGCTTGTCCATCGCCTTGCCGTAGGCGGTGCTGCCCTTGCAGCTCTCGGCGTGCTCGGCGATCGCGTCCATGCACTTGGTCAGGAACTCGTCGTCATCGGCCGCCAGCTCCTTGTCATTGCGGACGTCGCCAAACGGTGCCGCGACCTCGGTGGTGAGCGCGGCGAGCTGGTCGCACCCCTCGTGCGCATCGGCGGCCGCGAGGAACTTCACGCACTGCTCGCGCGTGGCCTTCACCGCCTCCTCGTGGGACTTCTTGCAGCCCGAGCCGAGGACCAGCGCCACGACCATCACGAGCGCGCTTCGCATGCGTCGGTCATACCTTAACGGCCCAGCCGCCGCAGCTCGTCATTTCCGATCCAGTAGGCGATGCCGAGCACCGGAAGGCACAGCAGATCCGTGCGATCGAGGTAGACCTCCGCCGGGCGCACCACCGACAGCGCGCTGACCAACCAGCCGGCCGCACGCTCGCTGAGCTTGATCGCGGTGAACACCGCGCCGGTCGCTGCGATCGAGAGCACCAGGCGCCGACGGGTCAGGAACGGCTCGGGGCGGCGCACCAGCCGCAGGACGAGGCCGATCGCCGCCGTGAGCACCACGGGAGCGGCGACCAGCCCTCCCAGGTCGCTCAGCTTGCCCGTCCAGGCGCTCGGCCCGAGCCGAGGCTTCAGAACCCAGTCGTTGACGACCATCACAGCGAGCCCCAGGAGCGCGACCGGGTGCATGGCCTCGCCGATGGGAAGCCCCCCGGCGCGCAGCGTGCGACGAACCTGCTCGTACAAACCGGGCACCGACCCGTTGTCGGGAGCCGACACGCGTATATCCTGCTCGTCGTGTCCGAGTCCGGCAAGCAGTCAGAGAGCGCCCAGCAACTCGCAGCGGCCGAGGCGCAGGCCAAGGAACGGTTCGAGAAGGCGATGACCGAGCTCCGCGAGGGGGCCTACCGGTTCTCGTCGCGGGCACGCGGTCAATCCGAGCTGATCATCGAGGAGCTGATCGATCCGGAGGGCGAGACGGTCGGGTCCCTCGCCGAGGTCGAAGGCGATGTCGGTGCGCTGTCGCTCGGCCAGTCGCTCGAGCTGATCACGTTCGACACCTGGTTGTTCGGCCAGATCGGCGACAAGGATGAGCTCGACCTCAAGGCCGAGGATCACTGGGAGGTCTGGTTCACGTTCGGCGCCTGGATCGCCGAGACGATGCGCCGCCGCCACGGCGGTCACTGGCTGATGATGGGCGACGATCCGCACACCTGGCGGATCGGGTTCTCGAAGATCTTCCTCGAGATCGCGCCGTTCGTGTTCGCCGAGCAGCTCCTTCGCATGGGCTCCGGTGCCACCAAGAAGATGGTCACCGAGGTCGAGCGCGTGCGCTCGCTCCACGTCGAGCAGGAGGCCAAGGACAACGGCCGCGCACTCGATCGATTCGTCGCGCAGCACTACATCCGCCTCCACACCGTGCCGCTGGGCCAGTGGATGTCGATGGACTTCGCGCGGCTCGCGAAGCTGTGGAACGAGGCCCCGGTCTCCGAGCTGATCGAGGCGATCAAGGAAGCGGGCCCGCGGCTCGGCCCGGGCAACACGCAGGTCGTCGAGCAGGTGGTCGCCGCGATCTCGCGCGCCAAGCAGGACGAGGCGATCGCGAAGCAGACCACCGACCGCGGCCTGTTCGAGGCGATCGCACAGATCGTCGCGCTGCGCCGCGCCACCGCACCGGTCGCGATCGATATCCTCGAGCGCGTCGTGATGCCGGCGATGCACGTCGGCCTGCCGGAGCAGTTCCCGCCGCTCGACGAGGACGACCTCGGCAACCTGCGCAAGGGCATCGAGCTGTTCGCGTTCTTCGTCGAGGTCGTGCCGCACAAGTTCCAGGCCGACGACGAGGGCTTCCTGGGCACGATCCCCCACGAGCAGCTCACCACGCCGTACGCGGACCGCAACGTCCTCGAGATCGGCAAGGGCGACTGGGTCGTGGTCAATCCGGTGCACTTCATCCCGATGCTCGAAGTGTTCGATGCGCAGAAGCTGCTCGACAAGTACGACGAGTTCGTCGCCTACGTGCGCGCGAACCCCGACGCGCCCAATCGCCGGGATGACGGCCGTATGCTCGCGGAGACCGCGATCCGCGCACTCGCCGATCTCAAGCAGACGGTCGGGATCGCCGCGCAGAACGGCGACGCCCTGCTGTTCCGCCTGCTGCCGCCGCCGGGCTGAGGCCGGCGGCCTGTGACGAAGTTCCTCAACGTCGACCTCGAGATCGCGGGACGCACATCGCTCGCTTTGCTCTGCACGGAGCTCTCGCCGCGCATGTTCGCGCTCTATCGCGGCCACGAGGATAAGCTCGATCGCGCACACTACGAAACGCGTGTCGAGCACGACACCGCCGAGGCGTGCATCCGCAGCATGCTGCGCACGATCGGTCGCCTCGGGCCCAAAGCTCGCGCGTGCTGGCGGGCTGCGTCGGTGCGCGACTTCAACATCGGCATCGAGTCAGGCGCCAAGCCGTTCTTGTTCGAGGTCCCGATCTCTGCGCCCACGCTGGCACGGGTGGCGAAGCTCGGCGCACGCATCGTGCTCACCGTCTACGCTCGACCGCCGCGACGCTAGTCTCGCTCGGCGCCGCTGGCCCCGCGCCCTCGCGGATCTCAACCACACCGTCGGCATCGCCGCGCAGAACGGCGACGCGCTGCTGTTCCGCCTGCTGCCCCCGCCGGGCTGAGGCGTGGAGCGAGTCCTCAGCGACCGCGTGGATCGCTATCGCGCACCCGATGCGATTATCGAGAATACGATAAATAATTAAATTATTTCGGTTCGTTGACTCCATACGAACGCTTTATATCGCATATGTGATATAATTATCTCCACTGTGATACGGCGGCCACCGCGAGAGCTCGAAGAGATCCGGCTGCGGATTGCCGCGCAACTCCACACCCTCAGGAGAAAGCGTGGATGGACGCAGGCCGAGCTCGGAAAACAACTGGGCCTTTCGCAAAACTGGGTGAGCGAGCTGGAGAGCGGCGTTGGATCACTGATGGCCGAGCAGTTCCTGATGGTGCTCCGGATCTTCAACGTATCGATCAATGAGTTCGTGAGGCCACTTCCGACGGAGCTCGACCTTCGAAATGCGCTCGCGCGACTTGGAGCCACGCACCTTCAAGAAAGCGCGCACGGCTTGCCAAGCGGGCAGCTCGACGAGGTGCATCGAGTCGTCAAGGAGGCGCTGGTCGATGCATCGCCGCGCGTGGTCACAGCCATCGCCCCCGTGCTCGTCAACAACGCCTCGCTCATCAACTTCTGGAAGCTCGCGGAAGGTCTCGAGTCGATCGGCCGTCAACGCAGGGTGCCGTGGGTGGTGGAAAACACATCGGCTGCCCTCGAGCTGCTCGGCACACGAAACCCTGGGCTCGCAGCGAGCCATCGGTACCGAGCCGCACAGGTGCGCTTCGAGATGTTCGCGAAATCAGCCGACAGGATCGCGGTCACCGGTGAGCTCGACGTGCTGGATCAAACGATCGGAAGCATCGAGACGCTGCGCGACGTCACCAGGACACGTTCGTCGATCTCGCAGCGATGGGCGATCGTTAGCGCGCTACAGCCGGACGACTTCGCCGACGCGCTCGAGGCAGCGGCGTGAGCATCGTCGAAGAGTTCTTTCTCGAGCTCGACGCTGGCTGGCCCGACGACGGAGCACGGCACCAGTTGCGCATCATCGGGTCCACTGCGCTGATGCTGCAGACCAACTACGGGCGTGGCACCAACGACAGCGATATCTTCGAGACTCAGCAGCTCGCGCCTCACGTGAAACAACTACTCAGCGACCGGGCAGGCAGGCACAGCTCCATTCATCTGCGGCGAAGGATGTATGTGGACATTGTCCCGAGCGGGATTCCATTCCTGCCGCTGTCGCCACGCTGGCACGCGGTGGTCGGTCTCAATCAGCAGCTGAAACACTTCGAGGTCCACGTTCTCGACGTCGTGGATGTCGTCGTCTTCAAATTGAAGCCGTTCCGGCCTGCTGACGTCACCGACATCGCCGCGATGGTGGAACGTGCGCTCGTACCGCACGCCGAGCTCATCGAGAGGTTCGACTCTGCTGTGCACGAGCTGTCGCATACGGCGTTTGCCGATGACCTGCCGCAGATCGTGCGAAACTTGCATCAGATCGAGCGAGACCAGCTGCACGTCGCCGAAACGGAAATCCAGCTTCCATCGTGGGTGTGACTGGCGGCAAGCGTCTCCCTCGCGCGCGAATCGGATCGCGGCACACCATCCAAAAACTCGTCACGAACAGCCCAACGCCACCCTCACCACACGAAGCGTATAGAAATCACGCGCACGCACGGCCCCCGAGG
>JAYUVX010000018.1:0-23517 GCA_043753855.1 Myxococcales bacterium | reverse complement strand
TGATGGCGGTTCTCGGCAACGTCGCGGTCGTCAAGCGTCAGCTCCAGGGACGCGCGTCGGAGCACGCCCTGCTGGCCGAGGTCGAGCGTGCATGCCTGGCAGCGAGCGGACTCACTCGCCAGCTGTTGACGTTCGCACGAGGCGGCGAGCCGGTGCGCGAGCCTACCGTGGTCGGTGACCTGGTGGCCGAGATGGTCCGGTTCACGCTCCGCGGGCGTACGAGCCGGCCCGAGGTCATCGTAAAGCCTGGTCTGTGGGCGGCGTTGGTCGATGCCGGACAGCTCCAGCAGGTGATCCAGAACCTCGTGTTCAACGCTCACGAGGCTACGCCCGACGGAGGTGTCGTCCGCGTCGTTGTCGAGAACGTCGAGGTCGTGGCCGGTGAGCACGGGCTCGCGGCGGGCCGGTACGTTCGTATCATCGTGTCCGACCAGGGTGTGGGCATCCGCGCCGAGGACCTCGGCCACATCTTCGAGCCCTACTTCACCACGAAGGAGCACGGCCACGGACTCGGCCTCGCCATCGTCCACTCGATCGCGCGGCGGCACGGCGGGACGATCATCGCCAGGTCCCGGGTAGGGGAGGGCACCTCGATGAGCCTCTACCTGCCGGCGGCCGACCACGTACCCAGCCCGCCGCCGCGACTCGAGCTCGCGAAGCGCCGACCGCGTCACGTGCTCGTACTCGACGACGATGAGGCCCTACGCGACGCGCTTTCGCGGATGATCGAGGAGCTCGGGTACGTGGTGAACGCCGTCGCGACGACCCCCGAAGCGGTCGAGCTCTATCGCGCCGCGCTGCTCGACGGCCAGCGCTTCGATGCGGTGATCGTCGATCTGATCGTGGTGGGTGACCCCGGCGGGCTCGAGTGCGCCAGGCGCCTCTTCGAGCTCGACCCCGACGCAAAGGTGATCGTGGCGAGCGGCTACTCGCACGACGCTGCGCTCGCCCAGCCCGAACGCCATGGGTTCATCGGCCGGCTCGCGAAGCCGTTCACGTTCGAGGAGCTGGACACCGTACTGCGCCACGCGTTCGCGTGAAGTCGACGAGTGGCCCCGCGTTCGCGAGGCCAGCGGAGCGCCGAGCCTGACCAGGTTCAGTACGCGAGACAGCGGCTACGGGCCGCGACGCCCGACTGCTGGGACGAACCGGTCAGCAGCCAGTCGGAGCCCTGGGGCGTGATCTTCACGTGCTCCCCGGCGCCGCGTTATCGAGCGAGACGCCGACCGTCAGCTGCGAACCCGCCGACTGGAGGTACAGCGTCCACGAGCCGCCGGCGTTGTCGGAGCCGAGCGAGTCCTTCCAGACCTGGTTTCCGTCGACGAGAATCACCTGCGTGCCGTCCGCGACCTCGAGGTACGCGGACATCGAGTGGGCGGCGATCATGCCCATGTCGGTCTTGCCGAACTGCACGTGATGGGCTGCGTTGGTCTGGTTGGCGACCGACACCAGCTTGGGCGCGTCGTCAGAACCGTCGGTGCACCCGGTACCGAACGAGAGGGCGAGCAGGACGGGGAGGAGACGAAACGAAGATAGGTTGCGAGAGCAGCTACGAAAAACCTCCAGTCCGGGGGGAGTTAGCGATTTGCGCGCGCGGTCGACTCACCAAAACGATGCTCTACGGACGAACGTTGTTGCTCACGCTCACGCTGGCGACCGCCGCTGGGACCGCCTACGCGGACGGACCGTCGAGCGCCGATGTTTGGATGGTGGCCGAGGCCCCCATCGCCGTCGCCGTCTCCGACGCGCAGCAGGGCCTATTTCGGCCCGGGGTGATGCCCGCCGTGGGGGCGTACGTCGACAATAGCTGGCTTGCCTTCGGCGCGCGGCTCCGGGCCGGTCTGCTCCGCAACGGGCCCGCCCCCGGGCGGAACTTCGAGGATCCGGCGACAGGTGGGTTGTTCACCGCCACGCTCGCCATGCGCGCACATCGGCGGGGCGCGTGGGCCGAGCTCGCCGGCGGTGGCGGCATCACCGGAAGCGATCTGGTGCCGACGGTGGAGGTAGGGGCTGGATGGAACTTCGACGTCGGTCGGTTCACCGTTGGCCCGGGCGTGCGGTACGTCCTCGTGGTGGCGCGCGATCCGATGTCCACGCTGGGGTCCGCATCGCTCGTCCTCCTCGGGGTCGATATGCAGTGGGGCAAGGACCGGGGGCGCGTTCGTAGCTTCGTTCCGCCCATCGAGCTGACCGTGCACGCGCCGGCGGCGGCCGCCCCGCCCGAGGTGGTGCCGGTAGAAGATGACCACGACCGGATCGTCGATCGCGAACCCACCTGCTCGGAGACCGAGGAGGGCTGTGCGATCTCCGAGCACCTCACGATCAAGAACGATCGCATCGTCCTCGATGACCGGGTGCTGTTCGATACCGGTGCGGCGCGTGTGCGCTCCACGGGGCGCGAGCTCATCCGCGAGATCGCGACCGCGTGGCGCGCGCACCCCGAATGGCTGCGGCTGACCATCGAGGGTCACGCCGACGTGCGCGGCTCCGACGCGTTCAACCAGGGCCTCAGCGAGCACCGCGCCGAGCGCGTGCGCGACCAGCTCGTGCTGCAGGGCTTCGGAGCAGATCGCATCGACGTGGTGGGGTACGGCCGCTCGCGTCCGCGCGACTCCGGCACCGACGCAAAATCACTTCATCGCAATCGACGGGTCGAGTTTGTCATCGACCGTGGAGTTACCCAGTGACCAAGCTCTCTCTCATCCTCCTGATCTTCACGGGCTGCTTCTCGTCGATCGTCGACGATCCCTGCGAGGCCGGTTACGTCTACGAGGATCAAGCCTGCGTGGCGCGCACCACGCTGCCCGACGGCGGCACGGGCGGCGGTACCGACGGAGGGGACACCACGATCGGCGACGGCGGCCTGGGCGCAGACGGCAGTGGCTCCTCGGATGCCCCCGACGCATCCGACGCATCCGACGGCGGCGCTCCGCTCGTGTGTGTGCTGCCCGAAGTGCAGTGCAGCAATGGCTGCAAGAACCTCCAGACCGACCCCGACAACTGCGGCACGTGCGGGCACGCGTGTGCGAGTGGTCTGTGCACGATGGGGCGCTGCGTCGGAGAGCCCGTTGGACACATCGTCGCGATCGGCCATGACTACGCGAACTACCACGCGTCGATGGCGCGCGTGCTTGGCAACGCCGTCTCGCTCGGCAGCAACTTCACCGTCTCGCTGGCGTGGTTCCCCGCGGCGACCCATGGCGGGGTCACCGCGGCACTCGCCGGCGCGATGGCAGTCAAGGGCCGCCCGTGGACCGTGCAGACGATCGCGTCCGCGCCGTCCACGCCGTCCTCGCTGAGCACCATCGATGTCCTGATCGTCGACGGCGTTACCACGGTCGCTTCGGGTATGGCGTGGGCCTCGCAGCTCGACGCGTTCCTCTTGCGCGGCGGCGTGGTGATCGTGGTCGAGGGTGCAGCGGGAAGCGGCCACCTGTTCGCGGAGGGGGCGAACCTGTTCCCCGCCACCTCTCCCGTGGACGTCACGAATCAGCAGATGGTGATCAGTAGCCCGGCTGACTCGCTCGCCGATCAAGTGATCGCGCCCTACCTGGGCGAAGCGAGCAGCGTGAGCTTTCCCGGTGTGTCTCCTGCAGTCATCACGACCACCGGCGGCGCACCTGTTGTGATCCACCTGGTTCGCTAGCGGAGCGCGCACGCGGGTTCGCGGTCGTGTGTCGTGATGCAGCCCGTTCGGCAAGCGCTGGCAAGCGAGCGCGCTGCACCATCAACTGAACCTGATGGTTTGATACCGTGATGCCCGGTCGCGAATCGCGGACCGCCTTGACCTGGCCTGCAGTGATCGGCAACGACCGTTCCTGTTGTTGGCCAAATGTATGTCCGCTACGATTCCAGGCTTGAGTACCTGGCAAGGGACAAAGCTAGGCCGCTTCCGAATCGAAGGAGAGCTCGGACGGGGTGGCATGGGCGTCGTTTTACGCGCCTATGACCCGCAGCTCGACCGTCGGGTCGCGATCAAGCTTTTGACGGGCCGCCCGGCTGGAATCGTGGACGGCACCACCATCAACCTGCGCGATGCAGTCGACCCCAACGGCCTGCTCGAGGAGGCCCGCGCGCTCGCCCAGGTCTCGGATCCGCACGTGCTTGCCATCCACGAGATTGGCATCGACGGGGACCGTTCCTTCCTGGTGACGGAGCTGGTCGACGGCCGGGACCTGAGACAGTGGCTGGCAGCCGCGCCACGTGTGGTCACCGCGATCTTCGAGGTGTTCGCGCAGGCCGGACGCGGACTGGCAGCAGCGCATCGGGGAGGTGTCATCCATCGTGACTTCAAGCCCGAGAACGTGCTGATCAGCAAGGACGGCCGGGCGCGGGTATGCGACTTTGGCATCGCGGCGTTTGCCCGAAAATCGCAGCTCATCCGCGACGGCGTCGTCGGAACCCCCCGCTACATGGCGCCCGAGCTATGGGGCGAGAGCGCCGCCACGACGAGCTCGGACATCTACGCGTTCGCGTTCTCTCTCACCGAGGCGGTCTGCAACGAGGTTCCGAGCGAGCCGGCGCAGGTCGACGAGGCGCTCGCCAAGCGCGGTGTCCCGGCGCACACACGGGCGCTGATCGTGCGCGCACTCGCCGCAGATCCAACCCGCCGGCCAGCGTCCCTGGACGAGCTCGTGGCCTCGCTCTCGCCGCGATCTCGCTCGTGGTGGCCGTTGTTGGCGACCGGTGCGGCCGTGACCCTCTTCGGCGGCATCGTCGCGGCGAGCACGTTGGGCGGCCCCACCGAGCCAGCCTGCTCTCCGTCACAGCCGTTGCTCGACGCGCGGTGGAACGATGGTGCGCGTGCCGCGGTCATCGCGGCCGTCCGCGCGCGCGGAGGTACCGAGACGGACGCCAAGAAGATCACGAGCGGCTTCGATCGGCACGCCCGCGCGTGGATCGAGCAGCGCGCGCACGCATGTGAGGCACCTACCAGCGAGCGCGTGGCCCCGCTGGCCTGCCTCGATCGGCGCCTGATCGAGTTCGGGGCCACGATCGCAGCGATCAGCTTGGCGCCGAACATCCAGCTCGCGCGCTCACGCGGCAATTCACTGGGCGTTCTCGCAACGTGTCTGCGGGCCGTGGAGGTCACGCTGCCCTCGGCGCCACGCGCCCGCGAGGCGATCGAACGCCTCACGGCACGCGTGTTGGGCATGCAGGACGCAGGAATCGCCGGGCTCGCAAGTGAAGGCGACCAAGCAGGTCTCGCCGCGGCGCGCGCCGAAGCGTTGACGCTGGGCGACTTCCCGCTGACGGTGCGAATCGACCGGATTCGCGCGCAGCTCGCAAGTAACGGGCGCCGTCGCGACTTCGCGATCCACATACTCGAGGAGGCGTACGAGCTCGCGACCGAGCACCACCTGGAGCTCGGCGCGAGCATGATCATGGTCGACGCGGCGTTCCTCGCGCGCGCGAACATGCAGCTCGACGTCGCGATGTCGAAGCTCGCTGCTGCACGTGCGCATCTGCTGCGCGCTCCCGAAGCGAGCGCGCGCGAACGCATGCATATCAATCACGAGTTCTCCGATGTCGCCGCACTACGTGGGCAACTATCCGACGCACACGTTGCGCTCGACGAGGCGCGTGCGGCAGCACAACAGCTCGATCCCCCCGATCCGATGACGCTCGCCACGATCGACCGCTCTGGCATCGAGTTGCTCGAGCGCGAAGGCAAGCTGGACGCCGCGCTCCAGCTCGCGCGAGCGACCGAGATGCGCCTGCGGGCCCTTGGCGATATCGGGGTGCCCGTCCTGGGGGATGTGTTGTTGTTGATCGCCCGGATCGAGCGGCAGCGCGGCCACGCCGAGCGCTCGCTCGCCATACAACGTGAACGCGTCGCGCTCCTCGACCGCTACATGCCCGTCGGTGATTCTGGACGAATGAACGCGCATGCGCATCTGGGCCTGGAGCTGATGGACGCCGGTCAGTACGACGAGGCGAAGCAGATCCTGACGCGTGCACTCGAGCAGGCCAAGAAGGACCCGGCGTTGATCGGAAACACCGAAGCAATCCGCAACTATCTCGCGCGCACGGAGCGAATGCTTGGCAACTACGACGCCGCGCGCTTGCAGCTCGACGAAGCGATCGCCACGACACGCGCGCG
Source organism: Myxococcales bacterium (assembly GCA_043753855.1). Lineage (GTDB taxonomy): Bacteria > Myxococcota_A > Polyangia > Haliangiales > Haliangiaceae > JABFXX01. The sequence goes on along the minus strand of JAYUVX010000018.1, from coordinate 17,414 downwards.
TGTGCCCGAGCTCGACCCAACGATCGCGGTCCACGAGCTAACCTACGCGCTTGTCGAGCTCGATGCTGGTGACCTCGACCGTGCGGCCGTGCATGCGCGGATCGCCGCGGATGTCTCCGCGGTGCGTGCCGCCGATAGCGTCGAACGTCTCGATGTCGCCGACCTACAGATCGCGCTCGCACTCGCGCATGGTGATGCGCCCGGTGCGATGGCGATCGCGGACAAGACGATCGCGCTCCTGGTCGAGCGAGGAGTGACGGACGCGAGGATCGAACGGTTCTGGCTCGGCAGTGCGCAAGCTCGCAACCTCGCCGGCGATTATCGCGGTGCCCGCACGATGGCAGATCGCGTCCTGGCAGGTCTTCGCGCGCGCCAAGCTCCCCCTTTGGAGCTCGCGGAGGCGCAGATCGAGGTCGCGAAGGCAGATTATGCATTCGGAGATCGAGCGGCGCTCGGCACGCTGCGCCAGCTCGGGCGGTCCATCAACACCCCGTCGCAACGGTTCACGCACGGCCTGTTGATCAAATGGTTTCGCGCGAGACGGCTGCCACCATGAGATAGTCCCCGAATGTCGAGCACGACGGCCTCGGGGGGCGGCGCGATGACCCGGGAGGCGGTGGCTCGGTCTATCGTGCCGCGGAGATAACAGGCCGTCATGACCACGCCGAAGCAACGGAATCCGGAATGGCGAACCAAGCCGCTCCCGGCCCGGCAACGCCACGTGGCCCAGTTCCGGGTCGAGGTGGTCAGCGGGCCTGATCACGGGGTGAGCGTGATCTCGAGCGGCACCGAGCTCTCGATCGGGACCGCGCCAGAAAACCAGCTGATCCTTACCGACGGGACGGTATCCCGGTACCACTGCAAGATCGTCGTCGATAAGTCAGGCTTCGAGCTGCGCGATCTCGAGAGTACGAATGGCACCACGCTCGGTGGGTATCGCGTCTCCGTCGGGTTCGTCGAGCCGAACGCCGCGATCGGGGTCGGGCACACGTTGCTGCGCTTCGACGTCACCAACCACGAGGTGATCGAGGCGCTGTCGGATCAGACGCGGCTCGGCGAGGTGATTGGCGACAGCGCGGCAATGCGCCGGCTGTTCTTCATGCTCGACCGCGCGATCGCCGCGGACACCGTGGTCCTGCTCGAAGGCGAGACCGGCACCGGCAAGACCCTGATCGCGGAGACGCTCCACAGCTCGGGCCCGCGCGCGGCGCGCCCGTTCGTCGTGATCGACTGTGGCGCGGTGACGCCATCGCTGATCGAGAGCGAGCTGTTCGGTCACGAGCGCGGTGCGTTCACCGGCGCCGTCGATGCCAAGCAGGGCATGTTCGAAGCCGCCAATGGCGGCACAGTCTTCCTCGACGAGATTGGCGAGCTTCCGCTCGAGTTGCAGCCCAAGCTGCTGCGCGTTCTCGAGAGCAAGAGCGTGACGCGGATCGGCACGACCCGATCCACCAAGCTCGACGTCCGGATCATCGCGGCGACCAACCGCGATCTACGCACCGAGGTCAACCGAGGCATGTTCCGCTCCGATCTGCTCTACCGGATCAGCACGCTGCGGGTCAGGGTGCCACCGCTACGTGACCGGCTCGAGGACGTCGCGCTGCTCGTCGACCGGTTTTACCGCGAGTTCTCGGGCATCGACGGCGCGCCGCCGAGCGAGCTGCTGATGGCCGCGATGCGTCACCGGTGGCCAGGCAACGTGCGCGAGCTGCGCAGCTATATCGAGCGGAGCTGCTTGCTCGGCAGCGCCGCGTTGCCGGACGATGCTCCAGGCGCTCAGCCTGCGAACCCGACCGTGGCATCATTCCGCGACGCCAAGGCCAAGGCCACCGACGAGTGGGAAGCCGGCTGGTTGTCCCAGCTGCTCGCGATGTACGGCGGCAACATCTCGCGTGCGGCGCGCGCGGCCAAGATGGATCGCAATCACCTTCGCGATCTGCTCGCTCGCCATAAGATCGGACTCGGAGACACGCGCGGCCAGTAGCTCGGCGGCGGGGCCGCAGCATCGCCGCTGGCGTCGCTCAACGTCGTGAGGCAGCGCGCTCGGCACGTCGATCGGGTCGGCGCCGCGTCAGGACCAGGACCGCGAGCAGACCGAGCAGACCGAGTGGACCCGTTGACGCGCTACCACCCGACGCCGCACATCCGCCCGCGATGTACCGCTCGCACGTCAGGTTGCGAACGATCGTGCACGCGCCCACGGTATCGCTTGGCTCCGGGCTGCGCGCGCCAAGGTCGCCCGGACCGATCCGGTAGTACATCGTCGCGGCAAGCAGGGTCGAATCCGCCGCGAGGCCCGCGCACGCCGGCACCCGGTTGCCGGCCAGATCCATGGGCCAGCTCTCGAGACCGGTGGCGCAATTATGTGACAGGCCGATCACGTGACCGGCTTCGTGCGTCGTCACGCTCTGCAGGTCGAGCGCAGGCTTGGTCGTCGTGGCGGGTGGTCGCTCGCCTGGAGCGAGCAACATGAAGTTCACCGCGTCGAGATCCATATGCGCCGCGAGAATCTTGCCGTCGTCCGCGTCCCCCGGGCTGTCGACGTAGACCAGCCGGGTGACGGCGGCCGCGCCAGGCGGGTAGCATAGCTCGGGCTCGCTCGCGGTCGCCGGCCGGCACCACCGATCGGTCCGGATCTGGACCGTGCTGATGTCGTCCTTGCCACCGGGCGCTGCGGTGGCGCGCACGCCGAGGAACGAGAGCTCGCCGCAGGTGGTGGTCGCAGCGGTCCATGCCGCGAACGCCGCATCGAGGACGTGTGCGTTCGCCTCGGAGATGGTTGTCGCGTCATAGATCACGTCGATGCAGCCCGAGTCTCGCCACAATGGGACCTTGCCGATCTCGGTCCGTTGCACGCCATACGCCGCGGTGCCCGGCTCGCCAGCGGCTGCGCGTGACACGCTCGGTCGAACACCGACCAGCGCGACCCCGCGAGCTCCTGCGTCGCGCACGTCGACGGTGACGTAGTCGCCGGTGTGGAGCGGCGCGGGCAGATGCGAGAACGACATCCCGATCCCGCCGACCGTCCCGCCGAGCTGGACCACCGTGGTCACGGTGCCGCTCGCTCCGAGCAGCTTCGACTCGGTGACGATCACGTCGCCGGCAAGCCGCGACGTCGTCTCCACGACCGTGCCGGTCATGACCGACGCGTCCGCGTGAGCAGCTCCTGGAGCCAGGGCCACGGCGACAACCATCAGGATCTGCACGGGGGGTATGCACATCGGTCCGCGCAGATACGGGGAGCAAGAACGAGGCCGCGGTGGCGTCCGCGCTGCTCGCGCTGTCACGTGGTGGGGCGGGGAGTTGCGCGACCAACTGCAGGCCGCAGCCCGCAGCGGCTTGCAACGCGTCGAGGTCCGAACTGTGGCGAGCTTCACGAACGCTCGGATCGCCGCGAGTTGCGGGTCGCGCCCTGCAGTTGTCAGGCGGCTCCCCCAGGCCTGCGTGCGGCAAGAACAGCGATGTCGCCCGCATACATTACGTGCGTGCTGGTCTCGAAGTTGCTGAAGAGGTCGCCAACCTGAAAGGCAGACAGCACATGAACACCAGCACAATTTTCGCGACGATCCTGGGCCTCTCGATCTCCACCTTCGGTTGCATGGTTGGCGATCACGCCAGCGACAACTCCGACGAGGACATCCTCGGTGGCACCGACGATGCGGGTGATCCGTCCGTCGTCCAGCTCCGGGCCATCCAGCGCACCGCAACGGGAACCTCGATCGGGGGCTGTACCGCGACGGTGATCGCCCCGACGGTGCTGCTGACCGCGGCCCACTGCATCCCCGCAGGTGCGGCCCGCTTCCAGTACAACCCGGCGGCAACCGCCAGCACCTTCGATCTGAACGGTGCAGGATGGATCAACGCCGTGGCCGGGATCCCGCACCCCGCGTACACCGGCGATGCAACCGCTGGGCACGACGTCGCGGTTGTCATTCTCGCGAGTGATGTCGGGCTCGCCGCGAGCCCGCTCGGGGCAGCTCCGGCGAACGGCTCCACCGTGCGCGCGGTTGGCTACGGTCGCAACGAGGCCAAGGGCGGCCCCGGCGTGTACGGCAGTGGCACCAAGCGCAGCGTGGACATCGTCGTCAGCGCGGTGACCGACCGCGAGTTCGTCGCCGGCGTCGATCTGCAGGGGACGTGTCACGGTGACTCCGGCGGACCGATCTTTCAGAACGGTGTCGTCGTCGGGACCACGTCGTACGGTTCCACCGGTGACTGTCGCGGCGGCAGTCACCTGATGCGCGTAGATGACAACCGCGGCTTCCTCGACACGTACACCGGCGGTGGCGGCGGCGGCGGCGGCGGTGGCAGCAGCACCTCGCAGTGCGAGGTCGCCGTGGACAACCAGGCGGTCTCGTGCACCAGCACGAACGGCGGCGCCGCGAGCTGCCAGTGCAAGGTCGACGGTCAGGTTGTCAGCACGTGCACGGCAGCCGATCCGACGAACGCGTGCTCGGTTCCCGGCAACTGCTGCGGATTCTGAGCTCGAGGCGCGCGGCCTCACCCTCGCGTGCCGTCGGCGCCTTCACCCGGCGTCGTCGGCACCGTCGAGGAGGGCGTTCAGCTCACCACGGGTTCTGCGCAGAGTCGAGCGGAACGCCGAGCGTGCACTGGGCCCGACCGTTGTTGTAGTGCCAGATCGAGCAGTTGTTGACCGCGCCATTGCACTGCTGCGTGCACGTCGCGTGGGCCTTGCCGGGAGCACCGGCATTCTGATTGCCCCAGCCATACGAGAAGCCGCACTCCCACGTCCAGATCTCCGTCCACAACTCCTTCGGCGTGCACGTCGGCCCCGTGCACCGGTTGGAGCACGCCGCACCGCCGCTCCCGCGGATACACGATGCGACCTCGCTCACGCATGCGCCGGTGCACCAGCGGGTCGCGCAGGCAGCACCACCGCCGCCCGTCACGCAGGGCGCGAAGTTCGCACTGCATCCGCCGGAGGCGCTTGCGAGCGTACCAATCGGGGTCGAGCCATCGGCCTCGCAGTTGTCGAGAGTTTCCAGCTCACAGGTAGCCTCGGCATCGAGCCCGGGCGCCTCCGGGGTGGCCGAACCCACGGTGCACGCGCCGTGAAGTGCGACGAAGGCCAACCCTAAAGTGAACATGACGAAGCTTTCGGTTTTCATGATGGAGGATGGAACCACCTGGGCCGCTTCGTGGTCAACGAAATAGTTCGATCCGCGAACCATCGACAGTACTTGCACGCTCCCGTTGCCGAGCTTGTCCGCGGCACGATCCGCACAATCCGGCACGCTGGCTGGCTGTCTGGAGGAGTATCGCCTCGCCGTCAGGCACATCGCCGGGACGCTCGTGACAGCGGGTAACAGCGATGGTTGTCGTCGATAGCGGCTACAAACCACCGATGAAATGGCTTGCAGCTCTGCTCGTGTTGTTGCTCGCATGCGGGCCCGGACAGCGTGTCACTGGAGCTGATGGGCCATCGGGCAGCGGTGACGGTCCCGGCGGAGACGGGCCGGGCGGCACGGGCCGCGCCTTCAAGGTCTACGTGCACTCCGACCACGTGCTCTACACGGTCGATCTCGCGGCGAAGCAGCTGGTCGCCGTCGGGCCGTTCATGGCTCCGAAGGTCAACAGCGCCGAGGACGTGATCACCGATCTCGCGGTCGCGCCCGACAACACGATCTACGTGATCTCCGAGACCGCGCTGTACACGGCGAGCGCGAGCGACGGGCACGTGACCCGCGTCGGCTCGCTCGCGGCGTGCGGGATGCGCGGCGTGGCGCTCACGACGACGCCGGACGGCAAGCTGTGGACCGGTGACTTCAAGGGCGCGGTCTGCGAGATCGATATCGCGGTCAATCCGCCGGTGGTGAAGGCGCCGACGACCTTGCAGGGAGGGTTCGCGCTGAGCGGGGACCTCGTCGCGATCGATGACGGGACGGTGTTCGGTAGCGTCTACAAGCTCGCCGATGCGGCGGGCATGGCGACCCAGGCGAACAACGTGCTCGCGAAGATCTCGCTCACCACGGGCGCGGTCGTACAGGTCGGGTCGACGGGCTACCCGAAGCTGTTCGGCATCGCGTTCGCGGGTGGGAGCGTCCTGGGCTTCACGCACGACGGGACCGGCCACGTGGTGACGATCGACCGGATGACCGGCGTCGGCACGATGTTCGCGACGTTCATGGATCCCGTCTCGCACCAGCCGCTCTCGTTCGCCGGCGCGGGCGTGAGCTCGTTGGTCGGCGTGATCGAGTGAGGGCCGTGCTCGCGGTCGTCGTGCTGTGCGCGTGCGGCGGCAGCGCCGACACCGGTGATGCGAGCGTGGTCTACGAGGATGCGCCAAGCATCGCGCCTCCTGAGCCGGATGCCAGCACCACGCTCGCCAACACGTTCCGGTTCGCGATCGTCGGCGATACGCGGCCAGCGAACGAGGACGACGTCGCGGCGTATCCGACCGCGGTGATCACGAAGATCTGGGACGACGTGCAGGCGCTGTCTCCGCCGGCGGACTTCGCGGTCTCGACCGGCGACTACCAGTTCTCGAATCCGTTCGCGCACGGCACGGCGTCGACGGTGACCCGTCAGTTCGACCTGTATCTCGCGGCGCGGTCGCACTTCACGAAGGCGGTGTACGCGGCGCTCGGGAATCACGAGTGCACCGGCGCGACGGCGTCGAACTGCGGCCCCGGCAAGGTCAACGGCGTGACCCCGAACTACACGCAGTTCATGACCCGCATGGTCAACCCGCAGGGGTTCACGCAGCCGTACTTCACGGTCTCGTTCCAGGCCGCGGATCGCAACTGGACGTCGAAGATCGTCGTGATCGCGGCGAACGCCTGGGACTCGACGCAGTCTGCCTGGCTCGACGCGCAGCTCGCGATGCCGACCACCTACACGTTCGTGATCCGTCACGAGGACCGTTCGGCGACCTCGGCGCCGGGCGTCACCCCGTCGGAGACGATCATCGGCAAGCACCCGTTCACGCTGAAGATCGTCGGCCACACGCACACGTACCGGCACTACGCGACCGAGAACGAGGTGGTCTGTGGCAACGGGGGCGCGCCGCTGACCTCCGGCATGAACTACGGGTTTGCTGTCGTAGAGCGGCTCGCGTCGGGCGAACTTCAGCTCACCGAGTACGACTATCAAACCAAGGCGGTCATCGACCAGTTCCGGATCCATGCCGACGGGACTGCTGCGCCGTAGCGCCCTCGTGGTGCTGAGCCTGGTCGGCTGTGGCCGCGACCACGCGAGACAGGCCGAACGGGTTTCCGCCGTCGATCGAGTGGTGCTCGATGGCGAGCTCGACGAGCCGGCATGGAATGCTTCGGCGCGCGTCCACGTGTTCACGGCTCGCGGAGCCGAAGCGCGGCCGTACTCGAACGTCCGCTTCCTCCGCGACGCACAGCACCTGTACCTCGGCCTGTACGCCGCTGACCAGGACATCCGCAGCGGCGAGCAGTTCCGGGTGACGATCGGTGATCGCGAGCTCGCAGTCGATCCGCGCGGACACGTCACGCCGGCGTGCGAGGACGTCAGCGCCGCCGTGGACGTCGACGGCACGATCGATGATCCTGCCGACGAAGACGAGGAGTGGGTGGTCGAGCTGGCAGTGCCCCTGCCAGCGACGCCGTTCGTACTGCGCGCCTCGCGGTGCGATACGCCGAAAGACGGGCTCGAGCGCTGTGGGAGCTGGGCCGCGCCCGACGTCCGGTAGTGGCTGTCCTCGCGCGGAGCGCCAGGTGAAATGTCGCGCGTGAGCACCGAGGTGATGATCGGGGTCGGCCCTGGCGCCCTGGCAATCGGCACTGCGTTGGCGCGTCGATGGCGTAACCCCGAGAGCCGATCCGGCCTCTAAGCGGCGTTCTAGAAAGGAACCCAGATGAAGCATCTTCTGTTCGCAATGATTCTCGGCGTGACCGCGTGTGGCGGCTCTTCGAAGACCACCAATACCCCCCCCGCCACGGCTCCGGCAACCTCGGACATCGTCGACACCGCCGTCGCTGCGGGGTCATTCACCACGCTGGTCACCGCGATCAAGGCCGCGGGCCTGGTCGAGACCCTCAAGGGCCCCGGGCCGTTCACCGTGTTCGCGCCCACCGACGCCGCCTTCGCGAAGCTTCCGGCGGGGACACTCGATGCGTTGCTCGCCGACAAGGCAAAGCTGACGGCCGTGCTCACCTATCATGTCGTCGCCGGGAATGTCAGCTCCGCGCAGGTCGCAGGGATGAAGGAAGCGACCACGGTGCAGGGAGGAAAGGTGGCCATCGATGCCTCGAAGGGCGTCCGGATCAACGGTGCGAACGTGGTGAAGGCCGACATCCTCACCTCGAACGGCGTCATCCACGTGATCGACACCGTGCTGTTGCCGCCCGAGTGAGCAGTTCCGGGTGGATCTCCACAGCCGCGCCGCCTCGGCCGCGCCGCGGAGCCCCCCTCGTCTCGTAGCTGCCGCGGGATCAGCCCGGCTTGCTGTCCACCCGAGGAGCCATGAGGATCGGAACGTAGGTCAGCAAGAACACCACGAAGGCCGCGGTCCACACCGATCCGGCGAGGAACACGGTCGAGCGGTAGCTCGTCATTCCAGCCACGAGCGGCCCGAGCACGCGGATTGCGGCAGCGAGGGTGATCAGCACGAACGCGACGATGACGAGGCGTGAGGCAGCAAGCACGCGCCCGGTGTGACCGAGCGCGACGCGTGCCATCATTCCGAGCGTGAGTGACCCGATCGCGCCCACGGTGAGAGCGTGCATCGCGACCTGCGGAGGGACGAGGCTCGTGAACGCGGCCAGCGCTCGCAGCACGAGTCCGAACGGGATCCACAGGTACCCCACGTGCAGGATCCAGAGGAGCGGCGTGCGCCAGGTGTGTCGGGCTCCCCATCGCCAGGTGCGAGCGAGCGTGAGGCCACCAGCCACCGCGGCCCACCCGGCCGTGATCGCGTGCGCCGGCAGGATCAGGTCGAGGACGATCAGCACCGCCATCGCGCCGATGCTGAGCCGGTCGAGCCACCGCGAGGACGCGATCGATTCCCTGCCGGTCGCGTTGCGCGTGAACATCGGGAACGTCCGCCCTGCCATCACCAGGATAACGAATACGATCACCTCGAGCCCGAGCACGCAACCACGACGTCGCCAGCCGGGGAGCACGCCGAGGACGTCGAGGTGAACCAGCAGGTTCGCCACGAACATCGCAGCCAGGATCGCCAGCATCACCAGGTTGCGTGTGTTGCGCGTCGCGATCAACGGACGCGCGATCGCGATCAACAGCGCAGGCAGGAAGGCGAGGTCAACGATCGCGATCAGCCATCCAGGCAACACTTGCGGGCCCGAGAGCACCGCCCTGCCCAGCGCCCAGAGCGCTGCGAGCGCGAGCAGTGGCAGGCCGATCACGGTCTCGCGCTTCGTCCAGTTTCCCACGGCGGTGAGCAGAAATCCCGCGATCACCGCCACCGCAAACCCGAAGATCATCTCGTGGGCATGCCAGTAGATCGGATCGAGATATCCTCCGAGGCCAAGCCGCCCGTCGATGGTCAGCAACCAGATCGGGAGGATCAACGCCGCGAACAGCGCAGCGAGCAGAAAGAACGGGCGAAAGCCCTTTGCAGCGATCGGCCACGGCCTGGCCTCGGCCGAGGCGGCGGGGTCGCCGTACATGGGGAGCCGGTCCAGGGGCAAGTCGGTTTCGCTTTCTTGATGCAGCCCGACAGCGGTGCGCGGTCTGCTGCGAGTGCACGACCCGCACCACCGGTGGCGAACCCCACGCGCTCACGACTCGCCGGTCCCTTGCGTACGCCCGCGGATTCTGCGGCGAGAACAGGAGGCTGCGCATGATCTGCGCGACCTCGTCGCCGTGGGTTCGGCACCGCGATGAGTCCGCGGAGCCGGATACGGGTGGCCGCGCGCGCAGGTCGCCAGGATCTCGTGGTGGTTGTGGGCCGCGGGCGCGCACCGAGTCGCGCGAGCCCCGTACGAACGTCCCCCGGTCCGGCGGCTGGGGTTGGCTGACCTCGTGCAAAAGACCTCACCATGACGTTTTCTCAGACCGTGTCTTCATTGATGACTTCTCAGGTCGCGACTGTCGCCCCCGACGCCATGCTCACGCATGTGGCTCGCGAGCTAGACGAGCGCCGGATCTCCGCACTTCCCGTGGTCGACGCCGCGGGCGCGATCACCGGCGTCATTTCGCGCGCCGATCTCGTGCACGTGGGCCGGATGCAGGCGGGCTCGCATTACAAGGCATCTGCGCTGACGCTGCCGGAGAAGCGCGCGGCCGAGCTCGTCGCTCAGATCGCACGGACGCCGCTGGTGATCGCGCCGACGGCGTCGCTGCGCGATGCCGCGCGGATGATGTGCGCCGAGCAAGTCCATCGGCTGTTTGTCGTGGACGGCGGCAAGCTGACCGGCGTTCTGAGCACGTTCGATCTGATGACCGCCGTACGCAACGCCAAGATCGAGATCCCGATCTCCGAGATCATGTCGACGCCGCTGTTCACCGTGAAAGCGCAGCAGCCGATCAGCGTCGCGATCGAGCGGCTCGAGAACGCGCGCGTCCAGGGCCTGGTAGTCGTCGATGACGACTTCCCGGTCGGCGTATTCACCCAGATCGAAGCGATGCAGGCCCGCGACCTGCCGCGCGACACCCGCATCGACGACGTATTCGATCCGTCGATGCTGTGCCTTCCGGACTCGACGAAGCTCTACCGCGCCGCCGAGCAGGCGCGCCGGCTCGAGGTGCGCCGCGTCATCCCGTGCCGCGGGCGCGAGGCGGTCGGCATCGTCACCGCGTTCGACTTCGCGAAGCTGGTCGCAGCCTGAGCTAAGCCGTGCGCCAGGCGGAAGCGCCGTTTCGTGTGGCGTCGGATCTCGGCGAGCATCTGTGCCGCGGTAGGACGTGCGAGCGGATCGTAGTCCAGACAGGACTCCACCAGCGCACCGAGCGAGGCCGCGACATGCTTCGACCAGTCAACGTGAACACGGTCGGGTCGCGGTTCGCCGCGGAGCAGCGCCGGTGCTCGGGCAAACGCGCGCCGCCCCCGTGAGCACGTCGAAGGCGATCAGGCCGAATGCAAACATGTCCGACGCAGGTGTGGCAGTCCGACCGGCCAAGACCAGCTCCGGTGCCATGTACGCCGGGGTGCCGACGATGTCCTGGGCCAAGGTCAGGTTGACGTCGAGGCTCTGCGGCGCCGGCGTGGACGGGCCGATCCGCATCGTATGCGTGAGATCCACCATCGACGGTTGTGCGGACGGGGAGCTGTCCACGAGTAGATCGGGTGAGGTTTGTCCGTTCGTGCGTCCTTCCGGGGCCCATGCCGAGACGCCAAAATCCGCGATCTTGGCGTGTCCATCCTCGGTCACCAGGATGTTGGCGGGTTTGAGATCGCGATGGACCACGTTCCCTTGATGGATCGCCGCCATGCCCTCGGCGATGTCCTCGAACAGGGGCAACGCCCACTCGACAGAGGGTGGGGTGGGATGTGGGGTCACAACGGAGGCGCCCGGGAGGGCGTGTCTACCGCGAGGAGGTCTCAGCGCGCCGTCGCGATCGGGACCGTGGGTGGCACCGGTTCGTCGCCGTACAGGACACCAGCTGGTGCTGGCCTGGCTCGGCGAGATAGCAAAAGTAGCTGTTGCCTCTTCGCCTGCGGATCCGCGAGGTGGTTTTGTGTGTTCGCGCTGCATCCAGTTCCCCGTGCGGCGCGAAGAGCTGGATGTACGTGTCGCGTGCTCGCCCGATATGGGTAGCGCGTGGGCCGCGTCTTACCCTCAGGAGAAGCCATGTCCTCGGTCGTTTCGTGCGCGTCACTCTCGCTGCTCGCCTCCCTCGCGCTGATCTCGGCGTGTGGTGGCGACGACAACAACACCACCGACCCGTTGCCCGACGCCCCGCCGGCCGGGCCCGTGTCGATCGCGGCGACCGCACAGGCGACGCCCACGCTGTCGACGCTGGTCGCGGCCGTGCAGTTCGCGAGTGATAACGGCGATCTTCTGAAGCTCCTGTCGGATCCTGGCACGCTCACGGTGTTCGCACCCACCAACGCCGCGTTCGACGCGCTCGCGGCGGAGCTGACCGGCTCGGCGTCGGCGAAGGGTGCAGACCTCCTGACGGCGACCAACAAGCCGCTCCTGCGTACCGTCCTCAAGTACCACGTGCTGACCTCGACGGTGCGCGCGTCCGGAATCCCGTTCGGCAAGCCGATCACCAGCGCCGAAGGCAGCGTGTTCAAGATCGATACCGGGTCACCACCGACGATCACGGATGGTCGCAATCGCACCGCGAAGATCACCGCCACGGACATCACGGCCTCCAACGGCGTGGTCCACGTGATCGACAAGGTGATCCTCCCGTCGAACAAGAACATCGTCGAGACCGCGCAGGCGCTCGCGGCCGGTACATCACCTCAGTTCAAGATCCTCGTGGAGGCCGTGGTCGCTGCGGATCTCGCCACGACCCTGAGCGGCGCGGGGCCGTTCACCGTCTTCGCCCCTACCGACGCGGCCTTCGCCGCGCTCTTGACCGAGCTGAACGTCACGAAGGCGCAGCTGCTCGCCAACAAGCCGCTGCTGGTCAAGGTCCTGACCTATCACGTTGTTGCGGGTCGGGTGTTCAAGGCCGACGTGCCGGTCGGTGCACCGATCACGACGGTCCAGACGGAGAAGTTCTCGATCGACGCGACCCTCTCGATCACCGACGCGCGCTCGCGGAAGTCCAAGATCGTCGGCACCGACGTGCTGGCGTCGAATGGCGTCATCCACGTGATCGACAAGGTCCTGCTTCCGGCGCCCTGAACGTCACGCCAGCTCGGGCCGAATCGTCCACTGGGGACCGCCCGGGAAGACCTGGGCAGGTCATCACCGGGTACTGGCTCGCGTGGTTCGCGATCTACTTCCTCGGCGTGTCGCTGAGCGGATCCGAGACCAAGAAGATGTTGCCGCGTCGTACCGTGCGCGCGTGATGCCGGAGTGCGAGCGGCGACGTCGACCACCGGGACGGCTGCTTCGATCTCCGACCACCGTGGGGAGGGTGGGGCGGTAGACGTGCTGGCCTTCAAGCAGCAGCAAGTCTGTAGGGCTGTTCGGGCGTGACCTCACGGCGACGCGCCCCTCGCCGCAGCGGGTCCTGTGTGCGGCCGGGCCTGGCACTTGTTCAACCCTGGTTACACCGGCAAACTCTCCGGGGTGAACGAATCGCGGGCAGCAGGTGCGCTGCTGACCAGCCTTGCGGTCCTCGATGTCTTCGAAGTCCGGTCGGCCTGTTTGCTCCGGATGGGACCCACGTCTACATCCACCCAGCCGGGAGAAGTTGCTCGGGATGACGGCCGGCGACCTCGTCGGTCGCACCTACCTCGCGACGTTCCCTGATCGCGCTTCGCATCCGTATCAGGCGACCTTCGAGCGCGTCGCCTCCGGTACGTCGGCCATCGAACGGCTGGAGGAGATGTTCGTTCACGGCGGCACGGTCTCGGCATCCAGCGAAGGGGCGGGCTGCGGTTCGACGTTTACCGTACACCTGCCGCTCGCACCGACGGAGGCCGCCGACGCGGCGGATCCTGCTCGGGTCACCACCTTCGTTTCGAGTCCAGGCCGTCGGCGGGTTCTCGTCGTCGACGACAACGAAGATGCAGCCGTGATGCTGGCGGAGTTACTGGAGGCGATCGGATTCGAGACCAGAACCGCGTACGACGGCCCGTCCGCCCTCGCCACCCTGGACAGCTTCGAACCCGAAACGGCGGTGTTCGATATTGGCTTGACGGTCGACTTCAACGACACCAACGTCCTGGCTGACCCCTACCCCGCGCTCGAGGAGTTGCGCCAGGGCGAGCCGATGCAGTGGAACGAGAGCCTGCAAGCCTGGTGCGTGTTCCCATATGCGGCCGTGCGCGATGCGCTGTTGGACGCGCGCCTGTCGTCGGATCGGATCGGGCCGTTCGTACGCCACGCTGCCAAGGGCAACGACGACATCCGTTACCTCGGCGAGTGCATCGGACTGTGGATGGTCTTCAACGATCCGCCGATGCACACGCGCCTGCGCAAGCTGGCCTCGCGCTCACCCGGGTCGCGGGCCAGGATGTCGAGCTCGGCGGCAAGCAGCTCACCGCGGGCGAGCGAGTGTTCTTGTTCGTCGCAGCGGCGAACCGCAACGAGCGCGCGTTCCGGAACGGCGAGGCGTTCGACATCGAGCGCCCCGACGCGCGCAAGATGATCACGTTCGGGCAGGGCATCCACACCTGCCTGGGAATGCACCTCGCATGGCTCGAAGGTGAAATCGCATTCCCGCGGCTCGTGGCCGAGCTCGATGGCTGGCAGGTGCAGGACGAGGCGCTCTCCTTCACCGGCAATCTGGTCGTACGCGGCGTCAAGGCGCTGCCGATCTCACCCTCGGACAGCGGGGCCTGATCGACGCCACGTGGACGAGAGTATCCTCGGCGGGCGCACAGTCCTTGCGCCGCCGCGATGAGCCGCCGGCGCCGCGCGATAGTTCGTGATGGACGCCTCATCACGGTGACGCGGCGGCGCCGCGAAGTGAATGCTACCGGGTTGGCGACCGTCACTGAGCCGCCTGACAGCACGATCGATGGCCGGGTCAGTACCACTCGCTCCGCGGCGCTCTACAATGGCGCGGTCCGTCTCCGGGAAATCAAACAAGGAACTCACATGACTCGTCCTGTACTTGCTGCCATCATCGCTGCTGCGTCGCTTTCATCCGCCTGTGTTGCCGGTGGCGGTGGCGGTGGGTCGTTTCGAGGGAGCGCCTCGGTAAGCGCCAGTGTAGACATCAGGCTCCCGATCGCCCAGATGCCGCCCAAGTACGCCTCGTGGGTCGTCGAAGCAGAGGGTTACCTTCAGGCGGTCAATCTCGCCTACGAGATGCACGGCCGAGCGACCGCCGAGCTCGCCGCAGCGCTCGGCGTCGAAGCCAACGCCAATGCGATCGCCAACTTCATCCACAGCGCGATCCAGGTGAAGACCACGCTGGACTGCCAGCCGCCGAGCTTCAACGCAGGTCTGGTCGCCGAGTGCAGCGCCAGCGCCAACGCGCGCGCTGCCGGCAACGCCGGCAATGGCGGGGCATCGGGGCAGGCATCGGCCGGCATCCAGGCCAACTGTCAGGCGAAGGCCAGCCTGAGCTTGAGCCCAGGCCACTGCACGCTGAAGACGACAGTCAGCCAGAACCCGATCCTGAGCGACGCCGCCCGGTGGGCGAAGATCGAAGCGAACATGAAGATCATCCTCCAGCTGAGCGCGGCCAACGAGCATCTTAACGGACGCGGCGGCGACATCAACGTGCGTGGCATGAAGCTCTACGTCGAGTCGGTCACCGATCTGGCGAGCGATCCGACGCTCGTGCTGCAGCTCAACAACATCCAGGGCGAGCTCCAGAAGGGCGCCGATGCCTGTGGCAGGGCGAACGACAAGCAGGGCGCCATGAATGGCGATCTCGCCACGATGTCCGGCGCCATCGATGCGCAGTTCCCGGACCTGCGTGCGTCCGTCCGCGCCCGCTGACGCGAGCTGATCGGGGCCGCACCGACGACGAGGATGCGGCCATCGGGCTGGATCGCGCCCAGCGTCTGCAGCCTCGCGGCCGCGGACGTCGCGACACCCGCGGTTCCGAAGCCCGCGTCGACCGGCCCCGCCGTGCTGTAGCGCGTGGTCGCGACGAGTGATCCACCGAGCACGGCATAGCCGATGCCGATGATGCGATCGGCGCTGGCGATCGCCACGTCGGTCAACTCTTGAATCGTGCCGCCAGGCGCGAGTGTCGGGGTCACGCGGCCACTCGTACCGAACGCTGCGTCGTTCGTTCCGTTGCTGCTCCAGGGGCGATCGTGCCCGCAGCGTAGTTCTCGGACCAGCCGACGGTAACGATGTTGCCGCCCGCATCGACCACCGCGGAGCCGAAGCCCTGGTAGTTCAGGGTCGCGCCGGCGCTGGTGCCAAACGCCAGCGTCGAGTAGCCGAGGTGTCGCGTACCCGCGGTGCCAAACGTCGTGTCCCACGCGCCGGTGGGCGTGACGCGGCCGATCACACTCTCGCATCCGGTGTACGCATTGCTCGCCGAGCCGCCGTTGCAGTAGCTGCCGACGAGCAGGTAGCGGCCCTGATCATCGACCAGCAACCGGTACGGGTAGTACACGGTCTTCGGGCCCGGTAGCGGCAGGACGATCGACGCAGACGTACCGAACGCGGTGGTGTCGGGCGTCCCGTCGCTCTTGAGCTGCAGCAGGGTCGGGTGCTGGCTTTCGTTGGGCAGATTGTAGAACCCGAGCATGACGAGCTTGTCACCGGCAATGACCGCGAGGCTCATCGCGTAGCCGCAGAGCGGATACGGGTTGTTATCGTAGGTCGTGAAGCCGGTGTCGGGACTGCCGTCCGCCAACAGGCGCGTGACGTAGAGGTTACATCCGCCGTCGATGGCGAACCGCTTGACGCCGATCGCGATGCGCCCACAGCGGGTACACCCGAAGCGTCGGCGGAGCGATGCCTGCGAATCCAAGAACGTCGTCGGCTACGAACGTGTCCGGCTCGCCAAAGATCGGATCGCCGAACGCGACATCGACACCGAACCGTTGACCGAAAATCTTGCCGGCAAGGCTGCACTCGGCGCGAAACCGAAGTCCGCCGTACTTCATCCCCTCGGCCTCGATCTCGGGATGGTCGGCGTCGGGCACGATTTCGAACGTCAGGAAGTCGTCCAGATCGAGTCGGGCGGCTTGCTGTAGCCGCGAGAGGAGATCATTGCTGCGACCGATCAGTCGAAGGTCGACGTCCTTCGTCGTTCGCGCGCGGTCGATCCGCAGTTCGAGCGCCATTCCACCCTTGAGCGTCGCGGCATCCCCGAACACGGATGCGATCCGCGCGAGGAAGCGATCGAAGACGACGAGATGGCGTGTCCGGGCAACGATAAACCCCTTCGGCGTTCGCTCGCGGATCCGGTGCTCCAGTGCTTCCTTGAAAGCAGCCGGGCTGTTGTACGTCCTCGCGGTCACGCGGCAAGTCCTCCGAACCCACGAAGAGCCCGCTTGACGTCGGTCAGATCGTCCTTCGTCACGATCCCACGGCGTATTGCTTCACGCGCTGCTTGTCGGAGCAGGTCGGGCGCGAGCTTCTCGTGAGCGCAATCGTTCAGCGTCTGTCGCGGCGACGTCGCCGGTACCGCGTCGAACCAGGCCCGATCTCGCTTTGGGATGTCGCCGTGATGGATGACCACACCGGGAGGGACGCGCAGCCGTCGCTTCTGCCACGACGATGGAAGGGAGAGGTGGGCCTTGGCTGGGAGCACGTCAGAGAGGCCGTGCAGCGCGAGCGCTGTCTGATGCGAAAAGACGCCGCACCTGTCTGACCATAGCCAGACGACCACGAGCTCCTCGTGTTCTCCCGCCGGAAAATGCACGAGCCGGTACACACCTCGCCGAGCGCGAGACACGCGTCCTGCGTCGATGTGCT
>JAYUVX010000017.1:0-7896 GCA_043753855.1 Myxococcales bacterium | reverse complement strand
CGCGCCGGGCCGCCGAGCCGCGAGCCGCTCAACCTGCGGCTGCGCCCGCTGGCGTCGCTCATCACCGCCGCGAGGCCGGGATCGGTCGACGACGACGGCGACGAGATCGTGCTCCTGTGGGCCGGAATGATCCGCGCGCCCGACCGCCTGGCGCCCGCGATCGAGCTGGTCGCCCGGCTCGCCGGCGGCGGCGCCTCGACCGGGCCGTATCGATAGTCATTTCCGGCATTCAAGCCATCGTTATTATTGATGTCTTTGGCGCCTGCCAGCATTGACTGGACGGCCTGAGCGGGCTACCAAGCGCAGAGCCAAACGATGTCCGACACCGCCAGCGCCAACAGCAACATCACGCCCATCTCCATCGAGCAGGAGATGCGCAGCTCGTTCATGGACTACGCCATGAGCGTGATCGTCGCGCGGGCGCTGCCCGATGCACGCGACGGTCTCAAGCCCGTCCATCGGCGGATCCTCTACGCCCAGCGCGTCCTCAACAACGTTTGGAACCGCCCGTACGTGAAGTGCGCCCGCGTGGTCGGCGACGTGATCGGCAAGTACCATCCGCACGGTGACGCGTCGGTCTACGACGCCCTGGTCCGCATGGCCCAGGACTTCTCGATGCGCTACATGCTCGTCGACGGCCAGGGCAACTTCGGCTCGGTCGACGGTGACCCGCCGGCCGCCTACCGCTACACCGAGTGTCGGATGAGCAGGCTCTCGTCGGAGATGCTCGCCGATATCGACAAGGAAACGGTCGACTGGCAGCCGAACTACGACGACAAGGAATTCGAGCCCACCGTCCTGCCGACGCGCGTGCCGAACCTCTTGATCAACGGCGGCACCGGTATCGCCGTCGGCATGGCGACCAACATCCCGCCGCACAACCTCAGCGAGATCCTCGATGGCGTTCTCGCCATGATCGAGAAGCCGACGATCTCCGACGACGAGCTCCTGAAGATCGTCCCCGGTCCGGACTTCCCGACCGGCGGCGTGATCCAGGGCCGCATGGGCATCGTCTCGGCCTACAAGACCGGCCGCGGTGCGATCGTGGTGCGCGGCGTCGCCAGCACCGAGGAGATCCGCAAGGACCGCAACGCGATCATCGTCACCGAGCTGCCGTTCATGGTGAACAAGTCGCGGTGGATCGAGAACTGCGCGGACATGGTCCGCGACAAGAAGCTCGAGGGCATCAGCGATATCCGCGACGAGAGCGATCGCACCGGCATGCGCGTGGTGTTCGAGCTCAAGCGGGACGCGAGCGATCAGGTCGTGCTTGCGAGCCTCTACAAGTACACGTCGCTGCAGAGCTCGTTCAGCGTCAACATGCTGGCGATCGTCGATGGCCGCCCGGTGCTGCTGTCGCTCAAGCGCGCGCTGCAGGTGTTCATCGAGCACCGCCGCGAGGTCGTCACCCGCCGCACGCTGTTCGATCTGCGCGAGGCGCGGCTGCGGCGAGAGATCGTCGAGGGCCTCGGCCTCGCCGTGATCAACATCGATCGGGTGATCGAGATCATCCGATCTAGCAAGGATACCGACATCGCGAAGGACCGCCTCATGGCGGAGAAGCTCGCGGGTCTCGGCGGCTTCCTCGAGCGCGCCGGCCGGCCTCCCGAGGAGGTCAACGCTGCGAACAACACCGGCTTTGTGAACCTCTCCGCGCGGCAGGCGCAGGCGATCCTCGACATGCGGCTCGGCCGGTTGACCGGTCTCGAGCGCGAGAAGCTCGAGGCCGAGTACAAGGAGCTGTGGGAGCTCACCGACTACCTGGAAGGACTGCTCTCCGACGAGACCAAGCTGATGGCCGCGATCATCGACGAGATCCGCGCCCTCCGCACCGAGTTCGCCGACGAGCGCCGCACCCGGATCGTCGACGCGCAGGGCGAGATCATGACCGAGGAGCTGATCGACCAGGAGGACATGGTCATCACGCGCACGCACCTCGGCTACATCAAGCGCACGCCGGTTCGCGAGTACGAGGCACAGGGACGCGGCGGCCGCGGGATCACCGGCGCCACGTCGACCGAGGATGACTTCATCGTCGACATGTTCGCGGCGTCCACGCACGACCACACGCTGCTGTTCACCGACAAGGGCCGCGTCTACTACAAGAAGGTGTTCGAGCTGCCCGAGGGCGCACGCACCGCGAAGGGCCGACCGATCGTCAACGTGCTCGACCTGCAGGACGGCGAGCAGGTTGTCGCGATGCTGCCGTTCACCAACGAGCAGTTCAAGCGCGAGGACGCCGCGGTGTTCTTCGCCACCCAGTCGGGCACGGTCAAGAAGACCGCGCTCGAGCAGTTCCAGAACGTGAAGAGCAACGGCATCCGCGCGATCACGATCGACGAGGGCGACCGGCTGGTCGGCGCCGCGCTGATCACCAAGCAGGATGATGTTCTTCTGACCTCGGCGAAGGGCTTCGCGGTGCGGTTCACCGAGGACCGCGTGCGGCCGATGGGTCGCAGTGCGGGCGGGGTGCGCGGTATCTCGCTGCGCGAGGGCGATCGCCTGGTCGGCATGGTGACGTTCGCACGCGAGGGCACGACCACGCTGATCACCGTGTGCGAGCGCGGCTATGGCAAGCGCACCGGCGTCGCCGACTACCCCACCAAGAACCGCGGCGGCAAGGGCGTGATCGCGATCAAGGCGACCGCGCGCAATGGGCTGGTGGCGGCGGTGCGAATCGTGTCCGATGACGACCACGTGATCCTGATCTCCGACCGCGGCAAGCTGATCCGGCTCCGCGTGCGCGACATCTCGGTGCAGGGCCGCGCCACGCAGGGCGTGCGGCTGATGCGCGTCGATGATGGCGAGCACGTGGCGGCGATCGAGCGCCTGGCGGATCCTGGGGAGGACTCGGGCATCGCCGAGGGCGCGCCGATCGAGGCGATCGACGACACCGACACGCTTCCGAACGAGGATCTCGAGAGCGACGACGACGCCGACGAGGCCGATGACGCCGCGGACGAGCCGGATGACGCCGCGGACGAGCCGGGGCCCGAAGAAGCGAGCTGAGTCGCCACTCCGGCGATTTTGGCGCTAACGTGCCCCTCGATGTCGATCCAGAAGAGTCAGGCGATCTTCGAGCGCGCGAAGGCGATCATCCCGGGCGGGGTCAACTCGCCGGTGCGCGCGTGCCGAGCGGTCGGCGCCGATCCGCTGTTCGTCGTCCAGGGCGATGGCCCGGCGATCTGGGACGCCGACGGCAATCGCTACCTCGATCTGATCGGCAGCTGGGGCCCGCTGATCCTCGGCCACGGCCATCCCGAGATCCTCGACGCGATCAAGGACGCACTGTCCTCGGGCACCACGTTCGGCGCGCCGACCGAGGTCGAGGTCCGGTTCGCGGAGACGCTGCGCGCGGCCGTGCCGTCGATGGAGATGATCCGCGCGGTGTCCTCGGGCACCGAAGCCACGATGTCCGCGCTGCGGCTCGCGCGCGGGTTCACGGGGCGCGCGAAGATCATCAAGGCCGACGGCGGATATCACGGTCACGCGGACTGCCTGCTGGTCGCCGCGGGATCCGGCGCGGCCACGCTCGGCATCCCAGGCTCGGCGGGCGTGCCCGAAGGTGCGGCGCGCGACACCATCATCGTGCCCTACAACGATCTGGCGAGCGTGGAGCGCGCGCTCGCCGGCGGTGATGTCGCGGCGCTGATCATCGAACCGGTCGCCGGCAACATGGGCCTCGTCGCGCCGAAGCCCGGGTACCTCGAGGGCCTGCGTCAGCTCACCGCGAAGCACGGCACGGTCCTGATCTTCGACGAGGTGATGACGGGCTTTCGCGTCGCGTTCGGCGGCGCGCAGGCGCGCTACGGCATCACTCCCGACCTCACCACGATCGGGAAGATCATCGGCGGTGGCCTGCCCGCCGCGGCCTTCGGCGGTCGCGCGGAGATCATGCAGAAGCTCGCGCCGCTCGGTCCGGTCTATCAGGCGGGGACGCTGAGCGGAAACCCGCTCGCGATGGCGGCGGGGCTCAAGGCGATGGAGATCCTGTCGCGGCCGCGAACCTACGAGCGCCTGGAGGAGCTCGGCAAGCGGCTCGGCGATGGGCTCCTCGCGGCCGCCACCGCCGCCGGCGTGCCGGCCGTCATGAACCGGGTCGGTTCGATGCTCACCCTGTTCTTCACCCCGGGCCCGGTGACCGACTACGAGACTGCGAAGACCGCGGACACCCAGAAGTTCGCCGCGTTCTTCCGCAACATGCGGGATCGAGGCGTGTTTCTGCCCCCGAGTCAGTTCGAGGCGATGTTCGTGTCGCTCGCGCACACCGACGAGGATGTCGAACAGATCGTGATGGCCGCCAAGGCGTCTGTCGTCGATTGACGCCTCAAAATCAGCGTGGTAACTGGGCGCGGCTTGATGCAGACCGACCCATCCCAGCGCGGCGAAATGTCGCAGGATTCCGGTAGGGGTTCGCTGCATCCAGAGGTCGTGACCAGCGGCCACAGCAAGCGCGTGGATCCGGCAGCTCGCAACGGCAAGCGCGCGTTCGATGCGCTGTCGCAGAGCTCGGTTGGCCTCGAGCTCGGGCTGTCGGTCATCATCGGCCTGCTGATCGGCTACTTCCTGGACGCCAGGTTCCAGAGTGGGCCGTGGCTCATGCTGCTGTTCCTGGGGTTCGGCCTGATCGCTGGCTTCCGCGGCGTGCTGCGTGCGGTGCATCGGGCCGAGCGTTCGGCGGAGGCCGAGAGCCGTGGCTAGCCCGAGCATCCAGCGCATCGAGCGCCTGAACTACCTCCTCGCGATCGTCGCGGTCGTGATCGGCCTCGTCACCCAGAGCCGCGAGATCGTGCTGGGCCTGATGATCGGTGCCGGCCTCACCTGCCTGAACTTCTACGCGCTGCGCCGCCTGGTCGTGAAGTGGACCGCCGAGGCCGCCACGGGCAAGGGTGGCAACGCGTCGCTACTGATGCTGCCCAAGATGGTCGGGCTGATGGGCGCGGTCGCGGTGGCCGTCCTGTTCCTCCCGATCGACATCGTCGCGTTCGCGATCGGTTACTCGATCTTCATCCTCTCCATCGTCATCGAGACTGCCACCAGCGCGTTCCGGGCCTCCCCCGTGACGCACGACCACACGAGCGAGAACGGCCATGGGTGAACACGGAACATGGTTTGACTATCTGAACCGCTTCTCGTGGTGGCAGTCGCTCGACCACAAGGCGCAGCAGCTGCTCGGCCGCACGAGCGGTCTGAAGATGTTCGCGACCGGGTGGACGCTCACCCACGTCCTGATCACCCTGATCGTCGTCGCGTTCGTGACGATCGGCGCGCTCGCGTTCTTCCGCGGCACCAAGACCGCGGACAAGGGCATCGTCCCGCCGCGGCAGATGACGCTCCGCAACTTCTTCGAGGTCCTGGCGGAGAGCATCTACGGCCTCGTCGAGGGCGCGATGGGCGAGAAGAATGCCCCGCGGTTCCTGCCACTGATCGGCGCGTTGTTCCTGTTCATCCTGTTCAACAACTTGTTCGCGCTGATCCCGGGGTTCGGCGCTCCAACCGACACGCTGAAGACCAACGTCGGCATCGCGCTCGCGGTGTTCTTCCTGACCCACATCTACGGCGTCCGCGAGCACGGCCTCGCGTACTTCAAGCACTTCCTCGGACCGAGCCCCGCGCTGATCCCGCTGATGCTCCCGATCGAGATCATCAGTCACCTCGCGCGGCCGCTCTCGCTCGCCATCCGGCTGATGGGCAACATGATGGCCGACCACAAGGTCGTCATGTCGTTCTTCGCCCTGGTGCCCGTCCTGGTTCCTCTCCCGTTCCTGCTCCTCGGCCTGCTTGTCTGTGGCATCCAGGCACTCGTGTTCTGCACCTTGGCGATGGTCTACATCGGCATGGCGATCGAGCACGAAGAGCACTGATCACTCGTCTATTTTGTTTTTGGGAACCATCCAATCCACGTCAACGACCCCCAGGAGAACCGTCATGAAGCGCAGCAGCAAGATCATCTTCTCGAGCATTACCTCGCTCCTCGTCCTCGTCCTGTTCAGCGGCCTTGCCTTCGCGCAGGGCGGTGAAGCCGAGGCCATCAAGACGCAGGGCCTCGCGTCGAACTACGGCCTGATCGCCCTCGCGGCCGGTCTCGGCATCGGCATCGCCGCGCTCGGTGGTGGCATTGGCCAGGGCCGCGCCGCCGCGGCCGCCCTCGACGGCATCGCTCGCAACCCCGGCGCCGCTGGTCAGATCCGCGGCCCGATGATCCTCGGCCTCGCCCTCATCGAGTCCCTCGTCATCTACGCGCTGATCATCTCGCTCCTCCTTGTCCTCAAGGTCGGCGCGTAAATCGACCCATCACCAGCCGGGTCGCTGACGTGGAGCAGGAGGTCTGGGGGGCAACCCCCGGTCCTTTTTGCGTTTTCGGGGACCGTGTGGGACGCTGCCAGGCGACAAATGGCGGAGGACGACGACGACAAGCCGGGGCTGGATCTGAAGGGGAAGTCGACCCTGGAGATCCTCGCGGCGATCGACATGTTCAGCGGCCTGCCCGCGACGCACCTCCGCCGCGTTGTCGATATCGGCCTCGAGGAGCAGTACAAGTCGAGCGCCACGATCTTCGCCGAGGGCTCTCCGGGCGACAAGTTCTACCTGATCGTCGAGGGTGCGGTGCGCATCAGCCGCATCGTCCCCGGCATGGGCGAGGAGGCGCTCGCGGTCCTCCGCCCCGGGGCGTACTTCGGCGAGATGTCACTGATCGACGATGCGCCTCGTTCGGCCACGGCGATGTGTCACGAGAAGTGCCGGCTGTTCGTCGTCCATCGCAAGGACCTCGAAGATCTACTGTTCGTCGATCGCGATCTCGCGTACGAGCTGCTGTGGAACTGGGTGCGTACCCTGTCTCGCCGTCTGCGGGCGACCAACGACAAGATGACGTTCCTCGCGACCACCTCGAAGTTCTGACCATGCGCGCGATCCTCGCGGTCGCGATCGTGCTCGCCGGCGCAGCGCTGGCGGCCGCGGATCCGTTGCCGCCCGGCAGCCTCGGCGTGACGGTGGGCATGGCGAGTGGCACCGGTGTCGATGCGAAGAACCTCGGCTTCGGCTACCTGCTCGGCGGCCAAGCGACGTGGCAGCCGATGGCGAGCGAGCGCCGGATCGGCTGGAGCGTGAAGTCGGACGTGCTGTTCGGCACGATGTACAACGCCCTGGCCGCGCGGGTCAGCGATCAGCTGCTGACGCTCTCGTTCGATCTCATGGTCGGCTTCCGGCTGCGACCGGGCGTGAGCCCGAGCCGCTACATCACGCTGCGCGGTGGCGGTGCGCTGTTTCGCGCGGACCAGGTGATCCCGCCGCAGATGTATCGCGCGTTCGCCGGCGGGGTTGCGAGCGTCGGGCTCGAGCAGTACATCTCGGGCTGGCTGTTCAACATCGATGTCCGCTATGGTCTGATCGGGGACGCGCCCACCGCGCTCGGTCTGGTGATCGGATTCGCGAAGACCGGACCCTGACGATGCCGACGGTCGCCACGAACCGACTGCGACTGGTGCCGGTCACCCTCGAGGCGATCGAGGCCGTGCTCGATCATGACAAGCCGCGTGCGGAGGCCGTCGTGGGTGCACGGTTCCCCGATGCGTGGCCCAATGACGATCTGGTCGCACTCGGGTTTCCGTTCTCGCGTGAAGCGCTGCGTGCGTCGCCCGAGACCCGGCTGTGGGGCGATTCGCTCGTGCTGCTGAAGAACGAGCCGCGTGTGGTGGGCAGCGTGGTGTTCCACGGTCACCCGGCCGATGGCGTGGCCGAGGTCGCGTACTCGATCGAGGAGTCCTCGCGGTGCCAGGGCTACGCCGTCGAGGCGGTCTCGGCCTGCGTCGAGTGGGCGCTGACCCACCCGTCGATCCGCGCCGTGCAGGCGACGACCTTCCCGTGGCACGTGGCCTCGCTCGGCGTGATCCGGCG
>JAYUVX010000016.1:0-7914 GCA_043753855.1 Myxococcales bacterium | reverse complement strand
GCCGGACATCCCCGTCGCTCGCCTCGGGCCCCGGCGCTAGTGGACCGGGGCGGACCTCGACCCCGACCTTGCCGCGGTCTGGGGTGAACTTCACGGCGTTGGACAGCAGGCTCGAGACCACCTGCCGGATCTTGCGACGATCGCCGACCACGACGGAGTCCCCGCGCGCATCGAGCTGGATCGCGATGCCGCGGCGTCCCGCCTGCGGTTGGAACGTGGCGACCTCGCTGGCCACCACATCCGCGAGCGACAGCGGACCGCGCTCGAGCGAGAGCTGCCCGCTCTCGAGCGACGACACGTCGAGCACCGAGGTGATGAGGCCGAGCAGCTGATCGGCCTTGCCGAGGATCGTCGTCAGGTAGTCGTGCTGCTCGGGGGACACGGCTCCCGCGAGCCCTTCGGCCATCATCTCGGCGTAGCCGATCACCGAGGTCAGCGGCGTTCGCAGCTCGTGCGACATCGTCGCCAGGAAGTTCGACTTCAGCCGATCGAGCTCTTCGAGCCTCGACACCGCACGCTGCAGGCGCTGGTTATGCTCGGTCAGCTCGCCAAACGTCACCCGCATCGCCTCCTCGTGGGTCGCTCCCGCGAGCTCGCGCGCGTGGGCGTGGTGGACGAGCAGCCCGAGTGTGTCGGCCGCGAGCGTGATCGCCGCGTCCGCGCTCGGACCGGTTGCTGCGAGGACCGCCATCGGCTCTCCCTCGTGATCGATTGCACGCTGGACGGCATCCGGGTCTGCTATGCCGGCGAGCAGCTGGCCGCGCCGGTCATAGATCGCGAGCCGGCACCCGAGTGCGCGCTGGATCGCCGTCACGAGCTCGCCGAGCTCCGCGGTGGGGACCAGGCGAGCCAGCTCGATCGGATCGTCGAGCGAAGAGCCTCGCGTCACACCCTTATTCTATCATTAGTTACGCCTACATGCTCGGCCAAGGCCCGGTGGAAGGCCTCACCGTCAATGCCGAGCTTCTCCGCGAGCTTGAGGTCTCTGTCCAGGTGGGTCCAGGTCCGGGCGACCAGCTCGAAGAACGTCGCGACCACGCCGGTACCCGCCCTGGCGCACGCCTCCTCGATCTTCCGATCCGGTTCGCCGAACCGGTCGAGCTGATCGAGCGGCATCGCATCGGGGAGGTCGCGCTTGTTGTACTGGACGACCACCGGCGTCGCGCCGAGGTCGAGCGACGTCAGGTTCGCGGTCAGGTTCTGCCACGACGCCTTGTTCGCCTCGCGCTGATCGGGCCGCGAGTCGGCCACGAACACGATGCCATCGGTGCCCGCCAGCACGACCTTGCGCGTCGCCTCGTGCACCGGCTGCCCGGGGACCGTGTAGACCTTGATCCGGAACGAGAACCCCGATGCGCGGAAGAAGATCGGCAGCAGGTCGAAGAACAGCGTACGATCGTCGCGCGTGTCGAGCGTCATCAACCGCCCGCGGTTGAGCTGATCGACCATCCCGTGCAGCGCCCGTAGGTTGCTCGTCTTGCCCGAGAGCGGCGGCCCGTAATAGACGAGCTTCAGCGTCAGCTGGCGCTCCGTGAAATCGACCTGGGCCACGTGGCAAACCTACCGCACCTGCGGGCGAGGAGACACCGGCGCCACCGACCGGGGAGCCGGCGTGGCGTCCTCCGCGGTCGTCTTCGACTTCATGAAGATATAGAACGCGCCGATTCCGAGCAGGACGAGCAGGAGCGCGAACATCGCCACGAGGTTCTTGTACGGCGAGGCCTGTGGCTTTCCGCGCGCCGTTGCGCTGACCAGCAGCGTGGCCTCGATCGCGCGGCGGATCCGATCCATCTGGTTCGCCGCGATCGGATCGCCGTCCCGGGAGCGCGCTTGCTCGCGGTAGCGCGCCGCCACCCAGGTGTACTCGCCGCGCTCGGCAACCAGCCGGAACAGCGCGTCGTGCCGCGCCTCGTCGGTCCACGCCTCGAGCACGCGATCCCACGCCGCGCGCACCGCCTCGGTGACGGAGGACTCACGCTCGGCCGAGAAGCTCGCCATGCGGGCCCGCGCGAGGCCGCAGGTCGCGCATGCATCGAGGCCGGCGCGCAGCGGCGCGTCGCACTTCGGGCACAGCTGCTTGCTGTCATCCGGCTGCACGGTTCGATCCTGTCACAACACCCCGCGAAACGGCACGGGCGTCACGATCAGCACGAAGATCACCAGCATGATGATGGCACCGATCCGTCGCTTGCGGTCGAGCGGCGCCTCACCCACCGGGGGGTGATACTCGCCGGCGCGCTGGCGCATGATGCCGAGCAGCACCGCCCAGATCAGCCACGGAATCAGGCCGTCCTTGGCGTACCACATCGCGTCCCACACCCCCCTGCCCGCGCCGCGTGCCGTCTCGTACATCACGCCGCCGACCAGCAGGCCGACCAGCGGCAGCGCCACGTTGAACCGCCCCGACCACGTCTCGTGGCGGTCGCCGAGCGCCGCGCGCACGATGTGGCCGCCGTCGAGCTGCCCGATCGGCATCAGGTTGATCGCGGTGACCAGAAACCCGACCCACGCCGCCAGCGCCATCGGATGGAGCTGCACGTCGACACCATCCCCCGGCAGCCAGCGGCCGAACACCGCGTACTTGAGCAGCGCGTAGAGGATCGAGTTGCCCTCGAGCGAGCTGCCCGGCTCGACGGGGCCGACCTCCGACATCGAGAGCCCGATCACGAGCAGCGGGATCGCGACGACCAGACCGGCGATCGGGCCCGACGCGCCGACGTCGAACAGCGTGCGACGATCATGGATCGGCCGCTTCATCCCGATCACCGCGCCGAGCGTCCCGAGCGAGATGCCCGGCGGAAGCGGGATGAAGTACGGAAGCGACACCTCTTCGCCGTGCAGCCGCCCGGTGACGTAGTGACCTGCCTCGTGGCAGGCGAGGATGCCCATCAGGGTCGCGGAGAAGTACGGACCTCCGACGAGATACGTGGTGACGCAACATGCCGCGAACAGGGCGACATTCAACCAGGGTCCGCGCACGAGCCTGCACTGTAGCAGGGAGCTCAGGGCGCGACGATCATCTGATCACCCTGCACCTCGAGGAGATTCGGAGCCCGCGCCAGCTCGCCGTCGGCGCCCATCGCCGCCGGGCCGCACACCCCGTCATCGAGCTTGCCGCGCGACAGCGATGCACGCAGCGCGGCACGGGGCTCGCGGAACATCCCCGCTTCCTGGCGCGCATGGGAGATCAGCAGCGCGGCATCGTGGGCCTGCGCCGCGGCGCTGCTCGGTGGCCGCCCGGTCCGCGCGAGGAACGCCGCGCCGAACTGCGCACCGGTATCACCGCCGAGGTCGCCGATGAACGCATCGAGGATCAGCGCCCCTTGCACCGCCTCGCCGCCGCGGATCGGCAACGACGGATGATTCCAGCCCGCGCTGCCGACGAGCTGCACCACCTGGGGAAGATGGCCACCGTGCTTGCGCTTGAGTCGCTCGGGGTCCGGGAACTCGGTGGTCCGCAACTCGACATTGAAGTATGGCAAGAACGCCGCGACGATCGCGGCGCGGTCATACCGATCCGGGATGTAGAGCAGCGAGTACGGGATGTCGGGCGAGAACGTGGTCCACCCCAGGCGCGACGTCTTCGCACGCGCGAGGTGCGCCGCGAGCCGCGGATTGTGCGCGGGGATCAGATCGAGGAACGTCTTCACATCGGCCTCGAGGTCGCCGCTCGTCGGATCGTAGGTGCCCTGGCCGGTCACGGCGAGCCCGAGCTTCGCCGCCTCGGCGACAAACGCCTCGGCTGCTTCGGCGCCGAGATCATCGCGCGGCGCGAACACCCCGACGGTGGGAAAGCTCTCCTCGGCCGCGACCCGGGCCGCCGCGCGACCTTCATCGGCCGGCGAATCGACGAGCCGGAACACACCGGCTGCTGGATCTCCGCCATCGGACGGAGCGAGCAACGCGATCGGCACCTCGTGTAGCGAGGCCGCACGCGCCGCGGCGATCGCCTCGCGCTGCCCGACCGGCCCGAGGATCGCGATCGCACCCTTGGCGACCGCGGCGTCGACGGCAGCGATCGCTCCTTCGGGCTCGCCACGCGTGTCGAGGAACAGCCACGTGGTACCGGTGACCGGCGCGAGCTGGATCGCGATCTTGAGCTCGTTCCCGATCGGCGCGAACCGACCGGTCAGCGGCAGCAGCACCGCGATCAGCCCGGGCGCTACCGGCGGTGCGGCGAGCACGGTCGCGAGCGCTGACAGCTCGGCATGCACGCTCGGCTCGTCAGCTGCCGAGCTCGCACGCGCGATCAGCGCGCGCGCCTCCGCCTCGTCGCCCCGATGGTAGGCGAGCCGCGCCGCACGCAGGGCGAGCCGTGCCGCGGGCGCGGCATCACCCACGCGCTGGAGCGTGGCGAGCACCGTGCCCTCGTCGAGCTCGTCGATCTGCGTCGGATCCACCCGGGTCGCCAGCGTCCCCTCAGCGCGTCGGCCGGACGCCATCGCGTGCGACTGCCCCACCTGTGCCTCGCTCTCGACCCAGCCGCCCTTCGGTACCTTCGGTCCGCAGGCAGCCACGAACAGCAGCGCGCACAGCGTCCGCACGGTCACTCGTCGAGCAACGACCGCACGCGGTCGAGCAGACGCCGCTTGCCCGCCGGGGGGCCGCCGGGATCCCGACCATCGGTCCTGCCGAGCTCCTCGATCAGCTCGCGCTGTCGCGGCGACAGCTCGGTCGGCACCTCGACCTGCACCGACACCAGGTGGTCGCCGCGCGGAGCGTTCTTGCCAGCGGCCTGCGGAACGCCGCGCCCGCGGATCCGGAACACGCCACCAGGCTGCGTACCGGGCGGGATCCGCATCTTGACGTCGCCGTCGAGCGTCGGCACCTCGAGGATGTCGCCGAGCGCGGCCTGCGCGAACGTGATCGTCAGCTCGCTGCGGACATCGAGCCCGTCGCGTCGGAACTTCACGTGGTCGGCGATCCGGATCTGGACGTGAAGGTCACCATTCGCGGCGCCGCCCCTACCCTGATCTCCCTCGCCCTTGATGGTCTTGACCGTGCCTTCCTTCATGCCAGCGGGGATCACCACGGTCAGCTCGCGCGGCCGATTGTTGAGTGTGTCCGGGAGCGTGATCGTCTTGCTGACGCCGAACGCGGCCTCCTCGAAGCTGACCTCGAGCGTGTAGCGGATGTCCTTGCCCTTGGCCTTGGCCTTCCGGCGACGGAACACGTCGTTGATGATGTCCTGCGCGGCATCGACCACGGCCGAGAACCCACTCGAGCCATCGTCGGGATGTCCCCAGCGATCGTAGCGGGCGCGCAACTCCTTGTCGGACAACACCGCGTAGGCCTCGTTGATCTCGCGGAACTTCTCGCCGGCGTCGTCGGAGTTGACGTCAGGGTGGTACCTGCGCGCGAGCTCGCGGAACGCGCGCTTGACCTCGAGGTCGCTGACGTCGCGCGAGACTCCGAGCACCACGTAGTAGTCGCGCTTGCGGCGGGCCATCAGCTCAGCTCCCCGCTCCGCTGGAAGGATCCGCGGCCGCGTAGATCGCCTCGCCGATCCGCTGGGCCGAGACCTCCAGCCGGTCGACGGCATCCTGGACCATCGCGAGATCCTCGGTCGCCATCGCTTCGCGGCACTCCGTCAGCTCGGCGATCAGGAACTCGCGATCTTCCACGGGCAGCAGGGCGCCGAACTCCACCATCGCCTTGTCGGACGAGTACAAAAGGCCCTCGCCCTTGTTGCGCGCATCGGCGATCAACCGCCGAACCTGATCGCTCTCCGCCATCTCGCTGCCTTCGGTGACCAGCCGCTCGATGTCGTGCTCGGACAGGCCGGTCGAGGGCGTCACGGTGATCCGCTGCACGCGGCCCGTGCCGTGATCGCGCGCGGATACGCTGAGCACGCCGTCGGCATCGATATCGAGGGCGACCTCGATCTTCGGCACACCGCGCGGTGCCGGCGGGATTCCGGTGAGCTCGAAGTTGGCGAGCGACTTGTTGTCCTGCGCCATCTCGCGCTCGCCCTGGAGCACGTGGACGTTCACGAACGGCTGGTTGTCGACGGTGGTCGAGAACACCTCGGTGACGCGTGCCGGGAGTGCGGTGTTGCGCGGGATCAGGCGCGTGAACACGCCCCCCGCCGTCTCCACACCGACCGACAGTGGCGACACGTCGAGCAGCAGCACCTCCTGAACCTCACCGGTCAGCACGCCACCCTGGATCGCGGCGCCCATCGCGACCACTTCGTCGGGGTTGACCCGGCGGCTCGCTTCCTTGCCGAACATCTCCGCGACCAGCGCCTGGATCCGCGGCATCCTGGTCTGACCACCGACGAGGATCACCACGTCGATGTCATGCGCGGTGAACCCGGCATCCGCGAGCGCGCGCTTGCACGGCTCGAGCGATGCCTGCACCAGCGGCTCGACGAGCTCCTCGAGCTGATCGCGCAGGAACATGGTCTGCAGGTGGCGCGGCCCATCGGCGCCGGCCGCGAGGAACGGCAGGTTGATCTCGGTCTGAAACGCGCTCGACAGCTCGATCTTCGCCTTCTCCGCGGTCTCCTTCAGGCGCTGCAGCGCCATCCGATCGCCACGCAGGTCGAGGCCGCGATTGGCCGCCGCGAACGTCGCGAGCAGGTGCTCGACGATCGCGTTGTCGAAATCCTCGCCGCCGAGGAACGTGTCGCCGGCGGTCGAGCGCACGCGAAACACGCCATCATCGAGCTCGAGGATGGAGATGTCGAACGTGCCGCCGCCGAGGTCATAGACGGCAACGCGCTGCGCTCCCTTGGTCTCCACGCCATAGGCGAGCGCAGCCGCAGTGGGTTCGTTGACGATCCGCAGGACGTTGAGCCCGGCGATCCGGCCCGCGTCCTTGGTGGCCTGGCGCTGCGCGTCGTCGAAGTACGCGGGTACCGTGACCACGGCCTCGGTGACCTGCTCGCCGAGCCAGTCCTCGGCGGTCCGCCGCATCTTGCCGAGCACCAGGGCGGAGACCTCGGGTGGCGAGTAATCGCGGCCACGGATCCGCACGTGTGCATCCCCGTTGTCCGCCGCCACGATCTCGTACGGGCAGGTCAGCAGGTGGCGCTGCACCTCCTCGTCCTCGTACTTGCGGCCCATCAGTCGCTTCACCGCATAGATCGTGTTCTCTGGGTTGGTCATCGCCTGGCGCCGAGCCGCCTGGCCGATCAGTCGCTCTCCGGACTGCGCGAAGCCGATGACGCTCGGCGTGGTGCGAGCACCCTCCGAGTTCGCGATGACAACGGGATCCTCACCATCGATCACGGCGACGCACGAGTTCGTCGTCCCGAGATCGATCCCGACGACGCGGCTCATTCAGCGCTCTTCGCCTTTGCTACGACGACCAGCGTGGGACGCAACAGCCGATCGCCCGACTTGTAGCCACGCTGCAGCACCTGGACGACCGTGCCCGCCGGCTGATCGCTCTCCATCTGCGAGATTGCCTCGTGGAGGTTCGGATCGAATGGCTGGTTGATCGCCTCGACCGGCGTGACATCGAGCCGCTCGAACGCCGTGGTGAACTGGCGGAGCACGAGCTGAACGCCCTCCACGATCGGCCGCAGCACCGGATCGATCTCCGCGGTCCCCTGCGCAGCGTGCTCGATCGCGCGCTCGAGGTTATCGACGACCGGGAGCATCTCCTTCAGGACCTTGCCCTTGGCCTCGAACTTCGCGTCCTCCGCCTCGCGCTTGGTGCGCTTTCGAAGGTTCTCGAGGTCGGCCGCGGAGCGGAGATAGCGATCCCAGTTGTCCTTCTTCTCCTTCTCGAGCGCGATCACCTTGGCCTCGAGCTCGGCGACCTTGTCGACCGGAGC
The DNA here is from genome assembly GCA_043753855.1 of Myxococcales bacterium. GTDB lineage: Bacteria > Myxococcota_A > Polyangia > Haliangiales > Haliangiaceae > JABFXX01. The sequence continues at coordinate 128 of JAYUVX010000016.1, read as the reverse complement.
TACCTCGACCTCGACCGGCAGGATCTCACTGTCATCCGGACCGCCAGGAGCGGTGGCCGAAGCAGTCGTGGGTGGGGTGGCCGCGGGGTCGTCCGTCAGGCTGGGGTCTCCGCTCATCTCGGGCGAAA
>JAYUVX010000015.1:0-7937 GCA_043753855.1 Myxococcales bacterium | reverse complement strand
CAACCTCCTCACGCTCATCGCCTCGGCCCGCCTCCATGGCCTCGACTCCGAGGCCTACCTGCGCGATCTGTTCCGAGTCCTGCCCCACTGGCCCAAGGCGCGCTACCTCGAGCTCGCTCCGAAATACTGGCGTGCCATCAGCGCCCGCCTCGACGCTGCTCAGCTCGAGGCTGAGCTGGGACCACTCACCGTCCCGACCGAGCTGCTTCCCACGGCGGAGCAGACGGCTTCGAGCTGAGAGCGGCGCGAGGGTCACGCACTCAGGCTGCCATCAGCACCGCAGTTCGGGAAGACGGGGTTGATGCAGCGCGATCGACGAATACGACGCACTCGTCAAGGCCGGCTACGTCGCGGTCGACTGACCTCTGCGCGCGCCGCGTCTCAGTTGCTCATGAGAGCGCGAGAAAAGCGGCGTCGGGATCGGCAAGAAATGCGACGTTATCAGCGTGATGGTCGCGAAGCATGCGCTCTATGAGGGACGTCGAGCAGTTTCCGCGCCTGATCCAGATCACCTTCGGTGGGTGGCCGTACAAGAAGCTGCGCTGGTGAAAGTCTCCATCCTTGGAAACGATCGTCAGTGCGTTCTGCTTCGCGTGCTCCCACACCGCGACGTCGTCGGCACTGGCGAGTCCAACGTCACGGACGTGCACTGAATCCGGGTACAGATCGGCGAGCATGCGCACGAGCCGCGAGGAGAGATTCTGGTCGAAGAGCAGCCTCACCCACCGGGCTCAAGCAGCGGGAATCGAAACGAGTCTGCGCTCGCGATCCGCGGCGAATGCAAGACATGCGCGAATGTCGTCACGATTCAGGTCGGGGAAATCCGCGAGAATCTGCTCTTCCGACATGCCGGACGCGAGGTACTCGAGCACGTCATACACGGTGATACGCAGGCCCCGGATGCACGGTTTTCCCCCGCGCTTGCCAGGCTCGAGCGTGATGACCTGCCGATAGTCCATACCGTCAGGTTATGGTCAGGAAAGCGATCGGTCAAGCAACGTCCCTGGTGCCTGAACCATCCGTGCGCAGCTACCGCCGCGTCGCCCGCCCGATGTAGGTGGCGAGCTCGGGCTCGACCCACTGCTCTATCGAGGGATCCTCGCGGTACATCCGTACCAGCGCAGCCTCGATCTCGGGATCACCGGCGGTGATCGCGTCAACCAGCGCGCGCACGCGCACTGCAATTCGTTGCACCGGCTCGCTCGCCGCATCGCTTCCGTTCGCCATCTCGGCGCGGGCCGACGCGAGGGCATTGATGTGCGCGGACGAAGTCGATGACCTCGCTGGTGCTGGCGCCGCTCGGCTTGAGAGTGCGCTGGTCAGGGCAGACCGGACAGGTGCGCTCGCCGGCGGGGACGGCAACTTCGACGGTCTCGGTCGGCATCGCCGCGCGGCGCTGTGCGCGGGCCTTCGCGCGGGTCGTCGGGATCGTCGTCGGGTCGACGGGGTCCGGCGGCAGCGGCGGAGGTAGCTTGGTCGACTTGCGGCGCTTCTCGCTCTTACGCGCGTGACCCATCAACGACGCCGGGATAGCCAGGCGTCTGCCTCGGCCAGCTCGTCGGCCTCAAGCGCTCCGCGCTTGGCCCACAGGTCTCGCGCCCAGGCGGCATGGGCGAGCGCGCCCCGGCGATCCTGGTTCGTTTCCCACTGCGCGCGAGCGAGCATGAACCGCTTGTCGGCGAGCGCGGCGACATCGACGTCGTCGGGCCGCAGCTGCGAGAGCTCATACGCGTGCTGCGCGGCGGCGAGTGCATCGGGCGCGCGCCCGAGCCCGAGCAACGTCTGCGCACGACCGGTCAGCGACTGCACGTACTCCGGGTGGTAGGTCTCCCCGTAGCGCGTGGCGTAGGAGGCGAGGGCCGCATCCCACTCGGGAAGCGCATCGGCGAAGCGTTCCTGCTGGACGAAGGAGAGCCCGAGGTTCACATGGAACAGCGTCACGTCGGGATGGTTCGCTCCCAGCGCCGCCGTCACGATCTTGATCGACCGGCGGTAGGCAGCCTCGGCCCCGGCGAAGTCATGGCGGTTGAGCAACACCGCTCCGAGGTTTGCGAGCACACCGGCGGTATCGGGATGCATCTCGCCAAGGAGGGCGCTGCGGATCGCGAGTGTCCGGTTGTACGCGATCACGGCGTCGTCGATGCGCCCGGTGCGGAACACCGCGTTGCCGAGGATGTTGGACGTGGTTGCCACCTGCAGGTGCTTGGGGCCGAGTGCCTGTTCGAACGCGGCGAGCGCGCACCCGAGCTCGGCGATCGCATCGTCGTTGTTGCCCTTGCGACCGAGCACCGCGCCGCGAGCCCCGAACAGACGCGCGCGAGCAGGGGCTTGCCCATTCGATCCACGAGCGCATCGGCGTCCATCGCGATCTCGAGCGCTTGATCATGCTCGCCCTTGCGAACCCCGACCACGTCGATCAGATCGACGAGCGCATCGACCCGAACGGCATCCGCGCCCCCGGCATCGGCCTCTCGCACGGAGCTTCGCAGCGCCGTCAGGGCTCCATCGAAGTCGCCGCTGGTGCGCTTGCATCGCGCGACGAGCAGCAGTCGCTCGGCGTCGAGCGGCGCGTAGCCCAGCGCGGGGAGGGCGGTCACGATGGTGCTGGCGCGGGCGACATCGCCGGCCTCGGTCCGCGGGCGCGCTCGCTTCGCTGAGCATGACGCGCGCCTGATCCAGCCGTGCGCGGACCGCGGGATCTGCCGGCACCGGTGCCACGGCGCGCAACGCGACCGCGTCGCTGCAGCGGTCGAGAGGCGGCAGCGCGATTGTGGCCTTGAGTGCGCTCGCTGCGATGTCGGGACCGCACCGCTCCAGCACCTCCCCGAGCGATTTCAGATTTTGCAACCGATCATCGAGGCACAGCATGCGCAGATCGAGCAGCTCTGCGGATTGCTCGCCGCGCACGTGCGTCGCCTCGCAGGCCTCCGAGTGCATCGCCACCCATGCGCCCGCGTAGAGATGGAGGACATCCTCGACACCGCGCCATGCATCGGCCGCATACGGCTTCGTCGCCGCGAGCAGCGCCGCTTTGATCGTTTGCTTGCGCGGCGGGTCCCACACGCCGGCGAGGCGCGGGTTGCCGTCGCAGCTCGGCGTCGTCGCGGCAGGATGGCGAAGCGCGATGACGGCAACTCCGGCGACCGCCGCGAGCGATCCGCTCGTGATCGCGAACCGCCGCCGGCGCCCGAGACCGCGATGAAGCTGCCGCGCGACCTCGGCCATGTCGGCATGGCGCTCGGCGGGTACCTCGCGCAGTCCACGCCGGATCAGCGCGCGCAACCAACCGGGCGCGCGCTCGAAGGCGAGCGTGCGCTGCGGGCGCTTCCTCTCGATGGTCTCGAACAACGAGACCATGAACGCGTACTGATCGGAGCGCGCGTCGAGGGCACCCGCCATTTGCTGCTCGGGAGCCATGTACGCGGGCGTGCCGGCGACGGCCGCCAGCCCATCGGCGGTGTCGTCGGCCGCGAGCCCGAAATCGATGATGCGCACCCGGCCATCCTCGCCGACGACGAGGTTCTCGGGCTTGACGTCGCGATGCACGAGCCCCGCGGCGTGGCCCACGCGCGGACGGTCGTGCCGCGCACGAGCTCCATCGCGAGAAACACGCCGCCTGACCAGATGCCGACGTCGTAGACGGCGACCACGTTGGGATGCGCCAGACGTGCGAGCGCGCGACCCTCGCGCAGCGCCCTGGTATCCGCCATGGCCTCGCGGTGGTGGACGATCTTGATCGCGATCGCGCGGCCGAGATCGGGATCCTCGGCCGCGAACCTCGCCGGGAGCGACGGCGGGCCCGGAGGGGTACGCCGCGACGATCTCGGCGGCGCCGGCGGCCCGCCACGCGCGGTCAGCCTCGTCGGCCGCGGCGACGTGCCTGACTGGAGCCGTCGACGTCCGTGCCAGTCTGGAGCTCGTGGCGCAGGGCCTTCAGATAGGCAGGTGCTCGTTGCGCACTCCCTCAACGTCGCGGGCCACCACCTCCGCACGCTGGAGCGCCGCGCGAAGTCGACCCTCCGCCGCGGCCAACACCGTCGCCGCTTCACCAGCTGGAAGCCTGACCTCACGTACGCTGTCAATCGGTCAGCGTCCCAGACGGACTTCTCGCCGGCGCCAAGTCAACACGGTCCCGAGCGGGGCCGACGTCGTGAGCGTCGATGCCGCCGGCATGCCCGACAATGCGATCGGCTCCACGCCGTTCGCTCGCTCGACCGGCAGCGGGACGAGCTCGCCGAACACCCAGCGTAACAGTGCGGCCAATCGAGCCTGCGTGCGAGCATCATCGTGGTCGGCGACGGTGTGGTTGTGCCGGGTTCCGCGGCGGTCGGTAGGAGCGCGACGGCGACGCGGTTGACGACGATCCCGATGCGCTCGCCTACGGCCAGGCCGAGGCGGCGCAGCTGCTGATGTCGCTGGCCTCTCCGAAGGATGCGTATGCTATCGTCCTCTCGTGAAGGCCGTGCTCAGCTTGTCGCAGCGGGCGCCAGATGCCGACTACCTCGCCGTGGAGGGCAGCAGCGACCGTCGGCACGAATTCTTTGATGGCGTGATCGTTGCGATGTCGGGGGGCTCGGATGAACGTGGTGCGCCGGATGTTCAACGACATCGAGGCCGACGTCTACGTCATGGTCGATGGCGACGACATACAGGTCTGATCCTGATGGCCTTCATCTCGATCGCCACCGGCCTGATCCTCGACCTGGTCTTGCACGTGCGCCGCGAGGCCAAGCGACTCGCGTACCTCGAGTACCCGTCGCCTCGCGCCTCGAAGCGCGGCGCACCCGCCGCTTGAGCGAGCCGCCCGATGACGAGCTGCCCGCTGCGCCCGAGCAGCGTGACAAGCTCGACCGTGAGGTCGCCCTCGGCAAGCTCAAGGCGAAGCTGTTCGACCGCAACGTGGCGGTCAAGATCGGCCGCTATCACCTGCTCGAGGTCGTGGGCCGCGGCGGCATGGGCGTGGTGTGGGGCGCGTGGGACCCCGAGCTCGATCGCAAGGTCGCGATCAAGCTGGTCAAGCCATCGCTCGCCTCGGCGCGCGAGCGGATCCTCGTCGAGGGCCAGGCGCTCGCGAAGCTCTCGCACCCCAACGTGGTGCCGATCTACGACGTCGGCGTGTTCGAGGAGCAAGTGTTCCTCGTCATGGAGTGGGTGCGGGGCGCGAACCTGCGCGCCTACGCGGCGGCGAAGCACACCGTGCGCGAGGTCGTGGCCGTCTACCGCCAGGCCGGCGAGGGGCTCGCGGCGGCGCACGCGGCCGGCCTCGTGCACCGCGACTTCAAGCCCGACAACGCGATGCGCGGCGAGGATGGCCGCGTGCGCGTGCTCGATTTCGGCCTCGCGCAGCTCGAGGATGGCGACCGCGGCGCCGGCACCCCGCGCTACATGGCGCCCGAGCAGAAGGCCGGCGAGGCGGTCTCGCCCGCGTGCGATCAGTACGCGTTCTGCGTGTCGCTGCGCGAGGCGCTGCCCGAGGTGCCGCGGTGGATCGAGGCGATCGTCGTGCGCGGCACCCAGGACGATCCGGCCGCGCGGTTTCATTCGATGGCGGAGCTGCTCCACGCGCTCGGCCGCGATCCGGCGACCATCCGGCGGCGAAGGATCGCAGCCGCGCTGGGGGTGGTCGCGCTCGGCGGTGCGTTCGTGATCGGCCGCGCTGCGACGCGCAGCTCGGAGATCGATCCGTGCTCCGGCGCCGAGCGCGAGATCGCCACCGCCTGGGGCGATCCCGCACGCGCGGCGGTGAGCGCCCACCTCGACGCCGGCGACGAGACCACCGGCGTGCTTCGCGATCTCGATGGCTACGCGACGAGCTGGGCCGCGTCTCATCGCACCGCGTGCACCGCGCACCAGGCTAGCGAGCTGACGCCCGCTCTCTACGAGCGCCGGCTCGGCTGCCTCGCGCGCTCGAAGGCCGCGCTCGGTGCGGTCGCCGAGCTGCTCTCCGCGGTGGCACCGGCGAACGTCGAGAACGCGCTGCTCGCGGCGCGCTCGCTCCCCGATTCACGCCGCTGCGCCGATCAGGACGCCGCACAGATCGCACCACCATCGATCGCGGTCGCGCCGGCGGTGGACGCCGCCGCCGCGAAGGTCGAGTACGCGCGCGTGCTCGCGATCGCCGCGGATCCCGCCGCCGTCACCGCCGCCGAAGCCGCCGTGAAGGACGCCGAGGCCACGACCTATGCCCCGGTGATCGCGCGCGCGTTGCTCGTGCAGGGCCGCGCGGAGCTCGCTCTCGAGCGCGAGCACCCCGAGGTCCCGCTCGCGCGCTCGGTGCAGCTCGCGATCGAAGGCGGCGATGACGCGACCGCGATCGAAGCGTACGCGCGCCTCGTGTATGCGAAGGAGGACAAGGACGTCGATGGCCTCTCGCTGATCGAGCCGCTCGCGCGGCGCGCCGGCCCCCTCGGCGTGTTCGGCCGCGCGCTGCTCTACAACAACCTGGGCACCTCTCGCCTGGCGCGTGGCGATCGCGAAGGTGCGCGCGTGTTACTCGAGCGCGCGGAACACGAGCTGCCCGCCGATCCCACGCAGATCGATATCGAGCTCGTGTGCGTCAGCCAGAACCTCGGACTCGTCGCCGCGTCCTCCGCCGATCGCGAACGCGCACTGCTCAAGGCCATCAAGACGTTCGATCGCGTGCTCGGCCCGCGCCACACGAGCACGCTCGGAGCGCACGTGGTCTATGGCTTCGGCACGGCGAACGGCGACCATGCGCGCGAACGGCTCGCCTCCGCGTGCGAGACCTACCGCCGCTACCAGGCGAACCACGGTGCAGCGATCGCCTGGTGCGAATACGAGCTCGCCTGGCTCACCGACGAGATCGACGACCGCGCCACCACCACCGCGGCCCTCGAGTACGCGACCACCGATCCCCTGCACACCGAGCGCAAGATCGCCGCCGTCGCGACGGCGTACCTCCAGGCGATGTCGGCGACGCCCACGGAGGCGCGCGCCGGGATCCTCGCGCTGCGCGCACTCGGCCAGACCTTGGCAACGGCGCCCGAGGTTTTCACGCGCGTCAGCGCAGCCGACGCATACGTCGCCGCCGCGCGCAGCGAGACCCGCCTCGGCGACGCGGCGAGTGCCGCTACCGCGTGGTCCGCCGCGCTCGCGATCCTCGAGCGCGAGAAGGTGCCCATGCTCCAGCGCCGGCTCGCGAACGTGCGCGCCGCCGTGGCTCGAAGCCTCGTCGCGACGCAGCCAACCGAGGCCCATCGCCTCGGCGAGCTCGCGCGCACCTGGTACACGGCCGCCGGTGGCTACGAGGCGGCGCTGCGCGACCTGCCTTAGTTGCAGCCGAGCGCGTTCACCGATGCACTGCTCAAGCTGCAGGATTTCTCCCACGTCTCGACGATCGCCTCGGCGCCCTGGAACAGCGGTCCGAGTTGCTCGTTCGTCATGCCCACGACGCGAGTGTCCTGGAGCATGTCGGGGAGCATCCCGTAGTGCGCGAGCCCGTCGTAGTTGAGATCGAACGTGCGGTTGCCGGTGGTGTTGGCGTTGACCGGCGGCAGCCCGCTGAGCGCGAGCATCGAGTTGGATTGGTACGTGCCGAACGAGGAGATCCCGAACTGCGCGCCCGCCATGTTGATGCGATAACCCGGTGGATCGAGGAGCGTCCAGAACCGGCCGTTGTGCGGCACCGCGCCGCCGTAGTGCGCATACGCGATGCCGCTCGAACTCGCGAGTTCCGTCGCGCGCTGCTCGCCCGCCGTACCGCCCGCGAGACCGAGGATGCTCGGGCGGTAGTTGAACGGAACCTGCGAGGTGTCATCGACCATCGATGATCCGTCCCACGCGAACTGCTTCGAGTTAGGGATGTTGCCGCGGGCGTAGCAGCCCTGCGTGCCGAACCGCGGATTCAGGCGGTCCTCGAGGCCGTTGAAGTCCGTGCCGAGTGTGATGCCCTTGCCGTTCATCCGCCGCAGCGCGTA
>JAYUVX010000014.1:0-7950 GCA_043753855.1 Myxococcales bacterium | reverse complement strand
GATGTCACTCGGGTTCAGCGCGGCGGTGGCCACCTGGTAGAGCAGCGGCTGGAACAGGTGATGGTTGCGCCGATCGAGCAGCGTGACGTTGACCGGCGCACCCGCGAGCGCGCGTGCGGTGGCGAGGCCGCCAAAGCCGCCGCCGATGATCACGACGTGGGGCCGACGCTGCATGGACGTTAGATGCTTCACGGCGGGGCAGGTATGCAATGCGCGATCCGTTGAACAGCAATCGCAGATCGACAGCTCGTCCACGGTACCCGAAGCCCCGTCACGTATGGGATCCTCCGCCGCGTGAACCCGTGCGGGCTGGTGGCCGTAACGCTCGCGCTCGTCGTCACGGGCGGGTCCGTGGCGCAGGCGCGCACGATCCGCGGAATCGTGTTCGACGACGTCGACGGCAACGGCACCCGGAGCCCGAACGAGCCGGGAGTTCGAAGCGCCGTGGTCGGGATCGGGACCACGTTGTTTCTCGTCACCGATGACCGCGGTGCGTTCATGCTCGAGGGCGACAACGGCATCGCGTGGGTCTCGGTCCCCGATGGGTTCCGGCCCGGGCCCGCGTGGGCAAAGCTCGACGGCAAGGCGGCGATCGAGATCCCGCTGCACCGGCTCGCGGCGAGGACGTCCGGACCGCTCACGTTCGTCGCCGCCTCGGACTCGCACACGTCGTTTGTCCAGCCGTTCTGGGATGACCTCGGCGACGCCTCGCGGATCGCGACCGAGCGCGATCCACGCCCCGCGTTCTTCACGATCCTCGGCGATGTCACGCAGAACACGACGCCGGTGCAGTTCGGTCTGGTCGATCAGCTGCTCGCGAACCTCGACGTGCCGTTCGTCCCGGTCCCCGGAAATCACGACTGGTACGACGGCGGTCGCGCGTGGCGCGATCATTACGGCCCCGACAACTACAGCTTCGATCTCGGCGGCATCCACTTCCTGGTGTGGAACATGGCGCTGCGCGATGCGGACGCGGTGGCGTTCTTCCACCGCGATCTGTCGTTCGTCGCACCCGGGCGGACCGTGGTCGCGATGACGCATGGACCTCCGAGCCCCGCGGTGGTCGCCGGCCTGCACGAGCTCGGCGTCCCCTACGTGCTGAGCGGCCACACCCACACCAATCGCGTGATCGATCACGACGGACTGATCGAGGTGAACACCGAGCCGATGCTGATGGGCGGCCTGGACTTCACCCCCGGCGGCTACCGCGCCATCACGATCGACCACGGCGTGCTCTCGAGTGAACATCGCACCACGGTGGATCGCGTGGGGATCGAGCTCGTCGCGCCGGCGCGCGGCCAGTGCGTGCCGCCGGCGGGTGGGCCGGTGATCGTCTCCACCGAGCTATCGGCGGGCGAGGCCCGGGTGACCGCGCGGATCGACTGCGGCACGCCGATCGAGCTCGCGTGGGCCGGTGGCTGGAGCTGGCGCACCGCGGCGCCCGCGCTCAGCTCGGGACCGCACTCGATCGCGATCGATGGCGTGACGACGGGAGGTCAGCACGTCGCGCGTACGTTCGGATTCGAGGTGTGCACGCCCGAAGCGAGGCCCGTCGGCGGCACGCCGTGGCCACAGCTCGGCGGTACCCCGGCGCATACCGGCGCCTCCGCACGCGAGCTCGCGCCCCCTCTCGTGACCCGCTGGACCTCCAGCGTCGGTGGTCACGTCCTGCACGGCGCACCCGTGATCGCACATGGGATGATCTATCTGACCACCACCGATCTCGCGAGCGGCGATGGCGGTGGCGTGGTCGCACTCGACCTCGAGACCGGGGCCCTGCGCTGGCGCGCTCCATCGGCGCTGCCGATCCGCGGGGCGGCCACGGTCGAGGGCGACCTCGTCGCAGCAGTCCAGATCGATGGCACGGTGCTCGGGTTCGATGCGCAGACCGGCGCGCTCCGCTGGCGCTACGAGCTCGGCTTCGAGCTGCCGTCGAAGAGCGCGACCACCTACGGTTCGATCGTCGCGGATGACGGCGATCTGATCGTCGGGAACCAGCGCCGGCTCGCGACGATCGAGGCCCGATCCGGCCGCGCGATGTGGGAGCGCGATCCGGTGCGCGGCAACAGCGAGTTCCCCTCGCTCGCGACGATCGCCACCGCGGATGGCGTGGCGGTGGGCGTGTTCGATCGCGAGCTCGGCGGCGTGCTGGCGTGGGATCGCGTCGGCGCCGGCCTGCTCTGGCAGCTGACCGGCGAGAGTGCGAACTCGATCAGCGCCTCGCCCGTGATCGCGAACGGCCTGGTCTATCTCAGCAACGGCGCGACCGAGGTGATGGCGCTCGAGCTCGAGACCGGCAAGCAGCGCTGGCGCACCAAGCTCGATCCTACCGGCTACGAATGGGCGATCGCCACGATCGGCACCCCGGCCCTCGCGCACGGCGTGATCGTGGTCCCGACGTTGTGGCGCGACCTCGCAGGCCTCGATGCGACCAGCGGCCGCGTGCTGTGGCGGTTCGGCGCCGCCGGCGCGAGCGAGCTGCGCACCACGCACTACTTCGGCCGCAACGAGCGCGGGTTCGCATCCTCGCCGGTGATCACCGGCGACATCGTGTGGGCTGTGGACACCGGCGGTCACCTCGCCGCGCTCGACCTCCACACCGGCGACGTGTTGTGGCGCACGAGCCTCGAGGTCCCCGTGCTCGCGGGTATCGCGACCACCGGCAGCGCGCTGGTCATCGCCTCGTACGACGGCACCGTGCGGGTACTGAGCACGACCGAGCACGAGCGCCCACCGATCACGATCGGCGCCTGCGATGCCCCGGCCCGGGGCTGCTGCGAAACCGGCGGTGGCAACGGCGGATCGGTCGCGATCGCGATCGCCGTCAGCCTCTACGCGCGACGGCGGCGACGCAGCGCGAGCACCAGCACGGCCAGCGATCCACCGAGCCCCGATGCTCCGCCGGCGTTGCAGTTGGAGTAGTACGTGTTCTTCCCGCCGCCGTTGTCGTCGGTACCACCGAAGCCGGCGCCATCGAGATCCACGGTGACCACGCCACCGTCGTGCTCGAGGAACAGCTGCGCCTGCTTCGCGCCATTGGAGTGCGGCGTCATCACGACCAGGATCTTGGTCGACGCTCTCTGAGCGAGCGGAGCCGTCGGCAGCTCGCTGACCACCGCGAAGTCGGCAGCGCTCGCGCCCTCGATGCGGGTCGATGCGAACGTGATCGGCGTCGTCCCGCAGTTGCTGACGATGACCTCCTTGAAGCTCGTCGTCATCAGCGTGCGGCTCGAGCCGAAGTGGATCGTATCCGGTGTGGGGGAGACCCCGGCGGGCAAGGCCGTGGCGAGCAACGCGATATTCTGAGCGGGCTGCACGAGATCGGTGTGAACGACGATCGAGCCGGTGAGCTCGCCCGGCATCGCGGGCGCCACCCCCGCCATCATCTGCAGCTGGTTGGCGTGACTGCCCTGCAAGAGCCCCTGCGTGGCCGTTGCGGTGAACGGCGCCGCGGGCGGCGTGATCGCCGTGACCGTGAGGTCGGCGGCATCGCTCGCGTACAAGCTGACGGGCTGGGACACGCTCGCGCCGACGCATACCGGACCGAAATCGATCGTGGTACCGGGCGACACGCCGAGCGTTCCGTTCAGCGCCTCGCCGGTGACCGCCACTGCCTGCCCGTTCACGGTGAGGGTCGCGAGCAGGCCGTTCTGATGCGCGGTCGCCGCGGAGTAGTGCAGCGTCACCGTGGCCGCCGACCCGGAGCCGAGTGACTGGCCATCCGGGTTGGTGCCGACGATCGTCACCTCGCCCGCCACCGGGGTGAGCGTCACCGAGAGCGTGGTTCCACTGCCACCGGCATTGATCGTGACCGGCACGTTCGCGGGTGGGCGCCCGATCAGCGTGGACCCGAAGGTTGCCGGGCTCGGCGACACCGTGAGCGAGGTGGGTGCGAGCCCGTTGCACGTCATGTCGAGGCTGACCGGCGGCGTCGCCGGCGCCGAGAACGTCAGGCTCCCCGGCTGCGGACCGGTGACCGTCGGCTGACAGCGCACGTCATAGTTCGCGCTCGAGCCCGCGCCGAGCAGGTAGGTCGGATAGCTCGCGCTGCCGAGTCCGGTCACCACGTACGAGCCGGTCACGCTCGCCGTGACATCGAGCGCGTTGGTCCCGTTGTTGGTCACCGTCACCGTCTGGCCACTCGAGGTCTGGCCGACCGGGATGTCGAAGTATGGAAACGTCGAGCCACTCGGAGGCGACAGCGTCAGCGAGTTCGCCGCGGTCATGCCGGTACCGTTCAGCGTGATCGGGAACGTCTGCAACAGGCCGCCGGCGGTCGGCATGTAATCGACATGCACCGTGCAGCTCGACGGGAACCCGCTGGTCGGCGTGAACGTCGCCGAGAACGAGTAGGAGGTCGGAACGCACATGCTGCTACCGGTTCCACTGCCGCCGGACGCGGAGCCGACCTCGCACGCCGCGACCCGATAGCCCTGCGGGGCCGGGTTCAGCACCAGACCGAAGTCGCCACAGCTCTCGTAGATATCGATGATCGTGTCGTCATCGCTCAGGCCCTGCGCCGTGATCAGGAAGGCCCCAGACGAGCCCGTCATCCCCACCGGCACGGTACCGAAGTCGTAGGAGTTGGTCCCGGCCTGCAGCAGCAGCTCGGACTGGGCGCTCTCCCGTGGCGCGCCACCGAAGCACGCGGCGATCACGGCCGCGGAGCATACGAACAGTCCACCGATCAGGCGCTTGATTCCCACCCGCTCAGGATCGCGCCCGCGGGGGGCAACGTCAATCCACTCGCACGTCCGTGGCGTGCGACCCGCGCCTACATTCATCGAAGCGCCTGCCTAGTTCTGCGGAGCGAGCCAGGCGATCTGATTGTTGATCACGATCAACAGCTCGCTGCCGTCCCACGCGAGGTGGAGGCTATCGAAGCCGTTCCCTTGGCCGTCGAGCAGGCTGGTGGTTCCCGAACCGATCACGTGGTGGCTGGCATCGAGCAGCGTGATCCGGTTGGTCATCCAGGACGCGACCCACAGCGTGTCCTGCGCAGTCGATGCGATGCCGCGCTGCGTGCTGGCCTCGAATGCGGTGATCGGCGTACGCCACAGCTCGCCGCCGGTGGTGCGATCGATCGAGATCACCTGGTTCCACAGGTTCGACAGCCGGAGCTCGTCACCGTGGATATCGAGATCGACGATGCCGATCTCGGTGGCGAACGATCCGATCCGCTCGCCGGTGGCAGGGTCGAGCTTACGGATGTGATTGTTGCCGGTGCCAGTCGACGCGTAGTTCAGCCAGATCGCATCGCCAGAGAACGCGAGGCCGCTGACCTTCGTGTACTCGTCGTTGTAGCGAAACTCGGCGACCTTGGTGCCGCTCGCATCGAGGTGCACCACGCGCACGTCCGCGAGCGCGTAGTAGTCGCCGGTCTGGACGCGGTAGGCGATCCACAGCCCACCGGCATGATCCGAATCGATGCCGACCACCGGGAGCTCGCCCGCGATCGCCCGGGTCTTCCTCAGCGTGAACGAGCCGGTCGGCATCGGCTCCGTCGCGCTGCCGGCATCGGTGCTAGCTCCCCCTGCGGCCGGCTCCTCGCCGTTGAAGTACAGCGAACAGCCCGGGACCAGTGCCAGAGCGACGATCAGCGAAGCCACGCGAGTCATGGCTGCGCGTCCGTGCACGCAGCGGACCACACGAGATTTCACCCACCTACGCCGCGGGCTGCGTCGGCGATCTGACATCACTGCCCGGCAATCGCGCGCGAACCTCGGGAATCCGAGAGCTGGCAAGACCTGGAAATTACAGGGTGAAGATCGTCGCGCCCCAGGTGAAGCCCGAGCCGAACACGCTCGACAGGATCCTGTCACCCCGCTTCACCTTGCCCTGCTGGCGCCAGTGATCGATCGTGAGCGGCACCGTGGCCGCGGTGGTGTTGCCGTAGAACTGGATCGAGTTGAGGATCTTCTCGGCGGGGATCTTCGCGACCTCCGCCACTTTCTCGTTGATCCGGAGGTTGGCCTGGTGCGGCACGAACCACTGGATGTCATCCCAGGTCAGCCCGGTCTTCTGCAGCGCCTCCTGCGTCGACATCACCATCCCGCGCACCGCGTTGAGGTAGACCCGCTTGCCGTCCATCTGCGGGTACATCGTCTGGTTCTCGTCGCGGTTGCGCGAATCGTAGTCGATGTACGGCGACTTCGAGATGTCGAAGATCTTCAGGTACAGGCTCATCGCGCCCGAACCATCCGCGTGCGCCGACGTGTACATCACGCCCGCGCGCGGATCCTCGGTCTCCATCGGGCCGAGCACCATCGCGCCGGCCCCGTCCCCGAACAGCACCGTCACGTCACGACCGCGCGTGGAGTAGTCGAGCGAGTGGCTGTGCAGCTCGGCGCCGACCAGCAGGATCCGCCGGTACATCCCGGTCTTGATGAACGCGTCGGCCATCTGCAGGCCGTAGACGAAGCCCGAGCACTGCTGGCGAATATCGAAGCACGCGCAGCCGCTCTGCGAGATGCCGAGCTTGTGCTGGAGGAACACCGCGGTACCCGGAAAGTGCATGTCGGGCGACAGCGTGCCGAGGATGATGCAGTCGATGTCGTTGGGCTCGAGGTTCGCGTCGATCAGCGCGCGCTTGGCCGCATGGAGCGCCAGATCGCTGGTCGCCACCGAACCATCGCTGGGCACGTAGCGCCGCTCGACGATGCCGGTGCGGCGCTGGATCCACTCGTCGTCGGTCTCGCACTGCTTGGTGTCCTGCCGCACGTGCTGGTCGTTGAGGAACGCGATCTCGTCGTTCTTGACGACGCGATCGGGGACGTAGCTCCCCAGCCCGAGGACTTTCGTGCGGATCATTTTGTTGACCTGGATATGTCATTCATGGCGTTGACGACAAGGCCCGGGACCATGTCTGGCGTTACAACAGGCCTCCGTCGATGACCCGAGCGTTGTTCGCACTCGCCGTGCTCGCCGCGTGCCCTGCGCCATCGCGCACGCTCCGGCTGTCACCGCAACCGGTCGTCGCAGTGCCGGTCCCGGGCACGCTGCCGCCGGGCACCGCCGCGCCCAGGCTCGTCGTGCTGCTTGTCGTGGATCAGCTCCCGGCGTGGTCGTTCATGGCCAAGCGCGCCGCGCTCACCGGAGGTTTCGATCGCCTGCTTCGAGAGGGCGAGTGGCACGTCGGCCAGCATCCCTCGGCGGCAACGACGACCGCGCCCGGGCACTCGCTGCTCGGCACCGGCGCGCCGTCGTCGGTGACCGGCATCATCGGCAACTCGTGGTGGGATCGCGATGCGCAGGTGATGGTCGAGTCGGTGCGTGATCCGAACAAGGCAGTGACCTCGGCGTACCTGCGCGTCCCGGCACTCGGTGATGCGATGAAGGCGGCGAACGCGGCGCGCGCGGTGGCCGGCAAGGCGGTGGCGGTCAGCCTCGAGGATCGCGCATCGATCCTCCCGCTAGGTCATGCGGGCACGCCGATCTGGTACGACGCCAAGACCGTCGCGTGGACGAGCACGGCGCCGGTTCCGTGGCTCGCGGCGTACAACCGCAGTCACCCGATCGGTCCGCGCTTGAGGGAGGTGTGGACGCCCCTCGATCCGGACCGGATCGCGGCGCTATCGGGTGTGGTCGACGCGGCGCCGGGCGAGCTCGGAGATCGCGGCTTCGGCGCGACGTTCCCGCACGATCCCACCGCGACCAAGGATCCCGCGCAGGCTCTCTACGCGGAACCGCTCGGCAACGATCTGGTGCTCGAGGTCGCCACCGCGGCGCTCGATGCGGAAGGGCTCGGCACCGACGACGTTCCGGATCTGCTGGTCGTCAGCCTGTCCGCGAACGACTACATCAGCCACGCGTGGGGCCACGAGTCGTGGGAGGCGTGGGATGCGCTGCTGCGTGCGGATCGCCGCCTCGAGGCCTTCCTCGGCGTGCTCGACGCGAAGGTCGGCCCCGGTGCGTGGGCGATGATCGCCACCAGCGATCACGGTGCGAGCC
>JAYUVX010000013.1:0-23776 GCA_043753855.1 Myxococcales bacterium | reverse complement strand
GACGCGAGCTCGCTGAGGTTGCGCTCGCCCAGAGAGAGCTGGCGAACGATCGCGCGTCGCGCCGGATGAGCCAGCGCATGGAAGACGAGGTCGAGCCGGGGCGACCGGTCAACGAAAACCATATGGTATGCTATACCGAGTGGTTTCATGTAGCAACGACCGGAGTTGCGCCGCCGGTCTTCCGGGCATTACCACCGCGCGCTCGAGCCGGATGACGGATGAGAGCTACGCGGTCAAGCGTTCGCCTACCACGGTGACCTTCGCGTGATCGTACAGCGGGTCGCCAACGAGAGCGCTCGGGTCGCCGCCTATGTGAACGGCCAGGTCGCAGACCGGCTGTGAAGTGTATGTCTGGCTCGCGCTCCGCGTGCGGTCAGGCGTTGCAATTTTGTTTCGGAACACGGTGGCGAGCCAGCTCAATGATATCTCGGGATCTCTGAATAGGACCGAGGCTCACGGCGAGCCGTTGCAACCCGGGCCGCTCGCCGCGATCATCCACCCGTGAAGAACAGCTCCGCGATGCCGATCCTCCTAGCGTTCGGGCTGGTGCTCGTAGCGAGCGGCCGAGCGCACGCCGACGACGCGTACCTGGTAGACCACCCCGACGCGCGGTGGTGGTTGTCGGCCCAGCTCAATGCGATCGAGCAGGCACAGCCCGGATTTTCCTCACCGTACGCAGGCGACAACAGTCTCCGACCGGACGATCACCACAAGCTGTCGCTGGTGGGAACCGTCTTCGCCGGACTCGAGCTGACATGCACGACCGCATTCGTGGTGACCGGGGAATCGGCGGGTGGGAGCGGTCTATCTGACGCCCTTGGCGTTGCAGGCTTCACCAACCTCGACGTCGTTCGCAATCCCACGCTCGGCCCGACGCCGTACGTCGGCCGGGCGTTCATCGACCAGATGATCCCGCTCACGAACGAGTGGGTAACCCAGGAGCGAAACCCGCTCCGGCTGTTCCGCCGCGTGCCGACGCATCGAATCGAGATCCGCGCAGGCAAGCTCTCGACCGTCGACGGCTTCGATGTCAACTCGATCGGCACCGACAGCCATCTTCAGTTCATGAACTGGGCCATCGATAACAATGGAGCCTATGACTACGCAGCTGACACGAGAGGCTACACGCTAGGAGCGATCGTCGAATACATCGAGCCAAGGTTCGCGATTCGAATCGGCGAACTGTTGATGCCCACGGTCGCCAACGGCATCAAGTACGACTTCGCAGTTGCACACGCGCGCGGGGAGAACGTCGAATTCGAGCTTCACGGGAACGTTGCAGGACATCCCGGAATCGTCCGTGTGCTCGGCTTCCTGAATCGGGCACGGATGGGCAGATACCAGGATGCAATCGATGCATTCCGAAGTGGAGCCGATCCAACCCCGGACGTGACCGCGTCGCGCGCCGCAGGACGGCTCAAGTACGGCCTTGGGCTCAACGGCGAGCAGGAACTCACCCGCGACGCGCGAGTGTTCGCCCGCCTCGGCTGGAGCGATGGCGAGAACGAGTCGTTCGCATACACCGAGATCGATAACTCGGTGACGCTCGGTGGCGACCTTCGCGGTACGCACTGGCATCGGCCCGCGGACAAGCTGGGCGTGGCTGTCGTTTCGAGCGGGCTCTCCGGGCCACATCGCGAGTATCTGGCGCTTGGTGGTAAAGGGTTTCTTCTCGGGGACGGCAGCCTTCGCTATGGGCGAGAGGACATCGCGGAGATTTATTATACAGCACGCGCATATCGCGGTGTGTTCCCCGCGGTCGACGTCCAGATGATCGAACGACCCGGATACAATCGAGATCGTGGACCCGTCGTCGTCGGATCGTTGCGGCTTCACGTCGAGATCTGAGCCGCGAACAGGTGTCGCGCGCCCGTTCCACCGCACCTTGGACTCCCCGCATCACGTCTATTTGGCGAACCGCCGGATCAGCGCGCGGAGGGTCTCCAGCGGGAACGGCTTCTCGAGGCGCTCGTTTGGAACCTGCGCGAGAAACGCAGTCGCTCCGGCGGTGAAGGTTCCGCCCGAGATGAAGACGACGCGCGCGGCATCATCTGGATGCCGCCGCACCAGCTCCCCATAAAACTCCATCCCCGACATCTCGGGCATCATCATGTCCGAGAGGATCACGTCGTACTTTTCGCCCGCGTCGAGTCTCGAGAGCGCCGCCGCCGCCGCCGTCACCACGGTCACCGAGTGGTCCCGGAGGACTCGGCGTATCGCGGCCCCCAGTACGGGATCATCGTCGACGACGAGCACGTTGGCGCGGACGGCCGAGGGCACGCGGATGCCGGTGGTCATGGCCCCGGCATCTACGGGCGCCGCAACTGCCGCCGGGATCTCGACGCGGAATGTCGTCCCGCGGGCCGCTTCGCTCGTCACCGTGATCGACCCGCCGATCGCGCTCACGAGGTTATGACAGATCGAGAGACCGAGCCCGGTGCCCTCACCGATCTTCTTCGTGGTGAAGAACGGATCGAACACCTGCGCGAGCGAGGCCGCCGGGATCCCGCGGCCCGTGTCTCGGATCTCGATCACGGCGAGGCCGGATCGATCGGTCGACGTGCTGATCCGGATCTCGTGCGCCGGGACGTCGCCTTCGGGGATCGCCTGACATGCATTGACGAGCAGGTTGACGAACACCTGCCCGAGACGCGCCGCGTCGGCATGGATCGGCGGCGTTGCGCCGTAGTGGGTCACGAGGCGCGCACGTTGCGAGATCTGATGCGAGGTCAGGCTCAGCGAGAGCTCGAGCACGCTGCGAACGTCGATCACCGATCGCTGCTCGTCTGCCGCGCGCGAGAACGTCTTGAGCCCGTGGATCACGTTGCGGATCGTCTCGGCTGCGGTCCGAGAGTCGGTCGCCATCTGCGTCAGCTCCGCGAGTTGTTCGGGCGGGATCGTGAGCCGAAGCACGCCGAGCTCCTCGAGGATTAGCGTCAGGTTGGCCGCGATCGCCGCGAGCGGGTTATTGATCTCGTGCGCGGCGCCTGCCGCGAGAGTTCCGATCGAGGCCATCCGATCCGCAAGCAGTAGCCGTCGCTCGAGTTGCGCCTCTTGCTCCTGTGACGAGCGGAGACTCTCCTCCAGTTGTTTCTGCTCAGTGACGTCGCGCGCTGCGGCGTACACCACCCGCCGGTCGAGCTGGGCGATCGACCGCCATTCGAACCACCGATGCGAACCGTCCTTGCACAGATAACGGTTGATCAGGGGCCCGAGCGCACGGCCCTGGTGCAGTCGCGCACGACCTGCAAGGGTGGCCGCGCGATCGTCGGGATGGACGAACGAGATCGAGTTCCTCGACATCAGCTCTTCCGGCGTCCAGCCCAGGGTCCTCGTCCATGACGGGTTCACGCGTACGAACGAGCCGTCGAAGGCGGTGACGCACAGGTGATCGAGCGACATCTCGAAGAAGTCGGAAGCGGCAGAAGCCACCTCCGGAGGATCGTCCTCGGGGGTGAGTGCAGACATGCGTGCTCGGCGAGGGCGGATTCAAACCGGGATCGGCGACGCGGTTAGCATAGATCTAGAGCCGCCGCCGTATGGAGCGATACAGTCGTCGATGTCATCCATGAAGGTAGCTTGCTTCCGCTGCGCGGAACAGACGACCTGGGCGGTCATGGGTGATCCGGCGCCGGCGGCGCCCGAGAAGCCCGCCGAGCCGCCGAAGCCCGACACGGCAAGGTGAACGCAGACCTGCTGGCTGCCGAGACCTCGGCGTGGGAGACGGCCAGGCCGGTGTTCACCAGGTCGTGCGCCACATGCCATACGAAGGCCGGGAAGAAGTCCGCGAACAAGAAGCTCGACCACTCAATCTGGATACGTATCCGCCCGGCGGCCATCACACGGGAACCATCGGCTTCACGATCCGTGACGTCCTCGGGGTCAGCGGGAAGAAGCCGACGATGCCGTTCGACAAGCCGGGCTCGGTGCGGGGTGGTGATCTCGCGAAGATCACCTCGTGGACGGAGGCCTGGGAAGCGGCGGAGAAGGCCGGTGCGCATCCTGCGGTCGCCGCCGACAAGGACGATGACGACTGACCGCCGCGGAGATCACGCGCAAATGGCTCGGTGCCCGGGTCAGTTCTTGCGTCGTCCGCCTACGCGGGCGTGAAGTCGGGACGGTTCGGGGTTCGGACCGTCGAAACCACGTCACGCGCGAGCCTCGAACGGCCTGCATCGTCGCGCCGGTCCGGAACCTCCGACCGGGCCGAGCGGTCAACGTCGCAATATTCGGACCATCAAGGCCCTCCATGAAGTTCCTGGCTGTCCTCCTCCCCGTGGCTCTCGCAGGCTCGGCGCTCGCCGATGCGCCGGCGCCAAAGGCCACTCCGCGCATCGAAGTCTCCGTGACCAAGCGTGGCTTCCAGCCCGACACGATCACCGTTCCAGCGAACAAGCCGGTCACGCTCGTCTTCACGCGCACAACGGAGGAGACCTGTGCAAAGTCGGTCGTGCTCAAGCTCGATGGTGGCAAGACGCTCGAGCGCGAGCTTCCGCTCGGCAAGCCGGTCGAGATCGCGATGACCTTCGCGAAGGCCGGCAAGCTCGATTACGTCTGCAGCATGGACATGACGAAGGGCGTCATTATCGTCGAGTAGGCCGATGCGCACATCCGCGGTTCTCGTCGTCGCATGCATCGCGTGTCGTGGCAGGTGCCACCATCGCCGGGGAGGATGACGACGATCGCTGTTCAAGCTCCCGAGTGATCGGGCTTCGCTATCCGACGCTCGGCCCGCGCCGAGATCTACGAGTCCACCTGGGCATTCACGAGCGGCAAACCTCGGTGGCCAGGGTGACGAAATCTGCCGAGGTTCTCCGAGGTAACGGTGAGGTACGCGTCGAGTAAACCCACGTCTGAAACGGGCGAGCTCGTGGTAGATCAGGAGATGCGTTCGGGGCGGGCCTGGCTGACGATCCCGCTCGTCATCGGCGTCGCAGCATGCTCCGGCACGACTCCGTTGCAGGTCCCCGAGTGGCAGCTGGTCCGCGAGCAAGACGCAACGCAGTCCACGCCGGTGACCTTGCCGACACGGCTCGATGATGGCCGCGTCGGAGCCAGCGCGGGCCGCTACTGGCTGCGCACGCGTGTCGCGGTCCCAGCTGAATGGCAAGGCCACTCCCTGCAGCTCGTGGTGCCGGAGTTTGGTGCGGTCGTTCGGCTACGCGTCGATGGAAGCGAGGCTCCGGACCTCAGTTCGGCGGATGCGTCGGGCTATCGCCGGCGCGGTCCGCACTCGTGGTGGATCGGGCCCGACGCTTCCCGCGACGGTGTCCTCGATCTCGAGCTGGTGATCGAGCATCGCTGGACGCAAAGCGCGTGGTGGGGCACGGTGCCGCGCATCCTGCCGGCCGGCGCGAGCGACGCCTCCGCGACCGCCGTTTACGTGTTCAATTTGCTGGCGAGCGCTGCGGCCTTGATCGCGCTGTTTCAGATCGGCCTCACGTCCGTCATGACCTACCTGGCTGATCGACGGCGGCGGCCCTATCTGTCGTTTGGTGTACAAGGGTTGATTGCAGCGTTCTATCCAGCGTACGTCGCGGGTTGGACGCAGCGGGTATTCGGCACCTACGACACTCCGGTGCTCGCGATCACGCTCTCGATCGCAGGCTTGGTATCGATTCAGTTCACTCACGATTTCTTTCGCCTGGGGCGCCCATGGCGAGGCTTTGCGGCAATGTGTTCCGTCGTGTGCCTCGTCTCGCTCGTATTCAGCGGTCCGTTCGAGGCGACGCTGATGGTCGGTATCACGACCGTCGTGTTCTCGTCGATCGTCGTCTGCTACCAGGTTGCGATGTGCCTGCGCCTGGTGCGGCGTAACGCGGATCGGCGTAGCGCGCTCTACGTGCTCATCTCGTGGCTGGTGCTGCTCGGTACGGGCCTTCCAGATTTTGTGTGGTGGGTCGGCCTCGGGGACCCGCTGGGTGGCGTCCGCCTCGCGAGCATCGGGCTGGGATTCTTTGCGCTGTGCATGTCGCTACTGTTCAGCCAGCAACATATTCATTCACTACGGGACAGTGACGACCTCAATGCCGAGCTCGCGAATCGCGTGAGCCAGCTGGAGGCCGGGCGCTCCGCGATCGAGCTCCTCAACCAGGAGCTTCGCCGGCAGATCGCAGATCGGGCTGCACAGATCTACGCCGCGGTCGTACTGGCGAACGCAAAGCGCCTGCCCGCGCGAGCGCTGAGGGTCGGAGAGATCATCCAGGGTCGATACCGGGTCGAGCGTCCGATCGGATCCGGAGGGATGGGGATCATCTACGAAGTGACGCGCATCGGTGACGGCCGGAGGCTCGCCCTCAAGTTGCCGCGCGAGGTGCACGGAGAGTCGTTGGCGCGGCTCGCACGCGAAGCACAGATGGCCTCGACGATGTCACATTCGAACATCGTGGCCGTCGTCGATGTGGACGTCGCTTCCGCCGGATTCTTGTTCCTCGTGATGGAGCTCGTCGACGGCACGTCGCTGCTCGAGCACCGCGCTCGCTACGGCGATATCCGCTGGGTTCTGCCGGTGCTCCGCCAGATCGCCGAGGGCCTCGCCGCCCTGCATCGCGGCGGGATCGTGCACCGCGATCTCAAGCCTGCCAACGTGCTGCTGACCTCGGACGATGGTGGCGTGCCGCGCGTGAAGATCTCCGACTTTGGGATCTCGTTGCAGCCCGAGACCGAACCGTTCGCCCCGGTCGAGAAGCCGTCCGTCGAGGCCGCGGACGCGCTGGTATCGCGGAGGGACGCGGTGACGGAGCGGTTGTTACCGCAGCGGGCCTCCGAACATGCGACGCAGCAACTCGCGCCCGAACACACGCCGCGCTCGGTGCCGGCTCTATCTGGATCGAGCTTTCTCACGCGTACCGGGCACTTCCCGGGAACCCCCGCATACATGGCACCCGAGGTCACCGTGGGACGCGAAATGCTCACCGCCGCAGCGGACATGTTCGCCTTCGGTGTGATCGCCTACGAGCTGATCGCTGGTTCTCGCCCGTTTCTGGAGGCACCCGTGCTCGCGCTGCTCGAGGGGCGAACCGTGCCGCTGCCAAGCTCCGTGTGCTCGGCGTGGCGAGACGCGCCGCCACGCCTGATCACAGCGCTCGATGCGTGCCTCTCCATGCAGCCGGGCCTGCGTCCGAGCGCGGCCGCGGTGGCCGAGCTGTTTGGCCAGTGCGAGAGTTACGAGTCGGAAGCACCCGCTCAGGCGAACGTGGGCCAGATCGTGGCCTGACGTTCGGGCGGGGGCGGGTTGCCGCGCGGCGCGTCTCGAAGGGCACGATCCCGGATGTTCGAGGGTGACGACCGAGCTCGACGCGAGCTCGCGCGACGCTATGCGGCGTCGTCGATCAGGTCCTGAGCGGTGAGGTCGGGCGCGGCGCGGCCATGTTCGAAGTCGAGGAGACCGTACTGTTCGTAGTGCGGGCGCACTCGGTCGCTCAGCAGGCCGATCCGCTTCAGGTTGGGAATGATCCGCTTGAACATCGTCTTGCGGAACATCTCCATCATGTCCGAGCGGAGCACGATCTGATCCCACTCCTTGCGCGTCATCGCGTGCGCATAGAACTCGTCATAGAACTCGTGCGCCAGGAACCGGTTGCGCAGCAGCAACGCGACTTCGAACGCCCAGTCCTCGCGCTCGTTCCGCTCGCGCTCGCTGATGCCCTTCTGCACGAACTCCTGAATCGACAGCACGCCGTAGTGAACGTGCCGAGCTTCGTCGGTGATCACGAGCTTGAGGATCTCCTTCAGCAGCGGTTCGCGCGTCATCTTGCGTAGCGTGCCGAATGCGCCGAGCGCGAGACCCTCGATCATGATCTGCATGCCGAGGAACTTCACGTCCCACCGCGAGTCGGTCATCAGCGCATCGATGATGACGTACAGGTTGTCGTTGATCTCGTAGAGCTTCTCGAGCTTGCGCGTGAGGTAGCCGTGGAACACCTCGACGTGGCGGCCCTCATCGACGACCTGCGTCGAACCATAGAGCTTGCCGTCGAGCCACGGCACGGCCGTCGTGACTTGACACGCGGCGAACAGCGCGCCCTGCTCGCCGTGGAGGAACTGGGACAGCATCCAGCTCGTGATGGCGTGGATCTGCTTGTTCTTCTCCTTGCGCGACAGCTTCTCCCAGATCGGCAAGCCCTTGACGGGCACGTAGCTGTCCGGCAGGAGTGGGCGGTCTGGATCATCGGGGTCCACCGAGGTCGACCAGTCGACGTCGGTCGTCGCGTTCCACTGCGACACCTTCGCTGCCTCGTACAGCTTCCCCATCTCGGGACGATCGCGCTGGTACTGCCAGTCGAAGTGGACGTCGTGCGACACGGGGAGTGCGGTCTGGTGATGGCCTTTCGCGTCCTGCTTGATCAAGCCGCGCCAGGCAGGGCCGAGCATCGACTTCAGGACGGCGAGATTGCCTCGGCCCGCCGCATCGCGGACGTGCGGGGCATTGACCCTCATGTTCTCGAGCAGTTTCACGAGCGACATCGTCAGGCTCCTTCTTTCATCTGCAACGTTCCAGAACTGAGATAGAGGAAGAACGCGTTTGCGATTGCCTCTGGCGTGTAGCGCCCTTTTGGGTCGTACCACTGGGCAACCCAGTTCGCCGCGCCGAAGCTGAACTGGCGCAACAGGTACAGATCGACACCGGGATGTGGCACCGCGTACTCCGCCGCTTGCGCGAGCAACTCATCGGCGAACTGCTCGTAACGCTCGCGGTGCTTGGCGATCGCGCGCCCTGCCGCCGGTGACAGCGAGCGCCAGTCGTAGAGCAGCACGTAGACCGAGTCCTCCGGCGATAGCAGGATTCGCACGTGCTCGACCATCGCGAGTCGCAATCGCTCGAGCGGATTGGTGGCGGCCTGGCTCGCGGCGAGCACGCCCGCGATCAGGCGATCGATCGCGCGCTCCATGAGCGCCGAAAGGATGTCTTCCTTGGTCGGGAACCGATAGTGCAGGCTGCCGGGCAGCATGCGTGCACCGCGCGCGATGTCACGCAGCGTCGTGGCCGCATAGCCCTGCTCGCGGAACTGCCGGGCGGCGGCCTGCAGCACGCCGTCGTCAGAGCGCTCGCGGACGGACGGCTTGGTCATCTGACCAACAAGCTGCCCGACCCGCGCGCCGAGGTCAATCATTATGTTTGGTCGAGTGACCAAATGTTACGAACGCACGAATTCCGTGTACGCCGACGTGGCATAACGCGGACGTACGGCAGCCATGACGATTTGTGCATCCACATCCCGGCCGCGAACGAAAGTTCTCGGTAAGCGTTGGCGTGGTTGTCCTTCCTGCCCTGGCTCACCCCGCTGTGATGTCCGAGTTTGCCGCCGTGGTTAGCCCCGCGATCACGACGCTCCTCGAGCGCGTGGCGGCAGGTGACGAGACCGCGATGCGGGCGTGCGTCGAGCGATATGGTGGTCTCGTGTGGTCGATCGCGCGCCGGTTCGAGCTCACCGATGCCGAGGATGCCGTGCAGGAGATCTTTCTGGATCTGTGGAAGAGCGCAGCGCGGTTCGATCCGGAAGTCGCGTCCGAACCGACGTTCGTCGCGACGATCGAGCCCATGCCCGAGGCGCTCGCGCGTCGCGTGATCGCGGCCGCACAGACGCCGACCCTGCCCAGACCCCGCCGCCGTCGCACGGCCGCCTGGCTGCCCTGGGCGGCCGCCGCCGCTAGCCTCGCGCTCGCGGTGGGGTGTGGCCAGGGACGACGCAAGCGGCGCCACGGGTCGTCGTCAAGTACGTGCCCGTCGAGGTCCCCGCGCCCGCGGTGCCGCCGCCCCCCGCTCCGACGACCGCGGAGCTCCGTCACAAGCTGCTCGCCGCCGCCAAGGATGCCGAGACCATCGCGCGGACTGCCACGCCCGACGTGGCTGCGCAGGGCGCCTCGGGCGACGTGGTGTGGAGCCCCTCCGCGCAGGAGGGGTATATGCGGTTCGTCGGCCTGGCGCCCAACGATCGGACGAAGCTCCAGTATCAGCTGTGGATCTTCGACGGCTCGCGCGACGACAAGTTTCCGGTCGATGGTGGCGTGTTCGACGTCGGTTCCAAGGGAGAGGTGTTCGTCCCGATCTCACCGAAGCTGCACGTCAACGCGCTCACGATGTTCGCAGTGACAGTCGAGCAGCCCGGCGGCGTCGTCGTCTCCAAGCGCGGGCGCATCGTCGTGCTCGCGAAGCATACGTGAACGGCGCCTGACGGGTTGCCCCGCTGAGGCGGGCGGGCTCGCACGCCCGCCGGATCTGCGTGCCGCGGTTTATTTGCTAGCGCTGCATCCAATCGCGCGTGGGGCGCGAAGAGCTAGATGTACGCACCGTGTGCTCTCCCGATTCGCGGGGAGCGCGGCGGCCGCGCCTTACCCTAGGAGAATCCATGTCTTCGCTCGTCTCGTCCATCTCGCTGTCACTTCTCGCCTCCCTCGCCCTGGTCTCCGCATGCGGGGACGACAACAACACCACCACCCCGCCAGTGGATGCTCCTCCGGCAGGTCCGGTGTCGATCGCCGCGACCGCGCAGGCAACGCCGACCCTGTCGACGTTGGTCGCGGCGGTCCAGTTCGCGGGTGACAACGGCGATCTGTTGAAGCTCCTGTCGGATCCCGGGACGCTCACGGTGTTCGCGCCCACCAATGCAGCCTTCGACGCCCTTGCGGTGGAGCTGACAGGTTCGGCCTCGGCCAAGGGAGCAGACCTCCTGACGGCCACCAACAAGCCGCTGCTGCGAACGGTGCTCAAGTACCACGTGCTGACCTCGACGGTGCGAGCAGCGCAGATCCCATTCGGCAAGCCGATCACCAGCGCGGAAGGCAGCGTCTTCAAGATCGACAGCGGCACACCGCCGACGATCACGGATGGCCGCAACCGCACTGCGAAGATCTCGGCGACCGACATCACCGCGTCCAACGGTGTGGTCCACGTGATCGACAAGGTGATCCTCCCGGCGAACAAGAACATCGTCGAGACCGCGCAGGCGCTCGCGGGCGCGACCCCGGGCGAGTTCAAGATCCTCGTCGAGGCCGTGGTCGCCGCCGATCTGGCGACGACGTTGAGCGGTGCGGGACCGTTCACGGTGTTCGCTCCGACCGACGCGGCGTTCGCGAGCCTGTTGACCGAGCTCGGGGTCACCAAGGCGCAGCTGCTCGCCAACAAGCCGCTGCTGGTCAAGGTCCTCACCTATCATGTCGTCGCGGGTCGCGTGTTCAAGGCGGACGTCCCGGTCGGCGCACCGATCACGACCGTCGAAACCGAGAAGTTCTCGATCGACGCGACGCTCTCGGTCACCGATGCACGGTCGCGCAAGGCCAAGATCGTTGCCACCGACACGCTGACCTCGAACGGCGTGATCCACGTGATCGACAAGGTCCTGCTTCCCGCGCCTTGAACCGCAGGTAGTAAACCTTCGCGCAGGACGGCGAAGGGATGCGATGCTGGTGGCGTGACCGAGAGACTTGAGCGCTTCGGTTCGTACGAGATCTACGAGAAACTCGGCGCGGGCGGGCTCGCTGCCGTGCACCTCGCCCGGACGCGTGCGGTGTCCAACCCCGTCGCACTGAAGCGCCTTTACCCGCACATCGCGAACGTGCGCGAGCTGGTCGGATCGTTCATCGACGAGGCACGGCTCGCACGCCACCTACGGCATCCCGGGATCGCGCGGGTGTACGAGTTCGGCAAGCTGCGCGGCATCTACTTCATCGCGTTCGAGTACGTGCCGGGCCCGACGCTGCTCCAGCTTTCGGAGCGATGCGCCGAGTATGTCGGCCGGATCCCGGTGATGGTCGTGCTCGAGATCGCCTATCAGCTGTGTGACGCGCTCGATCACGCTCACAACCTGCGCGACGAGCTCGGGCTACCGCTTGGCATCGTGCACCGCGATGTCTCGCCGGCGAACGTGATCGTCTCGACGACGGGGCAGGTGAAGCTGATCGACTTCGGGCTCGCGAAGACCAAGCAGTCCACGGTTCACAGTCAAGCCGGAGTGATCAAGGGCAAGCTCAACTACGTCGCGCCCGAGTATCTGTCGGGCAAGCTCGATGCCCGGTGCGATCTGTGGGCGCTCGGGGTGGTGATGTACGAGCTGCTGACGGGCAAGCGGCTGTTCGATGCGCCCGAGCAGGGGCAGATCCTCGACCGCGTGCGCTCGATGCCGATTCCCGCGCCGTCACAAGCGAACCCCGAGGTGCCGCGCGAGGTCGACGAGATCGTGCGGCGGGCGCTCACGCGCGATCCGGATCGCCGGTGGCTGCGCGCCGGCGACATGCGCGATGCGATCGGCCGCGCGGCCGCCGGTCGGCTCACCCAGAAGCAGTTCGTCTCGTGGGTGGAGTGGGTGTTCGCGCAGAAGCAGCCGCTGCGTCACGAGGACAGCGCGGTGTCGGCGCTGCACGAGATCATGAGTCACGAGGTCGACGTCGTCGGCGAGCTGCCGGCGATCTCGGAGGCGATGATGGAGCGGCGGCGCGAGAGCGTCGCGATGATGCCTCTCGGCGCGGCGCTCCTCCAGCGCAACCGGTCACGGCGATGGACATGGCTGGCGGGCGTGCTGGTCGCCGGTGCCGCGGGACTACTCGCACACGTGCTCGGCGCATTCTGACTGGCGCCCGTGGGTGTAGGCTCCGCCGCGTGATGACCCGTGCCGTTTCCCTTGTCCTCCTCCTGGTCGCCGCGTGCGGTGGCAAGTCTGCGCTCCCGGCGACCGAGCCCGCTCCGCCTGTCGAGAGAACTTCGGCGCCTGCGCCCTCGCCAGCACCGACACCGGCGCCTCCGCCGGCACCGCATGCGAATCCGTTCGCGACGGCGAGCACGCTGTACCTCGAAGCGCCGCCGTTCGACCGGATCCAGGAGTCGGACTACATGCCGTCGATGCTCGAGGGCATCCGCCTCGAGAACGCGGAGATCCAGAACATCGCCGAGTCACCGGACGCCCCGACGTTCGAGAATACGGTGGTCGCCATGGAGAAGACCGGTGACCTGCTGGGGCGGACGCAGAAGGTGTTCTTCAACCTGTCGCAGTCGCTCGACGACGAGACGATGGAGAAGATCAAGGCCGAGATCGCGCCGCAGCTGGCGAAGCACGCCGACGATATCCACCTGAATCCGAAGCTGTTCGCGCGGATCGATACGCTCTACAAGCAGCGCGCGAAGCTCGGCCTCGATCCGGTGAGCCTGCGTCTAGTCGAGCGCTACCACCTCGACTTCGTTCGCGCAGGTGCGCAGCTGAAAGAAGCCGATCAGAAGACCCTGCGTTCGCTGAACGAGGAGGAATCGACGCTCACCACGAAGTACTCCGAGCTCCAGCTCAAGGAGATGAACGCGGGTGCGATCGTGGTCGACAACGTCAAAGACCTCGATGGCCTGTCGCCGGCGGATCTCGCCGCCGCCGCCGAGGCCGCCAAGGCGCGCAAGCTCGAGGGCAAGTGGGTGCTGCCGCTGGTCAACACGACCGGGCAGCCGGCGCTGTCGTCGCTCACCAACCGGGCGATGCGCGAGCGGATCTATCGCGCCTCGATCGCGCGCGGTCATCAGAGCAACGACAACAACGTCACCAAGATCATCGCGCGGCTCGCGCAGCTCCGTGCGCAGCGCGCGAAGCTCCTCGGGTTCTCGAGTTATGCCGCGTTCACGCTCGACGATCAGATGGCGAAGACGCCGCAGGCTGCGCTGAAGCTCACCTCTCAGGTCGCCGCCGCGGCCGTCAAGCGGGCGAAGGCCGAAGCCGCAGACCTGCAGAAGATGATCGATTCGCAGAACGGCGGGTTCAAGCTCGAGCCGTGGGACTGGGACTACTACTCCGAGCAGGTGCGCACCGCGAAGTACGCGCTCGATGACAAGCAGATCCGCCCGTACTTCGAGCTCGAGCACGTGCTGAAGGACGGGGTGTTGTTCGCCGCCACCAAGCTCTATGGCGTCACGTTCAAGCAGCGCACCGACCTGCCCGTCTATCACCCCGACGTTCGCGTCTGGGAGGTGTTCGACGCGGACGGCTCGACGATCGGCATGATCTACACCGACTACTTCGCGCGCGAGAGCAAGCACGGCGGCGCGTGGATGGACAGCTTCGTCGACCAGAGTGACCTGCGCGGGCGCAAGCCGGTCATCGTCAACGTGCTCAACATCCCGAAGCCGGCGGCGGGCCAGCCCGCGCTGCTCACGTTCGACGAGGTGACGACGCTGTTCCACGAGTTCGGCCACGGTTTGCACGGACTGTTCTCGAGGGTGAAGTACCCGTACATGTCGGGCACCAACACGCCGCGCGACTTCGTGGAGTTCCCGTCGCAGTTCAACGAGAACTGGGCGCTCGAGCCGACGGTGCTCGCGAGCTACGCGAAGCATTACCAGACCGGTGCGCCGATGCCGGCGGAGCTCGTCGAGAAGATCAAGAAGGCGGCGACGTTCAACGAAGGCTTCGCGACGCTCGAGGCGCTGGCGGCTGCGCTCGTGGATCTCGAGTGGCACGCGCTGCCCGCCACCGCGAAGCTGCAAGACACCGAGGCATTCGAGGCCGCAGCGCTGAAGAAGTACAAGGTCGCGTTCCCGCCGGTGCCGCCGCGCTATCACACGAGCTATTTCTCGCACGTGTGGGGTGGTGGCTATGCCGCCGGTTACTACGCATATCTGTGGACCGCGGTCCTCGGTGCGGACGCGTTCCAGTGGTTCGTCGAGAACGGTGGAATGACCGCGGCGAACGGCAAGAAGTTCCGCGACGCGATCCTGTCCCGCGGCGGCACGGTCGATGCGCACAAGCTGTATCTCGACTTCCGCGGCAAGGAGCCGTCGCCCACCGGCTTGATCAAGAAGCGGGGGTTGTAGGTCGTGAGCGTGCGGGTGCGGTAGGGTTGACGACCATGACGCTCGTCGACGCAGCTGCCATCGCGAGCGGCCTTCCCGGCGTGGTGATCGGTACGAAGTGGGGTAACCGCACGTGGATGATCGGCGTCCGTGGATTTGCGTGGCAGCGCCCGCTCAGCAAGGCCGATGTGAAGCGGTTCGGTGACGACAAGCCACCCTCCGGGGACACCTCGCGGTGATCGTCGAGAACCTCGATGCCCGCGACGCGCTGCTGGAGATGGCCCCACCCGGGTTCTTCACGATCGCGCACTTCAGCGGATTTCCCGCCGTGCTGATCGATCTGAAGCGCGCGCGGGTTCGCGACGTGCGCGCCGCGATCACGGATGCATGGCGCCTCGCGTCCACTCCCGCCGTCGCGAAGCGTCGGGGGATCACACGCTCCGTCAGGCGAGCTCGGCCGCTCCGGCCGGCGTGACGCCAAACAGCTCGCTCGCGCGCGCGACCGTCTGCAGAAACCAGTTCTCGTGCATGCGGACCTTCTCGGTTTCCGCTCCGGCCGCGAGCACCGCGTGCAGCGTCAGCAGCTGTTCGAGCTGCGCGACGCCTTCGGTCTTGAGCGAGGCGAATGCGGCGCTGTCGGGCTCGGAGGACTCGGCCCTCACGACGGTGGTCGTCAGGACCTGGATCGCCTTCTTGAAGGCAGAGACGGATGGCGGGCTCACGCGCACACGCTAGCACCTCGGATCGGTCGCTGCTCCCGCGTACGCCGGTTCGTCGACGCGGTACTCCTTGGATATGGTGCAACGTTTCGAGCTGGACCTTCTCGACGCCTACTGGCGAGCCGCGAACTACCTGACGGTCGGGCAGATCTATCTCCGCGAGAATCCGCTGCTTCGCGAGCCGCTGCGGCCGGAGCACATCAAGCCACGGCTGCTCGGGCACTGGGGAACGTCACCGGGCCTGAACCTGGTCTATGCCCACCTGAACCGGGCGATCCGCGCGCGCGACCTCGATGCGATGTTCCTGGCCGGACCCGGGCACGGTGGTCCCGCGGTGGTCGCCAACGTCTATCTCGAAGGCACCTACAGCGAGGTCTATCCGAACATCGGACAGGACGTCGCCGGGATGCGCGCGCTGTTTCGCCAGTTCTCGACACCGGGAGGCATCCCGAGTCACGTTGGACCGCAGACGCCGGGGTCGATCCACGAGGGCGGCGAGCTCGGCTACGTGCTCACGCATGCGTTCGGTGCGGCATTCGATGATCCGGAGCTGCTCGTCGTCGCGGTGGTGGGCGATGGCGAGGCGGAGACCGGGCCGCTCGAAGGATCGTGGAAAGGCACCTCGTTTCTGAACCCGGTGCACGACGGCGCCGTGCTGCCGATCCTTCATCTCAACGGCTACAAGATCGCAGGACCGACCGTGCTCGGCCGCGCGAGCGATGACGACATCGCACACCTCCTGCAGGGCCACGGGTATGCACCGCGCTTCGTGATCGGAGACGATCCGGCAGAGATCCATCGCGTGTTCGCGCAGACCCTCGATGACTGCCTCGACAGCATCGCGGAGATCCAGCGCGTCGCGCGTGCCGCCGGCCGGGTCACGTCACGCCCGCGCTGGCCGGTGATCGTCCTGCGAACGCCGAAAGGATGGACCGGCCCGCACGAGGTCGATGGGGTGCTCATCGAAGGGACCTTCCGTGCGCATCAGGTGCCGCTCGCCGAGGTCCGATCGAATGCGGACCACCTCGCGATCCTCGACCGCTGGATGAAGAGCTACCGGCCCGAGGAGCTGTTCGATCCGAACGGCCGGCTGATCCCCGAGCTCGCCGCGCTGGCGCCGAGGGGGGAACGGCGGATGTCGGCGAACCTGCGGACCACCGGCAGGCGCAGCGTTCCACTCGAGGTCCCTGCGATGGAGGCGTACGCGATCGCGGTGCCAAACCCCGGCGCCGAGCGCCACGAATCCACGCGCAGGCTCGGGCAGATGCTGCGGGACATCTACCGGGCGAATCCTACGAGCTTCCGGCTGTTCTGCCCCGACGAGACGAACTCGAACCGGCTCGGCGCGGTGTTCGAGGTGACCGATCGCTGTCTCGTGGCGTCACCATCGGCCGGCATGGTCGACGATCACGTCTCGCCCGAGGGCCGCGTGATGGAGGTGCTCAGCGAGCACAACTGCGAGGGCTGGCTCGAGGGCTACGTGCTCACCGGCCGCCACGGCATGTTCGCCACCTATGAAGCATTCGCGCTGATCGTCGCGTCGATGGCGACCCAGCACGCGAAGTGGCTCGAGGCGCAGGCGGAGCTGCCGTGGCGCTCTCCGGTGCCTTCGCTCAACATCCTCTTGACCTCGACGTGCTGGCGCAACGACCACAACGGCTTCAGTCATCAGGGCCCCGGGTTCATGGACACCATCCTGTCGAAGAAGGGTTCGGTCGCGCGGATCTACTTGCCGCCGGATGCGAACTGCCTGCTATCCGTTGCCGACCACTGCCTGCGTAGCCGCAACTACGTCAACCTCCTCATCATCGACAAGCAGCCGCAGCTGCAGTACCTGGATCTCGCGGCGGCTCGCGAGCACTGCGCACGCGGTGCATCGCGCTGGGCGTGGGCGAGCAGCGACGCGGACGGGGACCCGGATCTGGTGTTCGGGTGCGCGGGCGATATCCCGACCCAGGAGACGCTGGCGGCAGTGGCGTGGCTGCGCGAGCGCGCGCCGGCCCTGCGGGTGCGCGTGGTCAACGTCGTGGATCTGATGTCGCTCGCGGCTCCGGCCGATCATCCGCATGGCATGACGAACGAGCGGTTCGACGAGCTGTTCACGCGCGATCGACACGTGGTGTTCGCGTTCCATGGGTATCCCGGGGCGGTGCACCAGCTGCTCCATGGTCGGTCGGATCCGTCGCGGTTTCACGTGCGCGGCTATCGCGAGGAGGGCACCACGACCACGCCGTTCGACATGGTCGTGCTGAACGGCATCAGCCGGTACCACCTCGTGATCGAAGCGCTGCGCCGGCTGGCCAATCCACCGGCGTACGCGGACCTGCTCGCGGATGAATGCCGCGAGCTCGTGCAGAAGCACACCGGCTTCGTGCGCGCGCACCACGAGGACATGCCGGAGATCCAGTCCTGGAGCTGGCCGCAACGAACCGGCGGCTAACGCTCCGCGAGCAGGCGCTCGATCGCTGTCTGCATGTCGGCATAACCGGGCTCGCCTTCGACGTACGAGCCGCCGGGATGGACGTGGCGAATGACGCCATGCTTGTCGAGGAGGAACGTCACGCTCGACCAGCCGGTGTCCACGGGCTGACCGTTCTTGTCACGTAGCCAACTCCGGAGGGTCTGCCACTCGGCGTCGAACGCGATCGGGAACGTGAACTCGTACTTCTTCGCCGTATCCTCGTAGACCTTCGGGTCGAACGGCGTGTCTTCCTTGTGGTGATACATACCGATCACCCGCAGGCCCCGCGGGCCATAGGCTTGATCGAGCTTGCGGAGCGACGGTGCGGTGGCCGAGCAGAACGGACACCCCGCGGTCCACCAGCGTACGAGCACGACCGAGCCGCGCAGACTCGCCAGCTCGAGGGGCGGCGAGTTCATCCAGCGCTCGGCCTTCCACGCGGGCGGTGTGGTGCCGACCAGGGAGGCGACCGCGGACGAGGGTGCGGCGTTCGCGGCCGGCTGGGGACGGCTCGGTGCCGGCGGCGGGGTGCTGCAGGCGGCGAGCGCCAGGGCCAGGACGGCAACGGTGCGGGTCATCCTGTAGATCCATACCGCAGGTCGACGCGGCATATTCCGGATCCCCGGTGCTGGACCGGCAAACCGAGCAGTGATCACAACCGGTGACCTGCGATGGCGAGGCATCGGATCCGGAGCCTGCTGTGAGCGATGCCAAAACCTCCGTGCTTTACGGTTCCGACCCGTTCTCTTACAGTTCGCGGCGATGAGAGGGCGCATTGTCATCGCAGGTCTGTTTGCGCTCGGTGATGCGCATGCGGGTGGCTTCTATGTCCCGGAGATCGGTTCGCGTGCGGCGAGCCTCGGTGTCGCTGTCACGGCGGACGTCGCGGATCCCTCTGCGACGTTCCACAACCCCGCCGGCCTGGCGCACGCCGAGGGGCTGCAGCTCGAGCTCGCGGCCGATCTGTTCTTTCCCCGGGTCACGTTCTTTCGCCGACCGCTCACCGATCCGAACACGGGCGCGAACCTCCACTTCGACGGGGTGTCCAACTCGAACCGGGTGATCGCCGCGCCGTTCCTCGGGGCGAGCTACCAGGTAACCGATCGACTCACCGCGGGCCTCGCCGTGTTTGCACCGTTCGGCGCGACGCTCGAGTACCCGGAAGACGGGCCCCAGCGTCAGATCGTCACGTCGATCGGCCTCAAGACGATCTTCGCCAGCCCCGCGATCGCGATCCGGTTGCCGAGCGGGTTCTCGCTCGGTGTCGCCGCGAATCTGATCTGGGGTGACCTCGTCCTCGAGCAGCGCAACGCGATCCCCTATGTGACCGGGGATCCCGAGCAGTATCCGGATCCCGAGGGCGAGATCCAGGGCAAGACGCACGTGGCCGGCCGCGATCCGTTCAGCGTCGGCGCGACGATCGGCGCCGGCTGGCGTAACGAGCGCGTCTCGGTCGGTGCGAGCGTGATGACGCCGGTGACGCTGCACCTCGAGGGCGATGCTCGGGTCGAGAACTCCGGCATCGCGCCGCTGATCGATTCGAACAACAACACGTTACAAGCCGCCGGTGCCCGCGAAGACCAGGTGCGGATAGAGATCCCGCTGCCGCTGGTCGCACGGTTCGGGATCGCCTATCGCCCGGTGCCGCGCTGGCGGGTCGAAGCCGACGTGAACTGGCAACGGTGGTCGACATTCAGGACGCTCCAGGTCGACTTCGTCCACGAGTACGAGCTGCTGCCGACGCCGGGCGCGTATCTCTACGACGTTCGGGTCGAGAACCAGTGGCGCGATAGCTGGACCGCGCGCCTCGGTGTGGAGGCGGAGCCGTGGGCGGCACCGGTCACGCTGCGTGCAGGTGTGCTGTGGGATCAGTCGCCGGTCGACGACCGCCACTTCAGCCTGCTCACGCCGGACTCCGACAAGCTCGGGCTCACCGCGGGTGCGCGCCACTCGCATCGGGTCTCCGGCGGGCGCATCGATTTCGATCTCGCTGCGATGCATCTGTTCCTGCGCGAGCGCGATATCGCTCCCATGGCGAACGGGGTTCCCGGATCCGATGGAACGATTCTCAATAAACCGGCGCCGAGCTTTTTCCACGGCGTGACGCGTGTCGGTTTCGATCTGATCACGGTCGCCGTGGCCTGGAGGCACTGACATGCGAGCTCTGACATTGGCTCTGTTCCTCGTCGGTTGCAGCAGCAGCAAGGATCCATTCTCTGGTGGGGCTGATGCACCGCCGGGAGGGGATGGTGGACTCACCGATGGCGGTGCCACGGTGGATGCGGCGCCGCGTACCTGCGCGCCGAAGCCGTCCCGGGTGGTCGTGCTCGGCGACAGCATCACCGCCTGTTCGGTCATCGGTGGGCCGCAGAACGCAGATTGTGCGTCGAAGAAATTCTCCGACTACGTGATCGCGCAGTACGGCGCCGCGACCTACGAGAACCACGCCGTCGGTGGGGCCAAGCTCGCCGAGATCGCGGGTCAGCTGACCACGATCCAGCCGGCGCCGGGCCCCGCGCTGGTCGTCATCTACATCGGTGGCAACGATCTGTCGCCGTTCATCTTCCAGTCCGATCAGCAGGCGATGGCCGCCTACGACATGATCGAGCCGATGCTGGTCTCGACCTACGACGGCGTGTTCGCCAAGCTCGCGAACACCACGACGTTTCCAAACGGTGCCGTGCTGCTGATGAACACGCAGTACAACCCGTTCGATGACTGCACGGCGTCACCGTACAACTTGAGCGCGGCGAAGATCGCGATCCTCCACAAGTTCAACGACAAGACGCGATCGATCGCGGCGGCGCACGGTAACGCTGCGATCCTCGTCGATCAGTTCACCCCATTCCTCGGCCACGGTCACCACTACAACGTTGCGACCTGCCCGCACTATATGGCCGGGGCCGTCACCTGGATGCAGGACACGATCCACGCGAACCCGGCCGGAAACGTGGATCTCGCGAACGTGATGAACAGCGGCGCGGATCGACTGTACCGCGACTGCCTTCCCTGACCCGAAGGCCACTGCCTCCGCGAGCCGTCGAGCCGGTACTGCGAGGTTGTCGCGTTCTGGCGGTCACGGCCTCCCCGCGGTCTTCAGTGTGGCGTCGAGTCCGCGCCACAGCTCGAGAGTCTCTTGCGCGGTCAGGTCCGCCTCGGGATGGGCCATCCGGTACTTGGTGGGCGGCATCGAGCCGCTCCGGACCGATAGCCCGGAGTAGTGCGCCAGATCGAACGTGCGGTGCCACTCGGAGAAGTTGATCACCTCGCGCGCGGCATCGACGTCGCGCTGTACCACCCACGACATCGGCGCGACGTCGGCGTACCACGGCCATCGCGTCTCGTTGCTGTGGCAATCGAAGCACGCGCGCCGAGCGAGCTCGCGAGTGCGGGGCGAGTCCCAAGCGGGCTCCTTGGTGGTGTACGGGTTCGCGTGGGTGCGGCCGTACGGAACGAGTTGCATCAGGCCGAACAGCACGAGCAACCCGGCGAGGATCACCAGGATGGCTTTGAGGAACCGCGGCACGAGCGCGATCATGCGGATTTGATGGCGACGGTTCGCGTCCCGGGCGGTGTCATGTTGCCGCAGCTCCAAGTACTCGCAACTCCGAGAGGTCCTGGCGAATCTCGATAGATAGTGCACGATTGACTTGCGCACGATTTTTGAGCGACTAGGGTAGACCCATGTCCAGCTCCCCCAGCGTTCTCGACAAGCCGCTCTACACCGCCTCCGCAACGTCCATCGGAGGCCGCGATGGCCGCGTCCGCTCCAGCGACGGCACGCTCGACTTGCCGGTCGTGCCGCCGCGCGCCCTCGGTGGTTCCGGCGCCGCTGGCACCAACCCCGAGCAGCTGTTCGCCGCGGGCTACAGCGCCTGCTTCGGCAGCGCGCTGTCGCATGTCGCCCGTGCGCAGAAGATCCAGATCGGCAGCCTGCAGGTGACCGCGAACGTCACGATCGGGCCGGTCGGGGCGCGCTTCGGTCTCGCGGTCGAGCTGGTCGTCGAGCTCCTAGAGCTGCCGCGCGATCAGGCACAGGCGCTGGTGAACGCGGCGCACGAGGTGTGTCCGTACTCGAACGCTACGCGCGGCAACATCGTCGTCGACGTTCGCCTGACGTGACCTCATGAGCGATGGTCTTCGCCTCGACGATCAGGTCTGCTTCAGCCTGTACGCCGCATCCCGTGCGATGACCGCGGCGTATAGCCCGTTGCTCGAGGTGCTGGAGCTGACCTATCCGCAATACCTCGTGATGCTGGTGCTCTGGGATCACGATGGCGAACGCGTCTCGGCGATCGGCCTTCGCTTGCAGCTCGACTCGGCCACACTGACGCCGCTGCTCAAGCGCCTCGAAGCTCGCGGGCTCGTGACCCGCCGGCGCAGCGCGAGCGACGAGCGCGTCGTCGAGGTGTACCTCACCGCAGACGGCAAGCGCCTCCGCAAGCGAGCGGTCGAGGTTCCGCTCGCGATGATGAAGCGGTCCGGACTGTCGTCGAGCGAGCTCGTGAAGCTGCGCACCACGCTGCAGCAGCTCACCGTGCAGCTGCGCAAGCCCGCGACCTAGCGTGTGCCGAGATAGCGCGATCGCAAGTGGTTCTCGAAGTGGCTCGCCGAGAGCGGGGTCCCGGTGGCGCGCTCGATGAGCTCCGGCGTCTCCCAGCGGCTGGCCTGGCTCCAGATCCGGTCCTCGAGCCATCCGAAGATCGGCGTGAGGTCGCCGGCAGCGATCTTGGCGTCGAGTTCGGAGACCTGCGCGCGGATCGCGGCGAAGTACTGCGCGGCGTACATCGCGCCGAGCGTGTAGCTCGGGAAATAGCCGAACGCGCCATCGGTCCAGTGGATGTCCTGAAGGCAGCCGTTCGTGTAGTTGCCGCGCAGGTCCAAGCCGAGATAGCTGCGCATCTTGTCGTCCCACAGTGCCGGCACGTCCTCGGGCTGGATCTCGCCCTCGACGATCGCACGCTCGATCTCGAACCGCAGGATGATGTGCATCGGGTAGGTCAGCTCGTCGGACTCGGTGCGGATCGGGCCGGTGCGCACGCGCGTGTAGATCCGCGTCAAATTCTCGACGCTGAACGCAGGCTGATCGCCGAGGTGCTTGCGCACGAGCGGCGCGATCAGCGTGAGGAAGGGACGGCTGCGCCCGAGCTGCATCTCGAACGACAGGCTCTGGCTCTCGTGAATGCCCATCGATCGCGCCTGGCCGAGCGGCAGCTGCACCCAGGCGCGCGGCAGCCGTTGCTCGTACCGCGCGTGACCGGTCTCGTGGACGACGCCCATCATCGCGCTCACGAAGTCCGCCTCGTCGTAGCGGGTGGTGATCCGCACGTCCTCGGCGACGCCACCGCAGAATGGATGGGTGGAGATATCGAGCCGACCGCCATCGAAGTCGAATCCGAGCAGGCCCATGAGCTCGAGTCCGAGCGCGCGCTGCGCCGCGACCGGGAACGGACCGGTGGGGAGCTCCACGGTCTCGGTGGCCTGCTTCGCCATCACCTCGCTGATCAGCGGCGGCAACCAGCGCTTGAGCTCGGTGAACATCGGCTCGATCACGGCCGTGGTCATGCCCGGCTCGTAGCGATCGACCAGGGCGTCGTAGCGCGAGAGCCCGGTGGCCTCGGCGAGGAGCGTGGCTTCCTGGCGCACGCAGGCGACCAGCGGCCGCCAGTTGGCGAGGAACCCGGCCCAGTCGTTGGCCTTGCGCTGGGTTCGCCAGGCGTGCTCGCACCGGGTACCTGCGAGGCTCTTCGCCTCGACCAGCGCTGCCGGCAGCACGTTCGCTCCGCGCCACTGCCGCGCCATCTCGCGCACCGACGCAGCTTCTACCGGATCGGT
>JAYUVX010000012.1:0-7966 GCA_043753855.1 Myxococcales bacterium | reverse complement strand
ACTACTGCGTCACGTTAGAGGGCCATGGGTGCCTGCTCGCCGGGGTGCGTGGCAGGCCGGGCAACGAGGAAGCCAGCGTGCGACGGCCCGCGAGATCGCGAGGCGCATAGTGGCGAAGCTGTCGGCGAAGTGACGCTCAGGCCGCGACCGACTGCGCGTCGTCTTCCAGCGGCCTTCGGGCCGAGGGGGGGAAATGCCGCACACGTTCGGCAATGACGAACGCGTAGCAGCACAAGACGACCGAGACGTGATGGTGCCAGCCAGGAAACCGGCGGCCTTCGTAGTGGTCGAGCCCCAGCTCGTCTTTGAGATCTTGATAGGTGCGCTCAATTCGCCAGCGCTGCATCACCCGCCGCACCAGTTGCTTCTTCGTCAGTCGCCCTGGGAGCGAACAGAGGAAGCAGTTCGCCGGTTCGTCTTCGTCGTCGCGCCATTCAATCAGCAGCCACACCGCCTCCCGCTTCTCGACGTCGTGCGCGCCGTCATACGCAGGAACGACGCGCCGGAGTGCGAATCGAGCCGATAGGTCCTGCTTGGTGCCCTGACGCCAGGTGCACCGTCGAAACCCACCCTGTGCATCGATGCGGTGGGCGAGGTCGATGATGCTGATGATCTCGTCACGCCGCCGACCGAGCTTGTCGAACACCATAACGACCGTTCGACTGTCGACGGCGACGCCGTAGTGCAAACCCATCTCGCGGACCGTTTTGCGAAATTCGCGCGCTGTGCCGTAGGCCTGATCCGCGAGGACGAGACCTGGAGGCACACCGTTGTCGACGGCACGTTGAAGCATTCGCAGTGCGAGTTCCGTCTTCGTGGCGAACTGAACGTCGTCGGGAATCCGCGCTTCCTTTCGGCGCGCGAGGTCTTCCGTCCACGACTCAGGTAGGTACAACGCGAAGTCGATCGGCAGCTGCTCGGTGCGGGTCGTCACCGTCAAGCTGACTCCGACCTGGCAGTTCGTCGTCTTGCCTGCTGACCCTGTGTACTGCCGCTGAACACCGACGGAGTGCTTGCCTTGTTTCAAGAATCCCGTGTCGTCGATGATCCACGAGTCGACGGGCTCCTTCGCGGTCATTGGTTCGAGCGCGTAGCGCGCAGCTTCCCGGCGGACATCCTCATCGCTCCACGGCGCGTCGAGCGAGAAATGGAGCAGTCGCTGATGCTCCGCATCGGCGCGGGCCGGGTCAGCACACGCACGGGCAGCGATGGGTTCGATGCTCTTCCGCTCGCCGTCGCCGAAGATGCCCTCTGCGTAGAGAGCAAAGGATTCACGCCGGCCCTTTCGGACCAGGACCTTTCCAATGCGGTCGAAATACTCCGACAGCCGCCGCGTCGCAGCAGCATTCATCAGATTCGCCAATCCTCTTTGATCACGATGGCGAGTCGCGCGCGATCGTTCCGTCGAGGAATGTCACAAGTGATCGAAAACCATCCGGATTTTCGAGCAAATATTATGACGCAGTAGTGTTAATCCGCGGGGCGCAGGCTGACGCGGACGTTTTGACACACGAGCGTCGGGCTCACGGTGACAGGCCGACCTCCGCTCCCGCTTCAGTCCACCGCCAATCTATCCAACGCGCGTATTATCCAATGCGCGGAAGCTATTCATCAGCTCTGCGGGACCGTGAGGAGCGAGAGCACGCCTCCCCACCCGGGCTCGGGCACGATCTCCGCATGCTCTACCAGTGAATCGCCGAGGACAGACGCGAGCTGACTTCCGTACCAAGCGGTTGCCGGCACCATGCGCGCCGCGGGATCGAGCTGGCCTCGCTGGTAATAGTCGAACGCGACCGAGCCCGAACCGATCTTGACGTCCACGTAGCTGACGCGCACCGCCGGGACGTCCCGGAGGACATCCTGGAAGCTGCGCGGAGCATCGAGGATCCCGACCGCCGGATTACCGCGATGCTCGGAGCCCGTTACCAGGTGCTCACGCGCGTTCGTGGCAGCGTGGTGGCAGCGGAAGGGTCCACTCGGAACGAAATGTCAGTCTTAATCGCTAGTTAAATGGCTCCGGAGGAGGGCTTCGAATCCGCTCGGAGCACGAACACGAACCCAACGGTATTACGGGCGAATCGTGCGAGACCGACGAGCAATCACCAGCTGTGGCTAGGGTGGAGCCTACCCGATGACGCCGCGCTGCACCGTGTCGTGTCGGTTCGTGCCACATCGCTTGGCTCACCAGGGGCTCACCGGGGGTGCACCTTGATAGCGGTGGCGACCGGTGTGGTGTTGGCTGCCCTCGCCCTCCGGTTCGCACCCTGCCCGGGCGCTCTCGCCGATGCGTGGGAGCTCGCGAAGGCCGTTGGCTACGTCCTCGCCGCTGTGGCGTTGATCGTCGCGGCCTTCATCGTGCAACGCACCCATTGACATTCGGTACCGTAAGTCGCAGCGTGATTGGCATGAAGCAGCTTTCCAACGCCGACGAGATCACCGCGTACCTCCATCGCGCCCAAACGATGGTCCAGTACGGGGCCGCCAAGCGCGCCGCTTCGCGCCTGGACCGCGCCGGGCAGCTGGGCGTCGTTGATGCCTTCATCGATGCGCGCGCTCGCCTGGACCAAACCAGGGGCCTCCGGTGACACGGCGAGAACGTCAGGAGATTGGCGCCATCGTGCGGCTAGAAATCGAACGAGCCTTAGAGGCTTGGTTCGGTACAACCCGGGTGGCGGGGGACGTCCCAACAACCGCACCCGACGCCGGAGTGAGCGATCCCGAGATGCAGCGGCTTCGCCAGATGGCCCGGGAAGCTATGGCACCAGACGCGGGGGTGCGAAGGCGACGCCCTCGCAAGGTTCCACGGGGTTAGGCATCGCGACATTCGGTACCGTATGCCGACGGGGTTGCACTCATTGCGTCCCCGCGAACCGCGCTCGCGTGATCTCGCTGGCTTGAGCTTGTCGAACCGGAGTCGGGTGGCGTCGAAAGCGACTTTCCGCGAACGGGATCCGCATTTGTTTGGCGTAACCTCTCGAAACTCCCAGCGGGGAAATTCACCCCCACTTTCCCCCTAGCGAATCCACTCGCCGGCCGCAGGACACACCCCGCAAAATTTTTCCGGTTCCGAGTTCCGGCCCTAGGGCGTGGAACTTGGGAACTTGCGGGCAACACACCCACCGCTATCCGACGGTGCGTTTCGGGACCGGATAGGCTTGCACGATCTACCTCGAAGGGCGGGACCTATGAAGCAGCGAACGATCTCGGTCTGTGTGGCGCTGACACTCTTTGCGATTGCCACCCCGACAACAGCAGACGACGCACCCCAGTTTGATCCCGACTTCTACTTCGATTTCGCGAGGTGCCGCATCAGCGGGGCCGGGCTCGCGCAACCGTACTCAAAGAACGACGGGTTCGCCGACCTGAAAACCCAGGGCTACCAGATGGGGTGCCAGCGCAAGCCCAAGAAGCTCATGGAGTGCCTGATCGCTTTCGAGGAAAAGGGCGCGAAGCCGGTGATCGTGGACATGAAGATCGTGATCGAGTCCAACGCGATGCTCGTGCTCGAAAGCGAGAGCGGGGGTGACTTCCTAACCGGGCGACCGAGCACCGGGCTTGTGGTGAGCAGCACGCGCATCCTCGACGAGCGCTCGATGGCGGTGAAGATGTGCCACGGCACGTACCTGACGGGCGACGAATTCCGGGCGATGCAGCAAGCCCGCAAGAAGACTCCGCGCTAGCCCCGACCCACCCGGGCGATCGTTGGCACACCTCGTGTTTCTGCATCGTCGTCGAGGATCCGCGCAGAATTCGTTCGTGCGCAGGTGCTCGTCAGCCGCATACTGGATCTGAGAGGGACTTCGCGAGCGCTTCGGTGCTTGCCGGTCCGATAGCGCGGGACGGCAACGCCGCTCGCCCACCCAAACCCCTGACCGGGGGTCTAGGAGCTGTATTTGCGCAACGAATCGGAACTATTGGACGACACGACACACGACATGGAGCGGTGGACTTCGGCGCGGCTCGCCGCCACCGTACCGGGCACCACACGCGGTTGGTGGAAACGGA
Organism: Myxococcales bacterium; assembly: GCA_043753855.1. Taxonomy (GTDB): domain Bacteria; phylum Myxococcota_A; class Polyangia; order Haliangiales; family Haliangiaceae; genus JABFXX01. The sequence goes on along the minus strand of JAYUVX010000012.1, from coordinate 3,961 downwards.
CGATGGCACCGGAGCTGGCGCGTCGTGGGGTGCTCAGGAAGATCGGCCGGGGTTGGTTTGGGCGCAGGGGCGAGATCGTGGCTGCCCTCGCGGCCGGGGTGGAATGAACCTCGCGGAGCACGAGTTCAGAGGCGCCGATCTGGCCAGCGTCTTTCGTCGACCCGGCCGTCCGTGGGTTCCGCTAAGAATCAGCGAGGACGAGGAGATCATCTCCGTTCCCACCGGAGCACTTGTGACGCTGACCGCGCCGTCGGGTGGAGGCAAGACCAGCTTGGCGGTGCAAGCGGCGTGGACCCACGCGCTCCACACCGGGCCGGTCGTGTACATCTCTCGCGAGATGGATGCGGAGGAGTTGGGCGCGCGGATCGTTGCTCAGCGCTGCGGGGTGAGCTGGGGTGCGGCTCTCCGTCGCGAGATGGATGTGATGCGTTCGATGGAAGCGCTCACCGATCTCGCCCGGCTCTGTGTGCTGGAACACGACGCGGCCTGCATCGAGCGGCTCGAGGCGCACGTGGCCTCACTTCGACAGGAGTACCCGGGGTTGCCTATCCTCGCGATCGTCGACTACTTGCAGATCATGCCGCGGTCCGGTGGCCGCGACGAACGAACGCAGGTTGCTGGCGCCGTCGAGGCCGTGCGCGGAGTAACGAAGCGGCTTGGACTCGTCACCCTTGCGCTGTCCCAGAGCTCGCGTGCTGGCGCCAGAGCACTCGCAGCGGGCGAACGCATCGGGGCCGAGACTACCGACGCGGGGGCCGAGACGGCACAGATCGAGCGCGCAGCGCATGCAACCCTGGCCCTCGGGACGATGAAGATGGCACCCGACGGCAACCGAACCCTCGACCTGTCGATCGGCAAGAACCGCATGGGGGACGGTGATCGCGTACAGCCCGTGACATTCGACGGCGCTACGGGCCTGTTTCGACTTGCCGGGCCGGCTGCAACGGCTTCCGCCGTGAGAGGCCAGCGAAACGCAGCAACCCTCACCAGCGAGCTGCACGAGCAGATCGGGCGCAACCCGGGGCTGTCCCGCGACGCCATCTGTGGCGCGATCGGCAAACGACGGCAGGTGATCCTCGATGCGATCAAGACTGAACTAAGCGCCGGCCGTATCGAGGATCGGGACGGAATGCTCTACACGGTTCCCGGTTCCCACTCTTAGGGCGGGAACTCGGAACCCAACTCTGCCGCACCCCCGGGCGCGGCCCGACTAATTCAACTCCGGCCGCATCGCGCGTAGCCGTGGAGGTTCGATGGAAGACACCCGAGGTCGGCGCTTGCCGATCGTTCGCCCCGTGACGCGGGGTGACTGCCGGAACGTACCCCGCCCGTGCCCGTACGTATCCTGCCGCTTCAATCTACTGGTCGACGTTCACGCGAACGGATCGATCGCATTCAACCTCGGGCCGCTCGACAGCCCCACCGTTCCTCGAGACGCCAGCGACGACGAATTCACCGCGGCGGCCGACCACGCGACCGACGCCTGGCTTTCTGCTCCGCACCCCTCCTGTGCTCTCGACGTGATCGACGAGCGTCGTAGCGACGAGGCGCCCCTGTCCGAGATCGGCGAGGCGATGGGCCTGACCCGACAGCGGATCGACCAGATCATGCGCGCGGCGTTGCCCAAGCTGCGCGGTGTCGGGCAATGACTGCCGCACGTGCCGCCGCGTCACTCCTTGGGTTCCACGCGTCTCAAGGGCCATGGGGCCGGTTCGTCGCGGAGCACGTACAGCTGCGGCTTCCCACGCTCGAGATCGAGGTGTTTGTAGCTGCGGACGGTAGTGAGTCGATCATGGTCACCGTCGCCGTAGAAGATGCCTACGGCGAGCACCCCGGGAAGAATGCCCAGATCACACACGCGCCTCTGCCGCCGTGGCCGGCCGGCGCATTACAGAGCCCGGCGACAGGCTGGGCGCGCGGCGTTCTTCGCAGCGTGCTGCTCGAGGTGCTGACCCACGAGCTGGACGAGATGCTGTTTGTCGACGGTGAGAACGCCGCACCCCACACCCGGGATGCGGAGACCGGAACCACGACCCGCTACCTGAAGTTCTGACACGAACACCAACTCGACACCCCGAGCGGGTGTTCTCGGAGCCGTATGCCGCAAGTAACCGCGGACGCTGTGATGCTGTGGAGCGCACGTCGACTTGAAGAACTCGTCCCCGGGTCCACGCGCAAGCTGTGGCTGACCCGATGGATCCCCGACCTCGTGCGCATCGGGGTGCTGTGCAAAGCGGGAAAGGCGTGGCTCGGACGACGATCCTCGATCGAAGCCGCGTTGCTTTCCGGCAAGATCGGCGTGCGGGCGTGAGTGAGACCTTGACATTCGGTACCGGAACTCGCAACGTGACTACGGTGGCGCGAGCGAAGCGAACTCGGGGTGCTCGGGGTGCCTTCATGGGACGGCCCCGCCGCGACCCCTCCGGCGCTCTGGCAGAGAGGCAGGTCAAGGTGCGGCTCACGAGTACGGAATTCGACGCGTGGGAGCGAGCTGCTGGTGAGGACGGGATCGTGTCGTGGTTGAGAGCGTTGGGGAACCGGGCTGCTGCTCGCATAGGAGGCCGCTAAATGGGTGGGTACAAGGATCGTGGTCACTGGCGCTTTCAAAAGAAGGGCGTTCGGCTGTGGGACGGAACCATCGGCACGGTGCGCGGCACGCCCGCGATCAACACGAAGGCCGCCGCGTTGGAGGCGGAACGGCTCGCGATTGTCGATGCGCAAACGCAGCCCCGCGCCGTGGTCCCGACTCTCGATGCGTGGTTTCGCGGTGAGATCACACCCGACGGCGAGTACACCGGCCGTTTCTGGATCGAGTGGGTCGTCGCAAAGCAGAACAAGCCTACCGAGCGGCGGTCCAAGCGGACGGTCTACGAGCAACACCTGCGCCCTACGTTCGGCCACCTACGCCTCGATCGCATCGGGGTCGCCGAGATCAACCAATTCCGCGCCGCGCTCGTGGCCAAGGGTCTGAGCAAGAAGCGGATCAACCTCATCCTGTGCGTGCTCTCGAAGCCACTGCGTTACGCGGCGGACTGCGACCTCATCGCGAAGGCACCGAAGATCGGGCTCTACAAAGTGGAGCGCCCGGAGATCGTCGCGTGGGAGTACGAGGAATACGCCCGGCTGCTCGTGGCCTCGAAGGCTGAGGGTGCGGAGTGGTACACGGCGGTGTGTCTCGCGGGGGAGGCTGGGCTTCGCGTCGGCGAGATCAAGGCACTCAGGTGGCGTGAGGACGTGGACATGATCGCGCGCACGATCACGGTCAACCAACAGAGCTGCGAAGGCGAGACGACGACACCCAAGGGACGCACCCGGCGCACGATCCCGATGACGAGCACTGTCTACGATGCACTGCGCTCGCTCGTGGAGGTTCGAGAGGGGCTCGTGGTGCGAAAGCCGGACGGGGCCGCGTTACCGGATGGCGAAACCGATCACGCCATCGCCCGGATCTGTCGTCGTGCGGGCTTGCCGGTCCGCTACTGGCACACCCTGAGGCACAGCTTCGGCACCCACGCGGCGTTGTGCGAAGTGAACCCCTGGCGGTTGCAGACATGGCTTGGCCACAAGCGGATCGACGAAACGATGCTCTACGTTCACGTGGCGGATAGTCACCGCCGTGAGTTGCCCACCGCGGTTCGCGAGGCTCGAGAGGGTTTGCTGTCGGCCGACCCCGACGTGCGCGTGATCGGAATGCTCGGTGCGCGGAGTAAGGTGCCCACTCTCCCGCTCGCAGTTGCAGCCGGGATCCCGATGAAGCGACGCGTTAATCGCGCTGCGGGCTCACGAGGGGCTCACACGGACACCGCCCGCGTTTCCTCGTCGTCGCAAGCATCCGTCGTCGCTCGCGTTCCGCTCGTTCTACTTGGCTCCGGAGGAGGGCTTCGAACCCCCGACCCGGCGGTTAACAGCCGCCTGCTCTACCCCTGAGCTACTCCGGAAAGGGGACGGTATAGATGCCACC
>JAYUVX010000011.1:0-7998 GCA_043753855.1 Myxococcales bacterium | reverse complement strand
GGCCGGCTGGTGGAGACCCATGCGGTCTCCCAGCTCGGGCGATCGCAATGGAATCCCACCGGCGTGGTCGGCATCCTCGGCGCGCCGCTGCCACCGTTGCTCGTGCTGTTCATCGCGATCCTCACCTGCGTCCTGATCGCCTGCTTCACGCTCGGCGTGCAGTACCGATTCACCGCGCCCCTCGCCGCGGTGGCCGTGCTGTGGACGCTCAGCTATCGCAACTCGTTCGGGATGATCTTCCACACCGAGAATCTGCTCGTGCTCCACATGATCGCGCTCGCCTGCGCGCCGGCCGCGGATGTGTGGGCGATCGATCGTGCGCCGACGCGCCCGCCGGAGGCCGGCTACGGCTGGAACCTCAAGCTGCTCGCGGCGATCACCACGGCGACCTACCTGATGGCGGGCATCGCGAAGCTGCGGATCGCGGGCGTGGCGTGGCTCGATGGCGAGCAGCTGCGCAACCAGATCGCGGTGGACAACCTGCGCAAGGCGCTGCTCGGCGATTCGATCGCGCCGCTCGCCACGCCGTTCCTCGATCATCCCTCGGGGTTCACGGTGTTCAGCGTCATGACGATCGTGCTCGAGCTATCGGCGCCGATCGTGCTGGTGCTGCCGCGGCTCGCCCGGATCTGGGTGCTCGCGGCATGGGGGTTCCACGCGGGCGTGGTGCTGCTCATGAACATCTGGTTCCCGTACCCGCTGCTCGGGCTCGCGTTCCTGCCGCTGCTGCACGCCGAGCGCCCGGTCGCGAGGCTGCTTGCCTGGTGGCGGCATCGGCGCGGGAATGGCACCTCGAGCGCCACCGGTTGACGGCGGGACCGTTCGAGCTTGCCAGAGTAACTACGTCCGTAGTAATGATGTTCGAGCTGTCGTAACCATGCCCCGCGCGACCTCCTCCGAGCTGACCCACGCCGAGCTGCGCGTCCTGAAGGCGCTGTGGCAGGTCGAGCGTGGATCGGTGGCGGATGTTCGCAGCGAGCTGGCGCGGCGCGGGCAGGAGCTCGCGTACACCACGGTGATGACGTTGCTCGGCCGGCTCGCCACCAAGGGTGCCGTGCGGGTCGACAAGGACCGCGAGCCGTTCCTGTACAGCCCGGCGCACCGCAAGGAATCCGTGCTGCGCGACCGGCTGCGCGAGTTCGTGCGCGAGGTGTTCGACGGTCAGGCCGATTCGCTGGTCTTGAACCTCGTGGAGGACGAGACGCTGACGCGCGCCGAGCTGCGTGCGATCGAGCGCAAGATCGCCGAGGCCGAGAAGGCCAGCAAGGACAAGAAGTGAGCTGGATCCTCGCCGCGGGTGCGATCGCGAGGGGCGCCGTCACGACGCTCGGGATGCTCGCGGTCCAGGGAACCGTTCTCGCGGTGATCGCGTGCGTCGTGCTGCGCGCAGCGCGCATGCGGCCCGCGGTGGCGTCGGCCGTGTGGCTGGTGGTGCTCGCGAAGTTCGCGCTGCCGTGGGGACCGGCGATGCCATGGTCGCTCTCGGACCTGATCGCGTATCTGCGTCATCACGATGCCGGCGCAGCGATCAGCGCAGCTCCGATCGGTGCGGGTCCCGAACCAACGATCTCGATCCTGCCGTCGCTCGCCTGGATCGCGCTGGCAGCGGTGTGGGCGATCGGGACGATCGTCGTGCTCGGCCGTGCGCTGCGCTCGCATCGCGCCACCCTCGCGGCCGCTCGCCGCGCCGAGCCAGCGCCAGCGTCCGCACAGGCCCTCGTGGGAGCACGCGCGCGGCTCGTCATCGGTGACGCCGCGACGGGCCCCTACGTCGTCGGTCTGGTTCGCCCGATCATCGTCGTTCCGCCCGCGCTGATCGACGATCCCGCGCTGCTACGTGCCGCACTCCTTCACGAGCTCGCGCACGTTCGCCGCAAGGACGCGCTGGGCCGGCTCCTCCAGGTGTGGGCCACCGCGGTCATGTTCTGGTGGCCGGTGGTCCGCTGGATCAGCCGTCGTCTCGATCTGGCCCGCGAGGCCGCCTGTGATGCGTGGGCGCTCGAAGCCACCGAGCTGCCGCGCCCGGCGTATGCGCGCCTGCTGCTCCAGATGGCGGCCCTGCGCACCGGCGCCGCGACTGCCCTCGCGAGCCCGCGCTCGCTCGAGGTCCGGGTCGCCGCGGTGCTCGGACCTCCGACCCGCGCGCGGATCGGGATCGTCGGCAAGGCCTGCGTCGCCATGTGGGCCGTCATGGCACTCGGCGGCGCTCGGACCGCGGCGGCGCGCGGCGACAAGAACGTCTGTGTCTATACTCCGCAGATCGCCGAGGCCCTGCGTCAGGCCTATCCCGCGGCCGACCTCGACGGCGATGGTCAGCTTTCCAAGGACGAAGCCTGCGAGCTCCAGGCCGAGGTCCGCCGCCGCATCGAGGTCGGGTCCGACCAGGTGTCGACGCTGGTCGAAGCGGATCGTCTGCTCGAGGAGCCGCTCTGTTGCAATTGTGGTGCGGGTGATGGCTTACTTCCATCGCCCGCTGAGTCGGCAGCGTCTGCGAGCTGCCAGGTCATCGAGTAGACTGCGTACCCAGGAGTCCCACGTGAACAAGCTTATTTTCGCCGCGCTCACGCTATCGCTGGTTGCCTGCCAGCCCGACACCAAGAATCTCGAGAAGAAGATCGACGACCAGGCGAAGGACATCCGCGAGATCAAGGCGATGATCGCCAAGGGTGGCGGCGCCGGTGCGGGTCAGCAGCGCCAGCCACAGGCGCGCGAAGAGGCGGCACCCGATGCGGTGTTCGCCGTCGACATCACGCCGAACCTCAAGGCCGGCATGATCGAAGGCCCGAGCACGGGGACGCTCGTCACAATTGTCGAGGCCTGGGATTTTGCTTGACCGTACTGCCAGAGGGTCGGTTCGACCCTCGAGCAGATCGTCAAGGACTACAACGGGAAGGTGCGCGTCGTCTTCAAGAACCTGGTTGTTCACCCACAGATCGTCGCGCGAGCTCACCTCGCCGGCTGTGCCGCGGGCAAGCAGGGCAAGTTCATCGAGTTCTACCGGGCGTTCTGGGACAAGGCCTACAAGCCCTATCAGGACGCGCGCGACCAATCGAAGCTGTCTGAAGAAGCTGTGATGAGCTGGGCTGGGACCATCGGTCTCGATGTTGCCAAGCTCAAGACGGACATGGATGGTGCTGACTGCAAGGCCCTGATCGATACCGATTCCAACGAGCTGCGGAAGTTCCGCGTCGGTTCGACGCCGAGCTTCTTCATCAACGGCCAGTACATGGCCGGCGCGATGGATCTCGGCGGGTTCAAGCAGATCATCGACCAGAAGCTGAAGATCGCGGAGGCGTCCGGTGTCTCGGGCGCCGAGTACTACGACAAGGAAATCATCGGTAAGGGCGAAAAAGCCTTCCGCGCTTCGGGTACTCCGAAGCCGGGCCAGCCCGAGAAAAACTGACAGGCGCAGGCCAGGGCTTGTTCCGGTCCCACGGAGAAAAGGACCGAACGTGAACAAGCTTGCAGTGACTGCGATGGTAGCAGCGCTGGCCGCGTGCCAGCCCGACACCCGGAACATCGAGAAGAAGCTCGATGACCAGGCGAAGGACATCCGGGACATCAAGGCCCTGATCGCCAAGGGCGGCGGCGGTGCCGGTGCTGCTCAGAAGGCCGCGGCGCAGCCCGGTCGCGAGGAGGCCGCGCCCGATGCCGTGTTCGCGGTCGATATCGCGTGAGACTACGCGTGCCCGTACTGCCAGCGCGTCAGCGGGACGCTCGAGCAGCTGGTGAAGGGCTACAACGGCAAGGTGCGCGTGGTGTTCAAGAACCTCGTCGTGCATCCGCAGCAGGTCAGCCGGGCGCACCTCGCCGGCTGCGCTGCCGCCAATCCGGGCAAGAGGGTCGAGTTCTACACGGCGTTCTGGGACAAGGCCTACAAGCCGTACCAGGAAGCGCGCGACCCAGCGAAGCTGTCCGAGGAAGCGATCCTGAGCTGGGCACCGACGATCGGCCTCGATCCGGTGAAGCTCAAGAACGACATGAACAGCCCCGAGTGTCAGGGCCTGCTCGACGCCGATGCCGCCGAGCTCCGGAAGTTCCGCGTCGGATCGACGCCGAGCTTCTTCATCAACGGCACCTACATGGCCGGCGCGATGGACGTGAGCGGCTTCAAGCAGGTGATCGATCAGAAGCTGAAGATCGCCGAGGCCTCCGGCGTGCCGGGCGCCCAGTACTACGACCAGGAGATCCTCGGGAAGGGCGAGAAGGCGTTCCGAGCAGCGGGCACGCCGAAGCCGAAGAGCTGACCGTCGGCCCGGAAGTCGGGTAGGGTTGCCGCGGTGGTGACGCCGACGCCGATCCCCGAGGCCAACTGGGTCAACATCCAGTGGCTCGCGCGGCTGCGCTGGGCGCAGGTCGCCGGTCAGGCCGCGACCGTGCTGGTCGGGCAGTTCCTCCTTGATGGGGCGCTGCCGATCACCGCGTTGCTGGGCGTGATCGGCGTGGGCCTGGTCTCGAACCTCTGCATCGAGCTCTACTTCTTCGGCGACCGCCGGCGGGAGACGCCGAAGCGCACCGTGCACGAGTGGCAGATCGCCTGCGTGATGATGCTCGATATCGCGATCCTCACGGGCCTCCTGTACCTGACGGGCGGACCTCACAATCCGTTCGGATTCCTCTACCTCGTCCAGATCGCGCTGGCCACGGTGCTGTTGCGCGCGCTGTTGACCTGGATGCTGGTCGCGCTGTCATTCGTCGCGTTCGGTGTGCTGCTCGCGGCGCAGCGGGCGATCACGATCCCCGAGGACAGCCGCGCGATCGGCATGTGGGTCGCGCTCGGCGTGGCGTCGGCCTTCGTCGTCTACTTTCTGCGGCGGATCACCGGCGCACTCGCGGAGCGCGAGCGCGAGCTGACCCTTGCGCGCGGACTGGCTGCCCGGCAGGAGCGGCTCGCCTCGCTGGCCACGATGGCAGCCGGCGCCGCGCACGAGCTATCGACGCCGCTCGGCACGGTGGCACTCGCCGCCAAGGAGCTCGAGCGTGCACTGACCAAGGCCGCGGATCCGGAGCTCGCCGCGGATGCGCGGCTCATCCGCGAGCAGGTCGGTCGCTGCCGCGCGATCCTCGAGCAGATGGCGCAGGGGGCGGGCACCGTGGGCGAGACGGTCGCGCCGGTCTCGGTCGGCGAGCTGCTCGACGAGAGCATGGTCGGCATTCGCGAGACCCCGACGGTGCACCTCGACATTCCAGGCGATCTCGCGAAGGCGCCGCTGAGGATCCCGCCGCGCGCGGTGAGTCAGGCGCTGCGCTCGCTGATCACGAACGCGCAGGATGCATCGCGGCCCAACACCACGGTCGTCGTGATGGTCCGCCGCGATGGCAGCTCGCTCTCGATCTCGATCCGCGACCGCGGCGGCGGCATCCCGGCGGAGGTCTTGAGGCGCATCGGTGAGCCGTTCTTCACCACCAAGCCCCCGGGCCGCGGCATGGGCCTCGGGTTGTTTCTGGCGCGCGCTGTCATCGAGGGCGTCGGTGGAACCCTGCAGATCGATTCGAAACCGGGCGAGGGCACCGAGGTCCTGGCGCGGTTTCCCACGGACGTCTCACCCGTGCCCGTGCCAGGAATCGCCAGTTCGGGAGAATCCATAGGGCCTCCGGTGGTATCCAATCCGGCATGACCAGCCCGGAGTCCAGCGGGGACAAGACCTCGATCCTGATCGTCGATGATGACGAGGTCTACCGCAACCGGCTCGCCCGCGCGTTCGTCGATCGCGGGTACGACGTGCGCGTCGCGCAGGACTACGACAACGCCGTCGCCTCGGCCACGCTGGATTCGCCCGAGCTCGCCGTCGTCGATCTCAAGATGCCCGGCAAGAGCGGGCTCGAGCTGATCAAGGCGCTCGTCGAGATCGATCCGTCGACCAAGTCGATCGTGCTCACTGGCTATGGTAGCATCGCCACTGCGATCGATGCGGTGAGGCTGGGAGCCACGTACTACCTGTCCAAGCCCGCCGACGCCGACGACATCGTGCAAACCTTTGCGCGCGCCGAGGCCCCGCCACTCGAGCCGCCGGCGTCGGATTCGGGCGAGTTCAAGGCGCCGTCGCTCGCGCGTGCTGAATGGGAGCACATCAACCGCGTGCTCTCCGATGCGGGCGGCAACATCTCGGAAGCAGCGCGCCGGCTCGGTATTCATCGCCGGAGCCTCCAGCGCAAGCTGCAGAAGTACCCGCCGAGCAAGTAGTAAGCCGGCCCCGCAGCATGATGTGGTTATCGTGATGTTGCCGTTGCACGCGCGTGTGCCCACGGCGTGGATCGTCCTCGCGCACGTGCTCGGGGCCGCGCTGATCGGTGCGCTCGATGCGGCGAAGCTCGGTAGCGCCGGTCTGGCGGCGGTGCTGGTGCCGCTGTTCGCGGGCACCGGGCTCGTCGCGGGCCTGGTGATCGCCGCCGGTGAGCGGATCGCGGTGGGGAAGGTGTGGTGGGTCGCCGCGCTGATCCGCGCCGCACCTAGCCTGACGATCCTGGCACCGGTGGCATCGACCTTGTTCGACGGGGCGTATGCAGAGACGCTGCCCATGGCGCGCGCGTTGCCGATCGTGGTGCCGCTGCTCGGCTGGGCAGCGGTCGCGCTGGCGATCGCCGGTGGGCATCGGTTGCTCGTCGCGCGGGACCTCACGACGCGTGCGATCGCGGTGCTCGGCTTCGCCGGCGCGATCGGGGTGGTGGTGTGGTGCGAACGCCACCTGCTCGGCACCGGGTATCCCGGCGCGCACGTCGGCGCGACGCTCGCGCTGATCGTGATCGCAGGGTGTGCGGTGCGCGTGGCGGCCACGCCCCAGGTGTCGTCGTATCTGGCGGCGGCGCTCGCGGCCGCAGCGATCGGCACCGCGGCCGCTGCGATGGTAAATGGCCTGCAGGACCCGGTTCAGCGCCGCGTGCTCGCGAGCTACGGCGATCAGGGCCGCGATCTGGTGCGGCTGTATCGCCAGCTGGTCGATCGCGATCACGACGGCAGCTCGCCGATCCTCGGCGGCGGCGATTGCGACGATGACGACGCGGCTCGTCATCCCGGTGCCGCCGATCAGCCGGGCGATGGCATCGACCAGGACTGCGATGGCAGCGATGCCGCACCACCGCCCCTCGCCACCACGCCGCCGAAGCTCGTGGATCTCGCGTCGTGGCGCGCGACCGCGCCGGTGCACGACGTGCTCGCCCGCACCAGGGGGATGAACGTCCTGCTGATCACCGTCGATGCGCTGCGGTTCGACGTGCTCGGTCCGGAGGCGGCCGATCGCGCGGAATTTCCCGAGCTGACGCGGCTGCTCGACGAGTCGGTGTGGTTCACCCGCGCGATCGCGCCGGCGTCGGGCACCGATGTCTCGCTCGGCACGCTGCTCACCGGGCGGTGGAATCCGTACCAGTCGATCGAGACCACGTTACCCGAGTCGATGCAGACGCTCGGGCGGCGCACGTACAGCGCCTTGCCGGTCGAGGTCACGCGCTACGTCGGTGACGTGCTCCTCGCACGCGGTATCGATCGCACGAAGGTGGTGCACACCGATTGGAGCACCAACGATGTCGGCGATCACGTGAGCTCGCCGGCCACCACGCTCGAGGGGCTGCGTGCGCTCGACGATGCGGGCCCCCGGCCATCCTTCATCTGGTTGCACTACTTCGATGTCCACGAGCATCATCAGATCGAGGTTCCTCGCTCGCTGCTCGCGGCCGTCCACGACGAACCCTCGCGCAAGCGGCATGGTTACCGTGCGCTGCTGCTCGCGATCGATCGCGAGATCGGGCGCCTGCGTCAGGCGCTGGTGATGCGCGGCCTCGCGGATCGAACGATCATCGTGTTCGCCAGCGACCATGGTGAAGCTCTCGGGGAGGATCCACGGCTGCTCGAGACCCATGGCAAGGTCGCGTATCACACGCTGGTCCGGATCCCGTTCGCGTTCCACATCCCCGGGGTGACGCCCGGGCAGCGCACCGACGCGGTATCGATCGTCGATATCGCGCCGAGCTTGCTGTCGCTGCTCGGTGCTTCGCATGCGATCA
>JAYUVX010000010.1:0-8040 GCA_043753855.1 Myxococcales bacterium | reverse complement strand
TCGGGAGCGGGCGGCGCTGGTTGCTCGGGAGCAGGCTGGGCGAGGACCGCACCGTTGCCGAGCAACAACGCCACCACCACCACAGGTCGCAAGAACTTCATGAGTCCCAGACAACCTAGCAACGGTCGTGCCCTTGGCGACCGGCGCGGGCAGCCAGTTACGTGGATGTCACTGTCGAGGGATCCGACAGGTGTCTGCCGCGACGACACGGCGTAACCCTTCGAGCGTGGCGAGCGTCTGCGTCACGGCGTGTCCCCGTGTCGTGGGCGCGCGGTGGACCGTCGCGATGGTGATCCCCGGCGGTCGCGGCACCCATGTTGACGAGCAAGCCGCACCGAAACGTATCGGTCCATGCAGAGTCGACCCGGGCGGCGCGCCACGAGTCCGATCTGGAGCTCGCCCGTGCCGCGCTGCCTGCAGGCCTGTTCCAGCTCGAGGCGTTCGCGCTCGCGGATCCCGACCATCTCGAGTGAGCTGGTGGCGATCGAGGCCGTGCTGACGCAGACCCTGCGCTGGCCCGACCACCGGCTCGCCAACGAGCTGGCGAGCAAGAAGGCCCCAGGTAACTGGCGACTCCGTCTATGCTGCCGTGATGCGCCGACGTAACCCGATCCGCCGGGAGCGCATCCAGGTACCTACAGGATGAAGCACCGGTTTGAATACGTCCTCGTCGGAGGCGGGCTCCAGAATGCTCTGATCGCTCTGGCCGTCCGGGCACGCCGCCCCGATGCGCGGATCGCGATGGTGGAGCGCGGGCACGCGATCGGCGGCAATCACACCTGGTGCTTTCACGCCGGCGATATCGCGCCCGCGCGCGCCGCGTGGATCGATCCGCTGGTGACCACGCGATGGGCCGGCTACGACGTCGCGTTCCCCGATCACGCGCGCCGCCTCGACTCGCCCTACGCGTGTGTCACGAGTGATCGGCTCGCCGAGGTGGTCACCGCCACTCTCGCCACCGAGGGATCTTCGCTCCAGCTGCGCACCGATGCGGTCGAACTGCACGCAGATCGCGTGGTGGTCAAGACGCCCACCGGCGAGCTCGCCGAGCTGCACGCGCCGATCATCATCGATGCACGTGGCCCCGATCGGGCGGCGACCGAAGCGTGTGGCTGGCAGAAGTTCGTGGGCCAGGAGGTCGAGCTCGAAGCACCGCACGGCCTCGACCGGCCGATGCTGATGGACGCCACCGTGCCGCAGCTCGACGGGTTCCGGTTCGTCTACCTGCTGCCATTCTCCCCGACCCGGGTCCTCGTCGAGGACACCTACTTCAGCGATCGCGCGTACCTCGATGTGGGGGTGCTTCGTGAACGGATCGCCGAGGCTATCGTCGCGCGGGGCTGGCGGGTTGCACGGATCGTTCGCGAGGAGGTCGGCGTGCTGCCGCTCCCGCTGCGCGCCGAAGCACCGAGCACGCAGGCACCGTTCACCGCGGGATATGGCGGCGGCTGGTTTCATCCGGTCACCGGATACTCGTTCCCGATCGCCTCGCGGCTCGCCGAGCTCGTCGCCGAGCATCCCGAGCTCTACGGTGAAGCGCTCGATGCGCACGCGCGGCGGCACGCGAGCCAGCAACGGTTCGCGCTGCAGCTCAACCGCATGCTGTTCGGCTGGTTCGCGCCCGACAACCGCTACCGCGTGCTCGAGCGGTTCTACCGGCTCCCCGAGGCGGTGATCCGCCGGTTTTACGCGCTCGAGCTGACCCGGATGGATCGTGCGCGGATCCTCGTGGGCCGCCCGCCGCGAGGGCTGTCGCTCAAGGCAATGTTCGGTGGAGCGTCCGTATGAACCGGCTCGCAGTCGATACCGCCGTGTCTCCGGCGATCGCGGCGCTCGATCGCGCCTTCGGACGCGGTGGCACCAGCGAGCTCGACCCCACGGTGCCCGCGGCGGTGTGGCGGCGCGCCTTGTCGGGTCCGGCGACCGAGTTCCTCGCGCGCCCCGGCAAGCAGCTCCGCGCGGCCATCGTGTCGGCCGGCTGGCTACTCGGTGGTGGGACGCGCGAACCCCCACCCGGGCTGCCGCTCGTGATCGAGCTGCTCCACAGCGGTTCGCTGATCGTCGATGACGTCGAGGATGGCTCGCTCGAGCGACGCGGCGTGCCAGCGCTGCACCAGCTGATCGGCGTCCCGCTCGCGATCAACACCGGCTCGTGGATGTACTTCTGGGCCCTCGCCGAGATCGCAGCGCTCGGGCTGTCCGCGGAGATCGAGCTCGCGCTCCATCGCACCGCGGCCACCACGCTGGTCCGTTGTCATCAGGGACAGGCGCTCGACCTGTCGACCCGCGTGTTCGATATCGGGCCTGAGGATGTCAGCGCCGTGGTGGCGGCAACCACCCGGCTGAAGACCGGAACTTTGTGCCGGTTCGCCGCCGAGCTCGGGGCGATCGCCTCCGGTGCGCCGCGCGAGCTCGTCAATGCACTCGGACGGTTCGGCGAGACCATGGGCACCGGCCTGCAGATGCTCGACGACCTCGGCTCGGTGGTGTCGCCGAGCCGGCGCGACAAGGGCCGTGAGGATCTCGGGCAACAGCGCCCGACCTGGCCGTGGGCGTGGCTGGCGACGCACCGGCGGTTCTCGTGGTCGCGGATCGCGGAGCTCGCACGCACCGGCGATCTCGATCGCCTCGCCGACGAGCTCGGCCGCGAGATCGGCGACCTGGGCCGCGCGTGCGTGCGCGAGACCCTCGACCGCGCGCTGGGCGATCTGACCAGCGTCGTCGGCAACAATGCGGGTACCGCCGCGATCGCCGCCGAGCTGCGGCGGATGGAGGAGAGCTATGAGTGAATCACGCCCCGTGCGCGCAGCGGTTGTTGGCTCCGGCTTCGGCGGCCTTGCGGTGGCGATCCGGCTTGCGGCCGCCGGTGTGCGCGTCTCGCTGTTCGAGGCGCGCGATCAACCTGGTGGTCGCGCCTACGTCTACCGGATGGACGGCTTCACGTTCGATGCCGGACCGACGGTGATCACCGCGCCGCATTGCATCGAGGAGCTGTTCACGCTCGCAGGCAAGCGGATGGAGGATTATGTCGAGCTGCTTCCGGTCGCACCGTTCTATCGGCTGGTGTGGTCCGCGGATGGGGACTCCTTCGACTACGACGGCAACCCCGAGCACATGCGCGCGCAGATCGCGGCCCGGCGGCCCGAGGACGTGGCCGGCTACGACCGGTTCGCGGAGTACTCGCGCAAGGTGTTCGAGACCGGCTACACGAAGCTCGCGCACACGCCGTTCCCTCGGTTCAGCGACATGCTGCGCGTCGCACCGAAACTCGCGATGCTGCGCGCGGATCGCTCGGTCTACGCCACGGTCGCGAAGTTCGTGCGCGACGAGCACGTCCGCGAGGCGCTCTCGTTTCACTCGCTGCTGGTCGGTGGCAACCCGTTCGAGACGTCGTCGATCTACACCCTGATCCACTACCTCGAGCGCACCTGGGGCGTGTTCTTCCCGCGCGGTGGTACCGGCGCGCTGGTCGATGCCTTGGTGCGGCTATTTCGCGAGCTCGGTGGCGAGCTGCTGCTCGAGACGCCGGTGCAAGGAATTCAGGTCCGCGAGGAAATGGGTCGCACGATCCATCGGGTCAGCGCCGCGAACCGCGAGGCCGAGGACTTCGATCTGGTGGTCTCGAACGCCGATCTACGCCAGACCTACGCGCAGCTGTACGCCGGTGAACGCCGCGCCGCGCCCATGGTCAAGCGCCTCGACAAGATGGACTGGTCGATGTCGCTGTTCGTCCTCTACTTCGGCACCGACATCGACTATCGCGATCAGGTCGCGCACCACACCGTGATCTTCGGACCGCGCTACCGAGCGCTGCTCAACGAGATCTTTCACGGCGCGAACCTGCCCGATGACTTCTCGCTCTACCTGCACGCTCCGCACGTCACCGATCCCTCGATGGCGCCGCCCGGTCACGGTGCGTTCTACGTGCTCTCGCCGGTTCCTCACCTCGGTAATGCGAACCTCGACTGGCCGAACATCGCGCAGGCCTATGGCGATCGAATCCTCGAGGCGCTCGAGCAGTGGCTGCCGGATCTGCGCAAGCACGTCGTGGTCCGCAAGCAGTTCACCCCGAACGACTTCCGCGACGAGCTCGGCAGTCACCTCGGGTCGGCGTTCAGCGTCGCGCCGCTGCTCACTCAGAGCGCCTACTTCCGCCCGCACAACAAGGATCCGAAGATCCCGAACCTCTACATCGTGGGTGCGGGTACCCATCCCGGCGCCGGAGTGCCGGGCGTCATCAATGGCGCCAAGGCCACGTTCTCGGCGATCCGCGATGACTTCGGACTCGCGCGCGAGGAACTCGCACAGCTCTCGCTCGCGGCCGGTGCGTTGCCATGAACGAGGCCGCGCTCGTCGCACGCACCACGATCGCCCACCACTCGAAGAGCTTCGCGATGGCGAGCAAGCTCCTCGGTCGCAGGATCTCCGACCAGACCGCGGTGGTCTACACCTGGTGCCGCCGCGCCGATGACGCGGTCGACGAGCACGGCACCGCCGATCTCTCCGCCACGCTCGCGCGGCTGTCGTCGGAGCTCGACGATGCCTACGCCGGTCGCGCGGTGGATCCGGTGCTCGCGGCGTTCGGGGACCTCGCGCGGGCCCGGCAGATTCCGCGGGCCTATCCCGAGCAGCTGTTGGCCGGGATGGCGATGGATGCGAGCGGGCACCTCTACCTCACGCTCGACCACGTGCTGCTCTATGGCTGGCGAGTCGCCGGTGTCGTCGGGCTGATGATGTCGCACGTGTTCGGGGTCGCCGACGAAGCAGCGCTCACCCACGCGGCGCACCTCGGCATCGCGATGCAGCTGACCAATATCTGCCGCGACGTCGCCGAGGACTGGGAGCGCGGCCGGCTGTACCTGCCCGACGAGCTACTCGCGTCCCACGGTGCGCAGGGCCTCGCCGCGGAGCTCCGCGGTCCGCTGCCGGCTTCCGCACAGCAGCCGATCGCGCGCACCGTCGCCGACCTGCTCGCGCTCGCGGATCGCTACTACGCGTCGGGCGATCGCGGCCTCCGCGCGCTGCCGTGGCGCGCCTCGCTGGCGGTCTCCGCCGCGCGCCGGATCTATGCGGGCATCGGCAGTCGGATAGCCGACACCGGCCACGACATCACCGCGGGACGTGCTCACGTGTCGCGCGGCGCCAAGCTCGGCCACGTGGCCGCGGCGCTCGGGCAGCTCGCGCTCGATACGCCGCGCCGGATCGTCCAGCGGTTCTCGCGGCCACGTCCGCTGGTTCCGACCCGTGTCCTGGAGCGGAGCGATGTCGCGCACGCCTGATCGCCGCTCGGCGCTCGCGATCTACGTCGGCAGGATCCGCGAGTTCGATCGCACCGACTGGATGGTCTACATCGTGTGGGTCGGGCTGATGCTCGGCCTGGTCGCATCGACCACGAGCTTCCTCGTGCTCGGCCACCTGCACGGCGTGACCTGGCCGAGCGAAGCGTGGCTGGTCCCGATCGGCGCCGCCGTGTTCACGGTCGCGATCGCGATCGACACCATCGGTCATCGCACGATCTACAAGGAGGTGCTGCGCGGCGGCGAGCAGCTCGTACACCACATCACGATCCTGTGTGGCGTCGGCAGCTGCGTGCTGCTGGTGATGGCGCACGACCACCCGGTGCTCGCCATCCCAGCGATGGTGCTGACCGTGCTGTCATTCGTGTACAGCCTCGTCGACGAGGCGTTCCACTGGCGCCGCTACATGAAGCAGAACTCCGATGTCGTCGAGATGTGGAGCCACGTCGGGATCTTCATCGGCCACGGCACGATGATGCTCGGCTGGTGGCTGTTCTATCAGCGCGGCTATCAGGGCGTCGCCGAGACGCTCGCCGCGCTCCGGTTCTAGCTACGACGTGCGCGCTTGTCCTCGCGCAGCGCCTTGTCCGCACGCTCGGTGAGCTGCGCGCTGGTCTCCTTCTCCAGCGCCTCGACCACACCGAAGCTCGCGGTCACCGTGCCCTCGCACAGCTTGGCGTCGTGGATGTACTGGCGGCAGCGCTCGGTGAACGTCCTGGCGCCGTCGAGCGCGGTGCCAGGCATCAGGATCGCGAATTCGTCCCCACCGAGCCGGAACGCAGCATCCATGACGCGAGTGTGCGTGTTCATGATCGTCGCGACTGATCGCAGCAGCTCGTCGCCCGCGGCCTCGCCGAATCGATCGTTCGCAGTGTTGAAGCCATCGAGATCGAGCACCGCGAGGCTGAACGACTGGCCGTAGCGGGTGCGGCGCGCGAGCTCGACATCGACCCGCTCCTCGAACGCTCGGCGGTTGAGCAGGCCGGTCAGCGCATCGTGGGTGTTGTCGCGGCGTGGCTGGGGATAGCTGCGCGTGCGGTGCAGGGCGATCGAGATGATCGGTCCTAGCAGCTTCAACGTCTCGGAGTCCTCGTCGCCAAAGCCAGCGCCGTCGGCGCCGACGATCCCGATCGCGCCGACCGCATACTCGCCGTGGAGCAGCGGTGCGAACATCACCTTGCCCGCATCGTCGCGCACCGGCTTGCGCTGCGCGACGCACTTGCCGGCGAGGCTCGACTTCTGCGAACGTCGGGTGCCGAGCTGGGACTTCGCGGTGCCGCTGGCCGCGCGGCACACCACATCGTCATCACCCTCGACCAGCTCGACCACCGCACCCGCGGCCCCGATCAGGGTGGCGGCTCGCTCGGTGACGAACCGCATGACCTCATCGCCGTTCATGCCGGCAGCGGCGATCGCGTTCTGCAGCTCGATGATCGCGAGCAGGCGCTCCGTCCTGGGTGCGGTTTCGCCCATGCGGGCCATGATACCGAAAATGCGAAGGGCCGGCGCGATGGCCAGCCCTTCTCTTCAGTCAGTTACGGAGCGACTACTCGTAGTCGTGGCCGTGACCCTCGTGGCCACCGCCGCCCGACTTCTCGTCCCGCTTCGGCTTCTCCGCGATCAGGGTCTCGGTGGTGAGCATGAGGCCCGACACCGAAGCCGCGTTCTGGATCGCCGTGCGAACGACCTTGGCCGGGTCGATGACGCCCGCCTTGACCAGATCCTCGTACTCGAGCTTCGCGGCGTTGAAGCCGAAACCACCCGAGCCTTCGCGGACCTTGGCAACGACGATCGAGCCGTCGACGCCGGCATTGCCAGCGATCTGGCGCAACGGCTCCTCGAGCGCGCGGCGGATGATGTTGACACCGTAGCGGCGGTCATCATCGAACGTCAGCTTGTCGAGACCCGCGAGGCAGCGGATGAAGCACACGCCGCCGCCGGGGACAATGCCCTCTTCCACGGCCGCGCGCGTTGCATGCATCGCGTCCTCGACGCGAGCCTTCTTCTCCTTCATCTCGACCTCGGTCGCAGCGCCGACCTTGATCACGGCCACGCCACCGACGAGCTTGGCCAGGCGCTCCTGGAGCTTCTCGCGGTCGTAGTCCGACGTGGTGTCCTCGACCTCGCGGCGGATCGTCTTGACCCGCGCTTCGATCGTTTCCTTCTTGCCGCCACCCTCGATGATGGTGGTGTTGTCCTTGTCGATCGAGATCCGCTTGGCGCGGCCGAGATCGGTGAGCTGGAGGTTCTCGAGCTTCTGGCCGAGGTCCTCGGTGAACGCCTCGCCGCCGGTGAGTGCCGCGATGTCCTGCAGCATCGCCTTGCGACGATCGCCAAAGCCCGGGGCCTTGACGGCCGCGACCTGGAGCGTGCCACGCAGCTTGTTGACGACGAGCGTGGCGAGCGCCTCGCCATCGACGTCCTCCGCGACGATGAGGAGCGGCTTGCCAAGCTTGGCAACCTGCTCGAGCACCGGGAGGAGCTCCTTCATGTTCGAGATCTTCTTCTCGTGGATGAGGATGTACGCGTCGTTGAGGACGACCTGCATCCGCTCGCTATCCGTCACGAAGTACGGCGACAGGTAGCCGCGGTCGAACTGCATGCCCTCGACGACGTCGAGCTCGGAGGTCATGGTCTTGGCCTCTTCGACCGTGATCACGCCTTCCTTGCCGACCTTCTTCATCGCCTCGGCGATCATGTTGCCGATCTCGGCATCGCCGTTCGCGCTGATCGTGCCGACCTG
>JAYUVX010000009.1:0-62230 GCA_043753855.1 Myxococcales bacterium | reverse complement strand
ACCCCAACCGCGCCGGCGCTGTCACCACGCTCGCCGACATCGCGACCGCGCGCGCGTGGATGTCGCTTCTCAACGTGCAAGCCGATCCTATCTACCGCGCGTTCATCGACGAGATCCTCGACGAGGTTCGCCCGATCACCGAGCGCCGCGATCCGGGCATGTGCTACCGGGCCGGCTGGATCTTCGTGTCATCGCCAAACGCGGTCACGCCGTTCCACATGGACCACGAGCACAACTTCATCATGCAGATCCGCGGCACGAAGCGGCTCTACACCTGGGACCCGTTCGATCGAGTCGTGATTTCGGAGCGCGCGCAGGAACTGTTCCACGATGCCCACTCGCGCGAGCTCGTGACGTGGAGCGAACATTTCCGCTCTCGCGCGCGCATCCTCGATCTCGTGCCGGGACGGGGTGGCTACATGCCGTCGACCGCGCCTCACATGGTGGAGAATGGGCCCGAGCCCTCGATCACCATCAGCTTCACCTACTACACCGACGCCACGCGCCAGCGCGAGCTGGTCTACCGTGGCAACGCCCGGATGCGCCGCCTGGGCCTGAATCCCACCCCGGTCGGCGAGGCGCCCGCCCGCGACCGCATGAAGGCGGTCGTGCTCGGCGGTTACACGTTCGCCAAGAACCTGGTCCGCCGTCGGCTCGGGAAATCGGTGCGCGAGAACGACCAGCCCTACGCACCCGCATGACGATCAGCTACCGTGAGCGGATGACCCGGTTCCTCGCCCTCCTGCTGTCGCTCGTGGGTGGTAGTGCCTGCGGTCGCAACGGCAAGTCCTCGGCCGACGCCGTGTTCACCGCCGGTAGCGACGCCGTGGTCGACGTGCCCGGCGCTCCGGGCCTCGGCGCGCACGGCCTCAGCTTCTTCCGGTACGACGTGAACAGTCCGACCACGATCTCCTCGCCCACGCTGTCCACGCAGGCGGCGAACAGCACGATGATCGTCAGCATCGGGCGCGGAAACCTCTCGGCGTTCGCGCTGCCGACCGATACCAAGGGCAATGCGCCGTACCAGCGGCTCGATACCGAGCACACGTACACGCGGTACGCGAGCTCGGGCACCGGGGTCTACGCGTTCCCGAACTTCGCCGGCGGCAGCGGTCATCAGGTCCGCGCCAGCACCCCGAGTGACGACGAGATCACACTCGCCGCCGTGGAGGTGGTCAACGCCGGCACCGTGCATCAGGTTGTCTGGAACGAGCAGCTCGCGGCGCCGCTCACCAGCCGCAGCGTCACCACGACCGGACCGGCCACGCTGGTCGCGTTCTGGTGGGGCGACGCCGGCGTGGACATGGAAAAGACTGCCACGCCGAACAACGGCTTCGTCGTGATCGATGCAATCTTGATGTCGGGCGCGCTCGTGCAGTGCTCGGTCGCGGTCAAGAACGTGAGCGCGGCCGGCACCTACGATGTTACGTGGACCGCCACGCCGGCCCAAGGTGCGCAGCTGTGGCTGATCGCGGTGCAATAGCCGCGCTGTTCGCGCCCCTCGTACCGGCCGGCACGCGGTTCGCGGCAATGGCGATCACCGGCCCGGAGCCGACCCTGTTTCCAGAAGAGGAGCCCGCGGTCGCGCGGGCCGTCGCGAAGCGCCGGCGCGAGGTCGCGTTCGGCCGCGCATGCGCACGGCAGGCGCTCGGGCGGAGCATCGCGATCCCCGCCGGCGCCGGCGGCGCACCGCTTTGGCCCGACGGAATCGTCGGCAGTATCACGCACACCGATGACGACGCCGCGGCCATGGTCGCGGTGCGCGGTACGGTCGTGGCGCTCGGGATCGATCTCGAGTCGCTCGCACACGCCGCGCGCACCGAAGATCTGTTGACCACCGTCACCACTGCCGCGGAGCGCGCGACGGCCGATCCGGTGCTGCCGCTCGCGGCGCTCGCGTTCTCGGCGAAGGAGGCGGTCTACAAGTGCCTCTACCCGACCGCCGGCCGGTTCCTCGACTTCTACGATGTCGAGCTCGCGATCGATCCCGCCGGCACGTTCCGCGTGCTGCGCGCGCATGGCTACGACGCCTCGTCGCTGATCGGACGCTTCGGATTCGACGCGACCCACGTCGCGACGGTCGTGATCGACGCCGGCCGACGCTAGTTACCTTGGATGCAGCCGCGCGGCGTACCGACGTTGGCGTTGTAGAGGTCACGATCACGTTCCCTTGACCCATATCCGTTCGAAGGATTTCGGTACGGCGAAGGTGGCCGCTCATCATCGA
Organism: Myxococcales bacterium; assembly: GCA_043753855.1. GTDB lineage: Bacteria > Myxococcota_A > Polyangia > Haliangiales > Haliangiaceae > JABFXX01. The sequence continues at coordinate 60,003 of JAYUVX010000009.1, read as the reverse complement.
CGAGATCAGGGCCGCCGCTCGATGGGCCCAACTGTCAGCCCTCGGCGGTACCGCTGCGACGTGCCGCACTCGCGGCACGGCAGATCGACCGTATCGACCTGTGTTAACGGCGGGAATTTTCCGTCGCGATTTGACGGTCGAGTCCGTGTAGGGTTGATCCGCGACCGCGGGAGGGCCCGACGTTCAGTGACACAGTGTTGTGCGCAGGGCACGTGCCTTGCGATCGCCCCGGGCGCCGCCCCATGGAGCTACGATGCGCCTCTCGATCCTCGCGATCCTCATCGCGTTTAACGCCACTGCACGTGCCGACGTCACGTTCCAGACGCACGAGGAGTTTGGCGTCGACTTCGCCATGCTCCATGCACCGCGCACCGCGGATGGCGAGACCGATGCGGACGCGGTGCTTCACTATGCGTCGACGACGTCGCGCTCTCCGTCGTGGCTGATGTTCGGGATCCAGAACCCAGCGTTACCGCACACCTCCTCGAACACCTCGGTCTGACCTCCGACGTCGTGCCGATCTCGCCCGCACGGGCTCCGGCCCGATGACCCGGTCTCAGACCTCGACTTCGGCGCTTGATGCTCCAACCTCGCCACCGCGGCCACGGTGACCCATGCGAGGCTGCGCCGTCCGCTCACTTCCGAGCCTCCAGACCGTCGGCTCCATCACACTCCTTGCACGCCTCGGTCAACCGCTTCGGTCCTTGCCGAAGCCCAAGCTCCCGTCGCCCCGCCGAAAAGCTGCATCGACCCGCCTATCCTCCGACCGCGGGAAGATCGGACAGGGGTGTGCGTCGTTCCCAGTATGACCGAGCACTCTTCGGACTCGTCCTTCGAGCGCAAGCGCGCCGCCGCCGTCGGCGAACCATCGCGTGCGGTCTCGCCCCTGGTGAGACGCATGGCAATTGGCAGTGGTGCGATTGCGACCAAAGGCGCACAGGAAACCCCGTCGTCGTCGGCTGCCGTGCAGAGTTTTGCCACGGCGATCGGGGACGGATTGCATGCGGGACCGATCCAGCGTCGCGCATCGGGCGGCGGCGTCGGCGCCGATGCGGGGGGCTTGCTCGAGACGGCGTCGCGGAGCTCGGACAGCGCGCTACCGACCGCCGTGAAGCGCAAGTTCGAAGCGTCGCTCGGCGCCGATCTTTCGACTGTTCGCGTGCATCACGGCGACTCGTCCGCGCAGGCGTCGACGGCGATCGCGGCACGCGCGTACACCGTCGGGCAGGATATTCACTTCAACGCAGGTCAGTACGATCCTGGCTCGGCGTGTGGCGAACACCTTCTCGCACACGAGGTCGCGCATACCGTCCAGCAGGGGAGTGGATCCTCGGGTCCGCAGACCAAGCTCGAGGTTTCGTCGCCCGGCGATGCCTGTGAGCTCGAAGCCGATCGCGCGGCCGATGCGATGACCTCCGGCCGAAGCTTCAGCGTCGGTGGTTCGAGCGGCGTGCATCGATCGATCATGCGGACGGGGGAGGACGACGCGGCGCCCGCCGTGAGCGCGCCTCCGGTTACCGCGCCTCCCGTGGCCGGCGCGACTGGTGACGGAGCAGCACCCGACGCGCTCCCGATGGTGGGCACGACATGGACGATCAACTACGATCTTCGCGGAGACGCCGCTGGGGGACATGAGGCGCGTGGCCGGACCGAAGCCGACGCGTTGCACGTCCGTAGCTTCACGATCACTCCAGATAACCATCCGGTTTCGCCACGCGAGCCGTTCTCCGGGTACAGCCTTCGCGGCGAAGGCCCGGTCGAGATGGGCACACGCCAGCACCCGCGCGGTGAAGCTGGAACCGCCTCGGCGAGCATCGCGTATCTCAACGCCGGCGAGGTACGTATTCGCGCTGTCGCCGACGACCCAAGGATGCTCGCTGCACACGACGGCCGAAGCGCGATCGCCTCCCGCGTGCGTAGCGCGCTGTTGCACGATCCCGCCGCGGCCCTGGTTCCCGATTCGGGGTCGTGCACCGCTGCGCTATCCCCCGAGGAGCAAGCCGACGGCATCAGGATCGAAGCCACCTCGCGCGAGGGGGCCAGCCGCACGGTCAGCCCAACGCCGCTGCGCTACCCCGCGATCCAGCAAGACGGCCAGGCCATGCACGTGATGGTGCACGTACCCACCGGTGAGCGCACTGTGATCGTCGACAGCAGTAGCTCCGACGACCACGTGGACACCGCGGGCACCAGTGGCAGCCACACGGGTGCGGACTCGGTCGAGTCTGAACTTACAGCCGAGGTGCGATCGCGCATCGTGAGCGAGCTGGCGGGGATCACGCCGTCGCTCGGCATCACCCTGGGTCTCTCGGCGACAGCCACACTTGAGGAAGAGCTCGTCGTCGAGCATCGAAGCACGACCGAGAGTTCGCCGGGCGGCTACGCCACGGCGGTGGCAGGCATGCAGGATGTAGCCGACGATGGCATCCGGATCATCGCACCGCCGATGTGGGCGCTGGTCGAGCAGCTCTAGCCTAGAAGAACGATTCCTGGTAGCCCGGATCCTCGACGTCGAGCGCGGCGGCGGTGACCGAGAGTGGCTTGAACAGATCGATCATCACGGCGAGCTCGTCGGCGCGCTTGGTGCCGATCGACTTCTCGTAGCTGCCGGGGTGCGGACCGTGCGGCACACCCATCGGATGGTGCGAGATCGATCCCGAGGCCACGCCCTTGCGCGAAGTGAACTGGCCCTCGGCGTAGAAGATGATCTCGTCGCAGTGCGTGTTCGAGTGCGGGTACGGACACGGAATCGCCTCGGGATGAAAATCGACCGGGCGAGGCACGAAGCTGCAGATCAGCGCACCGGGCGCCGCGAACGTGCCGTGCCAGGTGGGCGGTAAGTGCACCGAGCTGACCCGCGGCTGGAACGCGAGGATCGGAAACGCCCACGGATAGACCGTGCCATCCCAGCCCACCACATCGAGCGGGGAGTCGGCCATCGTGAAGCCGTGCCACACACCCGCGCGGCGCACGACCAGCTCGCGGATGCCCTCGTCGATGGGTCCGGTGAGCTGCGGCCGCTTGAAGTCGCGATGCGAGTACGGCGCGTCCATGCGCAGCTGGCCGACCTCGTTGCGCCACTGATTGGGGATGTGAGCGCCGCCGGTCAGCGAGAACCACAACCAGTACTGCGGGCCATTCGGGCCCGGGATGAACCGGTGCAGCAGACCGCGCGGGACGAACACGTAGTCGCCCTGCGCGAACGTGATGTCGCCGAGCAGCGAGCGCAGCGTGCCGCCGCCCTGATGGATGTAGATCAGCTGATCCGCGTCGCCATCGGCGATGTAGACCGGATCCTCCGCGGTGGGAAACGCGACGCCGGAGATCATGTCGTCGTTGAACATCAGCGGGATCCGCGCATCGATCTGCGGACCACCTTGCCTGGCGAGCTCGAACGATTTGTAGTGGCGCTTGGCGAGCGCACGCTCCGGCGCGGCCACCGGGGCCGCCCAGCCGTGCTTCGCAGGCGCCAGCCGATGCAGGTGCGGCCGGCGCAGGTGATAGAGGATCGTGTACGGGCCGTCGAAGCCATCACGCGTGAAGCACTCTTCGAACCGCAGCTCGCCATCGGCCCCACGGAGCTGGATGTGGTGCTTGGCCGCGACCTCGCCGACCTGCATCCGGTCGAGCATCAGACGAGACCTTGCTTCTGCTGCTCGCGCTCGATGCTCTCGAACAGCGCGCGGAAGTTACCGGCGCCGAAGCCGCGGTCGCCCTTGCGCTGGATGATCTCGTAGAAGAACGGACCCGCCTTGGGATCCTTGTAGAGACCCGACGCTTCCTTGAGGAAGATCTGCAGCATGTAGGCGTGGTCGTGAGCGCCGTCGACAAGGATCTCGAGATCGCGCAAGACCTTCAGGTCCTCGTCGATGGTCCTGATCCCGCTGTTCTGGATCCGCTCGGGGAGCAGGTCGTAGTAGCTGCCGGTCGTGGGCATGAACGTCACGCCCGCGCCGCGCAGGTCGCGAACCGCGGTCACGATATCGCCGACCGTGAGCGCCACATGCTGCACGCCATCACCGCGCAGCTCCTCGTTGAAGATATTGATCTGCGAGCTCTTGAAGAACGGCCGCGCGGGCTCGTTGTTCGCGAACTTCACGTTCGACGCCGGATCCCACATCACGATCGACTTGAGGCCGGAGCCGGTCTTGCGCTCGGGCGCGACGTCGGAGGTGTGGAACTCGACCTCCCACAGCTGCTCGAAGCCGAGCACGTGCTCGAGCCACAGCAGCATCGGCTTCATGGTCTGGAAGTTCGAGGTGACGTGATCCATCTCCTCGAAGCCGAACCGGTTGGTGCTCTTCGCGGTGACCGCGACCGCGCCGGGGAACAGCGCCTGGTAGCCGCGGTGCTCGCGGAACCGGAACGTGCAATCCCCGAACGGCGTGGTGATCGAGAACTGGCGCAGCGTGCCGCCATCGTCCTGGAACGTCTCGATGTCCGCGATCGGCGTGCCACCGCGCTCCTCGAGCAGCTTGAACGCGCGCTCGGCATCCTCGACCTCGAAGCTCAGCGTGCCGACGCCGTCGGGGTGCTTGGACAAGAACCGCGCCGCGCGACCACCCTCGCCGAGCGGCGAGCTGCACACGACCATCACGTTGCCGGCCTGGAAGCACGCGGACTTTTGACGGCCCTTCGCATCGGTCTCCGGCGACGAGCGCCAGGTCTCTGCGAAGTCGAGCTTGTCGACGTAGAACTTCCGCGACCGCTCGAGGTCATGGACGTAGTAGTGAATGCCTTCGAGGCGCTTGATGCCGAGGGGAGCGAGCTTGGTGGTCATCGGGATCCTCTACTGCTTCACGGCGTCGGGTTGACGATCGGGTGCGGCGTTGGCGAACGCGGGTAGCGCCATGCAACGCTCCTCGATGGCGGTCAGCCGCGGATAGGGCGAAACATCGACGCCGAAGCGCCGCGCCGAGGTCAGCTGTGGGATCAGGCAGCAGTCGGCGATCGTCGGATGATCACCGACGCAGAATTCGCCTGCGGTGTCGGCGGTGGCGCGCTCGAACGCGGCGAGCCCGTCGGCGATGAACTTCTTCGGCCACACCACGGCATCGCCGCCGATCGCCTTGACCTGGTTCGTCGTGGTCAGGTTCTGCAGCGGCTGGATGCCCGAGTTCACGATCTCGGCGAGCCCGCGGCAGCGCGCACGTAGGTACAGATCCTTCGGCATGATCGGCGGCGCCAGGAACCGCTCGTCGAGGTACTCGAGGATCGGCAGTGACTGACTCACCGTGCGGACCGAGCCGTCATCCTCCGTGACCTCGAACGTCGGAACCTGGGACATCGGGTTCTTCGCGCGGAATGCGTCGCCGAACTGGTCGGACTTGACGATGTTGACGATCACGTAGTCGTACGTCAAGCCCTTGAGGTTGAGGCCGATGCGGACGCGCTGGCTCGCCGACGAGCGCCAGTAGTTGTGAAGGACGAGCTTCATGCCGCACTCCCTGCGGCAACGACGCGTTGATCGATGACACCGAACGGTGAGCCGCCGGCTGCGTCGAACGCCTCGATCTCGATGCGATCGCCAACCGACATGAACGGCGTGGTCGGCTTGCCGCCCTCGATGGTCTCGATCATCCGGCGCTCCGCGAGACACGACACGCCACGCGAGGGATCCGCGTTCGAGACCGTGCCGCTGCCGAGGATGGTGCCCGCGCAGAACCGCCGGGTCTTCGCGAGGTGCGCGATCAGATCATGAAACGAGAAGTGCATCTCGGCGCCGGCATCGCAGTCCCCGATCACGTTGCCGTTGTACGTCGAGCGCACGCGGACATGCGCACGGCCATCGCGCCAGGCCTCGCCGAGCTCGTCGGGCGTCACCGCGAATGGCGAGAACGCGGTGGCCGGCTTGCTCTGGAAGAACCCGAAGCCCTTCGCGAGCTCGTCGGGGATCAGGTTTCTGAGCGTGCAGTCGTTCGCGAGCATCACGAGCCGCACGTACTTGCCTGCATCCGCCGCCTTGGTACCGATCGGCACATCGCCGAGCACCACGCAGACCTCGGACTCGTAATCGAGCCCCCACGCGGGATCGTGCAGCTCGATCGGATCGCGCGCGCCGAGCAGGTCGCTCGAGCCGCCTTGATAGATCAGCGGATCGGTCTCGAGGGTGGGCGGAGGCACCGCACCGCGCGCCTTGCGGACGAGGATCACGTGATTCAGGAACGCGGAGCCATCGACCCACTCGTACGCGCGAGGGAGCGGCGCCCCGAGGCGATGCGGATCGATCGGCGTGCCGTCGAGCGTGCCAGCATCGAGCTTGTCGGAGATCTCGCGGAGCGCGGGCTCGGCGGCCTCCCAGTCATCGAGGGCGGACTGCAGCGTCTTCCAGCTGTCGGGAGCCTGCGCGGCGGCCTGGCCGTCACGCCGCACGACAAGCAAGCGACCATCTCGAGAGCCATCGCGGAGCGTCGCCAGTTTCATCTCGGGGACCTTATGCCGCGCCCCGAGGACGGTCAACCGACGCCGAATCGGCGCGACAACGACGCACCCAGCGCGGTCGACACCCGCGGCGCCATCCGGGTCAGCGCGTGGATCGCCCACGCGTCGCGGCCCACCGTCCTCACGGCGGGATTGGTGCGCACCGCGTCGAGGATCGTCCTGGCGACCAGCGACGGCGGCGCACCGCCGTTGCGGAACGCCGCGGCGATCTTCGACCGGCGTTCGCCGACGTTGCCGGCCATCCGGCCGCCGTCGATGATGCCGGTGGCGATCATCCCCGGGCAGATCGCGGTCACGCCGATCTTGTGTGGCACGAGCTCGGCGCGCAGTGATTGCGAGAACCCGAGCACGGCGAACTTGCTCGCGACGTATGCGGTGACCTGCGGTGCTGGATAGATCCCGAGGATGCTGGCGATGTTGATCACGTGGCCACCGGTGCCGCGATCGACCATCGCCGGAACGAAGAAGTGGCAGCCGTGGACGACGCCCTTGAGGTTGACGCCGAGCAGCCAGTCCCAGTCGTCGAGCGAGGTCTCGAGGAAGCTCGCACCGACCGCGACGCCGGCATTGTTGACGATCACGTCCGCGGCCGGGACCTTGGCGTGAACGGCGGCCGCGAACGCGGCCATCTGCGCGCGATCGGCGACATCGACCTTCTGGACCAGCAACGCGCGATCACCGAGCTCGGCCGCGAGCGAATCGAGCCGGCCCTGATCGATGTCACTCGCGACGATGCGTGCTCCATCGGCGGCAAACGCGAGCGCGGTGGCGCGGCCGATGCCGCTGCCCGCGCCGGTGACCACCACGACCTTGTTCGCGTTCTTCATGCTGCCTCCGGCATCGAGATACCACGCGCCGCGAACCAGCTCGCCGCGAGCTGGCCGTCTTCGTTGTCGCTCGGATGGAAGTCCCGCTCGAGGTACTGCTTGATGCCGCCCACGAACACGCGGCGAACGATCGGATCGTGCCGTCGGAGCTGCTTCAGCTCGGCGCGTGCGGAGTTCCAGGTCACGCCGTCCTGCTTCATCAGCGTCAGCGCGCCCCAGATCCAGAACCCGCCGAGCGTGAGCGTCGCGTAGAGCAGACCGGTGACCCGGAGCAGGTACGACGGATCGATGGTCTGCAGCACGTCGAATGCGACTGACTTGTGCTCGATCTCCTCGGCGGCATGCCAGCCGAGCAGCCGCTGCATCTCGGGCGCCGCTGCATCGAGTGCGCCGCGGGTGAAGGCACCCTCGGCCATGATCGCCGTGAAGTGCTCCGCGGCCGCGGTGGCGGCGAGCCGGAGCTTCGGCGGCGTGCGCTGCTCGAGCCAGTCCGTCAGCCGCTTGTAGCTTCCGAGGAACTGATCGATCTCGTAGCCTTGGTGCCGCAGGATGTCGTGGAACTCGTCGTGCGCGTGGGCGTGCCTGCCCTCCTGACCGAAGAACCCTTCACCTGGGCGCGCAGCACCGGATCTTCGATGCGGTCGAGAAAGTACTTCACCGAGCGAACGAAAAACCGTTCGCCATGGGGGAACAGCATGTTGACGCCGTTCGAGATCGCGGTCGCCACCGCGCTACCAGCCGCCCAGTGGCGGGGGACCTGCGAGAAGTCGACGTCGAGATCGCGGGGGACGATCGCTTGAGCCATGACTACAGCCTGACCACGTATTGACCTTAAGTCAATAGCCAAGCGGGAGCGGAACGATTCCGTTATGATGGTGCCGTGCCTCCCCGACGCGCGATCAAGCGAGTCATCGGTTCCGCCCGCGGCCGACCGCGCCGGGTGCGGCTCGACAACGATCAGCGCCGCGCGCAGCTGCTCGGCCTCGCGAAGTCTGCGTTCTCCGATCGCGCCTACGACGACGTCTCGATCGATGACATCGCAACCGAGGCGAAGATCTCGAAGGGCCTGCTCTATCACTACTTCCCGACCAAGCGAGATCTGTACGTCGCCGGCCTGCGCGAGATCGCGAACGATCTCGTGCGGGCCGTGCTCGGCGTGGCCGGAGATCTCGCGCCGATCGAGCGCGCGCGCGCCGGCATCGATGCGTATCTGGACCACATCACGCGCCACGCCCGCGCGTATGTCTCGCTCATGCGCGGCGGCATCGGCAGTGACCCCGAGGTCGCGGAGGTCGTCGAGAGCGTGCGGACGCAGCTCGCCGACACCTTCCTCAAGGATCACCCGTTCGCGCCGATGCTCGCCGGAAATCCCCGGTTCGAGACCGGCTTGCGCGGCTGGATCGGCTTCGTCGAGGGCGCGACGATCGACTGGTGCGTGCAGCCCAAGCTGTCTCGCACCGATCTGCGCGAGCTGCTGGTGCAGATCCTGTTCGAGATCATGAAGGTCGTCTCGCCGCCGGTGTTTCGTCCGACGTAGCGACTATGCGAGATCGAACACCAGGATCTCGGCAGCCTCGGTGCCGTGGATCGCCAGCTCGCCCTCGCCGACTGCTGCCAGCCCGTCGCCGGCCGCGAGCTGCTGGCCATTGACCTGCACCGCGCCGCGCGCGACCTGCAGCCACGCGTGACGCGCGGGTGCCACGACACGCGTCGTCTGCTCGCCCGATGCGAGCAAGCCGGCGAACATCAGCGCGTCCTGGTGGATCGTGATCGAGCCATCGCGGCCATCGGGCGATGCCACGACACGCAGCTTGCCCTGCCGCTCCTCGCGCGTGAACGACTTCTGCTCGTAGCCCGGCTGGTGCCCCGCGCGATCCGGGACGATCCAGATCTGCAGGAAGTGCACGGGGTCGGTCTTCGACGCGTTCATCTCCGAGTGCTGCACGCCGGTGCCCGCGGACATCCGCTGCACGTCACCCGGCTTGATCACCGCGGACGTACCGGTCGTGTCCTTGTGCGCCAGCGCGCCGTCGAGCACGTAGCTGATGATCTCCATGTCGCGGTGACCGTGGCGAGGGAAGCCGCCACCGGCGGCCACGCGATCCTCGTTGATCACGCGCAGCGAGCGGAACCCCATCGCCTTCGGGTCGTGGTAGTCCGCGAACGAGAAGGTGTGGAAGCTGTCTAGCCAGCCGTGGTCAGCGTGACCGCGTTCCTTGCCGCGACGGATCTGGATGTTCATGACCGGGCCAACCTAAGCTTCGTGGGGTGCCGCCACAATCAGCGGTTCCCGGAACAGTCCTTACCCGCGCTCGAACACCAGCGGCAGCGTCACCGAGGAGGCTCCCCGCTGGGCTCCGAACCGCCAGTCCGTGATGTCCTCGCGGATCTTGCGCACCAGCGTCTTGCGCGCTCGCTCGTGGGCGCGCGGCACCCGGGTGGTGTCGGACAGTGCGCGCACCGCGGACACCCCACCCCGGCGGTCGACCTCGAACGTCACGCTGTAGAGACCCGCGATCGGGAGCTCTCCGAGCCAGCCGCCCAGCCGGCCGGTGAGGTCCGCGATCCGCTGGCCGAGGACGCGCGCGTCGAGTGGACCGCGCACGAACGGCCGGGGCTGCACGAACCAGCCGTGGATCACGAGCCGGCCCTCGCGCGGATCGTGGGTGCCGGTCACCTGACGAACGCCGTGGGGGATCCGTGGATCGAACACGGTGAGCCGATCAAACTTCGGCTCGATCGTCCGGATCAGCTCGCGTTCCTCGACCCCGCGCACCGATGCGAAGTCGTGCCAGAAGTCGAGCACCTCGTCGCGCACGAGCAGCGTCTCGCCACCTCGGAACCTGCGCTCGCGCCAGTGCGTCAACGAGAACACGAAGGCCCACGGTCCATGCGGCAGATCACCGTGCAGTTCCTGCCGGCAGCCCTCGACGTAGAGTGACAGCCACGGCGGCGACACATCGTGACAGCCGAGCGTGGCGCGGCCCCACGCGACGAGCCGGTTGTGAAACGCGGCATAGATCTGCTTGGGAAAGTAGGTCCACGCCGGCGTGCGCAGCGCCGTGTACTGACCAGGGACATGCCAGTAGTCCCAGACGAACCGATCGGCACCGGTGCCGCGCGGATTGGCGAACCGCGCATCGAAGGTGGACCGCAGCTTGCCGGCTTCCGGCGCGAATCGATCGACGATCAGCACATCGCGTGGCACGTTCGCGCGACGGTAGCCCGAAACGAACAACGCCGCGCGGATGACCACGCGGCGTTGCCGACTCAAACAGCGAGTGAGTTACTTGGTGACCGGCTTCGCGACGGCCTTGGTCTCGGTGGTCGACTTGGTGTCGGTGGTCTTGGTCTCGGACTTGACCTTGACGTCCGCCTTCTTCGCGTCGGCCGGCGCCTTCGCGTCGGTCTTCGCCGTGGTCTCGGTGGTCTTGGTGGTGGTCTCGGTGGTCTTGGTCTTGGTGGTGTCCGCCTTCGCGTCCTTCGCCGGGGCAGCCTTGGCATCGGTCTTCGCGGTGGCCTTCGCGTCCGCGGCCTTCGCGCCGTCGGCCGGCTTGGCATCGGTCGGCTTGGCCGCGTCCTTCGCGGGCGCCTTCTCGGTCTTCGCCGGGGCCTTGTCGGCCGGGGCCTTCGGGGCCGCGGTATCGGCGAGCACGGGGGCGGTGAACATTCCGAGGACAGCAACAACGCGGATGAGGTTCTTCATGATGTCCCCCGCATGTGCAGCAGACATGCCGCGCTCTCGCCGTGATCTCGGTTAGTTGGGGACCATTCATTCGGGGCGGACTGCCCCGATGGGGCAACGCGCCCCGTGAGGCCTACTCGTCGCTGACGCCCCACCGCAGTAGCTTGCGATAGAGCGTCTTTCGATCGAGGTCGAGGACCTTCGCGGCATCGGTGCGATTTCCTTGACACGCCTCCAGTACGCGAACGACGTGACGCCGCTCCACCTCCTCGAGGGTCATCAGCTCGGGATGATCGGTGCCCGACATCGGGTGGCTCCGCCGGGTCTGCTGCGTGCGGATCTTCTCAGGCAGATCCTCGACCTGGATCTCCTCGAAGTGCGCCAGCGCAACGGCGCGCTCGAGACAGTTGCCGAGCTCGCGAACATTCCCCGGCCAGTCGTACGCGAGCATCCGCTCGGCGGCCGCTGCGGAGAGCCGAACCACGCTCTTGTCGAACACCGCCGCATAGTGCCGAAGCATGTGCTGCGCGAGCATCAGCACATCTCCACCGCGTGTGCGCAGCGGTGGCAGCGGGATGTGGATGACGTTGATCCGGTAGTAGAGGTCCTCGCGGAACCGCTTGTCCTCGACCATCTCCTCGAGGTCGCGATTGGTCGCCGTGATCAGCCGAACATCGGTGGGCACCTCGGACTCGGCACCGACCGGCCGCACGCGCCTCTCCTGCAGCGCGCGGAGCAGCTTCGGCTGTGTGGTCAGTGCCATGTCACCGACCTCGTCGAGGAACAGGGATCCGCCGCTCGCCTGCTGGAACAGGCCCTGCCGGCTCTTCGAGGCATCCGTGAACGCGCCCTTGGCGTGACCGAACAGCTCGCTCTCGAGCAGCTGCTCCGGAACCGCCGCGCAGTTGAGTGCAACGAACGGCCCCTGCTTGCGCCGCGACTTCTCGTGGATCGCGCGGGCCACGACCTCCTTGCCGGTGCCGCTCTCGCCGGTGATCAGCACCGTGGCATCGGTGGCCGACACCTGATCGATGAGCTGATAGACCTGCTGCATCGCAGGGCTCGCGCCGATCAGATCGCCGCGGCCACGCGTATTCGCCACCACCTCGTGCAGCCGCTTGAGCTCGCCGCGCAACGCGCGATGCTCGGCGGCCCGCCGCACGGCGATCGCGAGCGCCTCGATCTCCACGGGCTTGGTCACGAAGTCGTACGCACCCGCCCGGATCGCACCGACGGCGGTCTCGAAGCTGCCGAACGCGGTGAGGACGAGCACCGGGATGTCGGGTCGATCGAGCGCCACCTTCTGGCATAGCTCGAGCCCGCTCATCCCCTTCATGTTGAGGTCGGTGACGATCACGTCGACGTCGTGGTTGGCGATCGCAGCGATTGCATCGGGCGCCGAGCTGAACGTCACCATCTGAAAGCCGCGCTTCTTCAGACCGAGCGCGATCAGATCGACCATCTCTCGTTCGTCATCGACGACGAACACCGTGGTCACGCGGCACCTCCCGCCGCCGGCAGGAACACCGTGAACGTCGAGCCCTCGCCGGGCATCGACTGCACGTCGATCCAGCCGCCGTGCTCGCGCACGAGCCCCCAGCTCACCGACAGCCCGAGGCCGGTGCCCACGCCGACGTCCTTGGTGGTGTAGAACGGCTCGAAGATCCGGGCGCGCACGGCCTCGTCGACGCCCGAGCCGGTGTCATGAACCGCGATCGCCATCCAGCGCTGCTCCTCGCCACCGACATACGGTGGCGGCGTCTGATCGACGAGCTTCGCAGACAGCACCACATGACCTCCGGCGGGAGTTGCCTGGATCCCGTTGACGACGAGATTGGTCAGCACCTGGGTCAATTGGCCATCATCCGCGGCGATCCGCAAGCTCTCGTCCGGGGGAGGTGGAGCAAGCGTGACGTTGGCCGTGCGCGCGATCGTGGCGACCAGCTGGCACACGCGGCCCGCAAGGGTCGTGACGTTGACCGGCGCCTTGTACAGCGGACGCGGGCGCGCGAAGTCGAGCAGCTGACGGATCAACGCGGTCATCCGCTCCGCCTGCTCGACGACGATCCGCGCCGAGTCATCGATGTCCGTGCCCTCGACCTCGTGATCGAGGATCAACTTCGCGCGGCCCTGCACCACGTTCAGCGGCGTACCGAGCTCGTGCGCTAGCCCCGATGCGAGCTTCCCCACGGTGGTCAAGCGATCCGCGTGGCGGAGCTGCTCCGTCGCTTGCTCGCGCGCGGCGCTCTCCTCGGAGAGTCGGTCGCACATCAGGTTGATCTCGTTTGCGAGCTCGCCGAGCTCGTCGCGCTGCTCGAGCTGGAGCGGACCCGTGAGATCGCCCAGGCCCACGCGGCGTGCCTTGGCGGCGAGCCGATTGATCGGCCGGCCGATGAACACCACGCCGAGCGCGAGCGCGAGCAACGCGGCCAGGATCACCGCGCTCACCGAGCCGAGGATCTCGCTGCGCAGCGAGTCACGGATGTACGTATCGAACTGCTCGAGAGATTGCGCGATCTCGAGGCCGCCGCGCCGGCGTTCGGGCACCTCGACCGGGATGTACGTGAACAGCACGCGGCGCGTCGAATCGCGCAGCGTCACGATCTCACCCTGCTCGAGGGCTCCGAGGTCGTCGTGGCTGGCGCGCGGCGCATCGTGATCCTTGGCATCGAGCCAGATCCAGCGCGCCTGCAAGCTCTCGCGCTTGCTGGTGGCGGTCTCGAGGAACTCGCGCGCCGCGGCCTCGCCGTCCTGGTGCCAGACGTGCGCGACACCGCGGGCGAGCGCGCGCCCCAGTGCGGCGGCCTCGCCGCGCATCTGCCGATCGAACACGTCGCGCTCTCGCTGATAGTCCAGGTAGCCCTGGATCAACGCGACGAACGCGACGCCGATCACGAGTGCGGCGATGAACTTCCGGGTGAGGCGCATTCCCGCGCAGAGTTCTACCCGATCGGCTTAGTATCCGGGGGATGCGGAGCCTCCCGTGCCTGGCTGCGACCGTCCTCGGCGCATGTGGCGGTGGTAGCGGTGGCGGCGGAGGTGATGACCAGATGCCCCGCGATGCAAAACGCCTGGACGCGGCCGTCGATGTCACCGAGCGGTCGGGCGACTTCACGTGCTCCGGCGTCGCCTGGCCGGCCACGGCTCCCGATCCGCTGTCGGTGATCGGACGCGTGACCGACCCGGTGGCGATGACTGACCTCGGCGGCGCATTCGTCGAGCTGCGCAAGAGCAGCGATGACGCGTTAGTCGTGATGGGCGCAGCTGCCACCAACGGGATCTTCGCGTTCAACGTGGTGACCACGGGAACCGCGCCAGCATTCTATCGCAAGGCGACGCTCGCGGATCACGTCGATGGCTACACCTACGATCCCTACGCCCCGTTCGACACGGCGCACTCGAGCCGCGGGATCTACGCGCCGACACCGATGGGCCGCGATCGCTACTACGCCGCCGCGGGGATCGCGAACGATCCAGCGAAAGCCACCGTGCTGGTCGAGGTCGTCGATTGCCTCGAGCTCCCGGTCGCCGGCGCGACGGTGGAGGCTCCCGGCGCCATACGGATCGTCTACCTCGACGACGGCGGTGCACCGAACGGCTCGGCGACCTCGACCAGCTCATCCGGCATCGCGATCGTTCTCGGTGCCCGGGCGGGCGCCCTAGACGTGACCGTGCACGCCGGCTCGGTCGTGTTCCGCCCCGTCCCGGTGACCGCTCGTGCCAACGCGTTCGTGTACAGCTCGCGACTACCCTGACCGTGCGGCTTCGACCCAGCTGGGCGCTCGCGTGACGGGCTCTCCCCCTCACCCCCGCGGGAATCTCTGGCCCGGATCGTGAACAGGCCCAGATCGAAGGAGTGCACATGCTGCCCAAGACCATCCTCGTACCGACCGACCTCAGCGAAGGGGCCGAGCAGGCACTCGACTACGCCTGCACGCTCGCCGAGAAGCTCGGCGCCACCGTCCATCTAATCAACGTGGTCGGGGTTCCCGCACTAGGCGTACCGGAGCTCGGCCTCGCGCTGACCAGCACCGTCGTCGACCAGATCATGCTCGATAACCAGGCCGCGCTCGACAAGCTCGCCGCGTCTCGGTGCCCGAACGTCACGATCGGTCAGGTGCTGATGAAGACCGGGGACGCGACCGACGTGATCAACCAGACCGCGGTCGAGCTCGGTGCCGACCTGATCGTGATGAGCACTCATGGACGGCGCGGGATCACGCGGGCGCTGCTCGGGAGCGTGACCGAGACGGTCGTTCGTTCGGCACCGTGTCCCGTGCTCACGGTTCGCATCCACGACAAGGAACGCTCCGACCGCGACGTAGTGTAGAGCGGAATCGCTCGTTGCGCACCGCGGCGCGAGCACACATGGTGACGGCATGGGGCGAGTCATGAGCTCGGGAGATTCGCGCCGCCAGAAGATGGTGGCTGACCATCTCGCGCGACGTGACATCCGCGACCCGCGGGTGCTCGCGGCGTTCGGTGCGGTCCCGCGCGAGCTGTTCGTGCCTCGCGAGCTGCATGCAGCCTCGTATAACGATGCTCCCCTCCCGATCGGAGCGGGGCAGACGATCTCGCAGCCGTACGTGGTCGCGATCACCGCCCAGGCGCTCGAGCTGCGCGGGCACGAACGGGTCCTCGAGATCGGAACCGGGTCGGGCTACGCGGCCGCGATCCTCGGGATGCTGTCCCACGAGGTGCACACCATCGAGCGCATCGAGGATCTCGCGACTCGTGCCCGAGCGACGCTGGCCGCGCTCGGCATCGACTACGTTCACGTCCATCACGCCGACGGCACGCTCGGCTGGCGCGTCAACGCACCCTACGAGGCGATCGTCGTCAGCGCCGCCGCCCCCGCTCCACCACCCTCGCTACTCGCGCAGCTCGCGGTAGGCGGGCGTCTGGTGATTCCCACCGGCCCGGCGGATTGTCAGCGGCTGATGCGAATCACGCGGCGCACCCAGATCGATTACAGCGAGGAGGATCTCGGCGATGTGCGGTTCGTCCCGTTGCTCGGCGAGCAGGGCTGGCCGGTCCCGAGCGCCCACTAGGCGCGTCAGGCGGCCTTGATCGCGGCCTTCTGGACGGCCTCGATCTCGAGGCTGATCTCGATCTTGTCACCGACCAAGACACCGCCGGTCTCGAGCAGCGCGTTCCAGTGCAGGCCGAACTCCTTGCGGCTGATCGAGGCCCTCGCGGAGAACCCGGCGCGCGTGCCGCCCCACGGATCCTTGATCTGACCGTTGCTCTCGACCTTCATCGTGATCGGCTTGGTCTGGCCGCGGATCGTCAGCTCACCGGTGACTTCGAGCTCCTGGTCGCTGATCCGCTTGACGCCGGTGCTCTTGAACTCGAGCTTCGGGAAGCTTTCGGCATCGAAGAACTCTGCGGAGCGCAGGTGCGCATCGCGCTTGTCTTCCCTGGTGTCGATGCTCGCGGTGTCGATCGACACCTCCGCATGCGACCGAGTGATGTCCTCGTCATCGAGCACGAGGGCGCCGCCCCAGGTCTGGAAGCGGCCGTGCACCTTCGACACCATCAGGTGACGAACGTGGAAGTTGACGGAAGAGTGCGAAACGTCGAAGTCCCAGGTCGTGGCAGTCATGGTCGGCTCCTGTTGGTTCCCGCTGTTGCCTTGGTATCTGTTCGTAACCAGGGATATAGTGGGTACCTGTGCGGCAGCTGACAAGGAGCCATGCCCATGTGCCGAGGAACAAACCGTTGCGAGAGCCCGCGAAGTGTCTCGCCGTGCGCGAGGTCCTGAATCGTGTGGGCGACAAGTGGAGCGTTCAGATCGTCGGCCTGCTCGGCGACGGAGCCTTGAGGTTCAGCGAGTTGCGTCGCGCGATCGAGGGCATCTCGCAGCGCATGCTGACCCTCACGCTGCGCGGTCTCGAGCGAGACGGTCTCCTCGATCGAACGGTGTTTCCCGAGATCCCACCTCGCGTGGAGTACAAGCTGACGCGCCTGGGCAAGACGCTGCTCGATCCGATCCAGCAGCTCGCGGAGTGGGCGGCCGAAAACCGCACCACGATCCAGGCCGCGCGCGACAAGTTCGACGGCGCGGTCAAGAAGCGCGGCTGATCACTCCGCGAGTGGCGCGACCGTGCCGCCGAGCGGAGTCGATACGCCGTCGTACGTGAGTGTCGCGCCGATGGTGTCGCGGTTGAACGCGATCACCGCGGTCTTGCCGCCGACCGACAACGTCAGGGTCGAGTCGTTGGCCGAGGTGACCGCCGTCGCGGCGCCATCGATCGACAGCACGTGCAGATAGCGCTGGTTTCCGCCGACCATCGCCTCGTCCAGGCGGTAGCCGCCGGTGAACTCGGAGTCCGAGGCCATCGCGTGCACCGATGCCGATGCGGCCGGTGCGAGGCGCTGCACCGTCAGCGTGTGGCCCGACCCGGTGATCGAGGTGCTGGCTCCGGCGATCGCGGGCGCCACCGGCGTGGCGAGCTGCCAGGTCTGTTGCGTCCCCGATGCAGTGACCACGCGGTCGTAGACCACGACGACGTTCGGCGGCAGGAACACGATCTCGCGCTGGACCTTCGACACCGCCGGGTTGCCGTTGTAGGCGGGTGTGAGATCCGCGGCCGCGTAGGTCCAGTTGCCGGTCTTCTGCAGCCCGACGAGCGTCGAGGTCGTGCTCGCGATCTGCCGCACCGGCTGACCACCGCTGGTGATCCGCACCAGGCTGTGCGCGCTGGTGTCCTGCACCAGGCCCGAGTGGGAGTGGATCACGGCGTCGTAGCCGAGCCAGCCGTCCTTGTAGATCATCAGCGACCCCTGATCCTGGTGCGCGTGCGACTGCGTGTATGGACCGGCGATCAGGTTGATCCAGGTCGCGTGCGGATCGTTCCAGCTCGACCGCGCGTACAACTCGCCGATGCCGCGGGCGTAGTACGTGGTGTTGAGGTCGATCGGCATCGCGGCCACGGCGCTCGTGTCGAAGAGGAAGTCATCCACGGCCATGAACTGGTTGCCCATGCGCGGCACGCTGGCGCCGTCGAGCAAGCGCTTGGCGCGACTGGCGAGCCGATCACCGCCGTACATCGTGATCAGCGTCTGCAGGTAGTCGCGGTGATAGTCGAAGAATGCCGCGGTGGAGTCCCGCGACAGGTCACCCGTCGGCGCGACGCGGTCGAGCGTTGGCACCACCTGGTGCATGAACGAGAGCATCGACGCTCGGGTGTGCCCGGTCTTGTCGGCGAGATCCTCGCCGGTTGATGCGTACCAGAGATCGTAAAGCTTCCACAGGTTGCGCATCGCGACGCCGTACCCGGTACCCTCGCGCGAGCCTCCGCCCTGGAGATCCGCCGCGAACGTCGGGACCAGCTGGCTCATGATCTTGGTGTCTCGGAACTGCGCCAGCCAGGCATCCGCCTGCGGGCTCTCGCCGTGGGCGGCCAGGCCGAGCAACATCGTCGCGCGCAGGAACGAATAGTAATAGTTGTCGGACGGATCGTTGGTCGACCAGCCGCTCCAGGTGAACGTCGTCGATCCCCACTTCGCCTGCGTCGGATGCCAGACGTTCCACACCGCCTGGTTCGCGTATGCGATCCACCGCGACTTCTGCGATGCCGAGAGGCTCGGGAAGCACCAGTCATAGACCAGCGCGAGATCGCCGATCAGATCGCCGACCTCGAGGTAGCTGTCGCTGGCGACCGCCGGGCGCTGACCCGCTGCGATCGCGGACTCGGCCGTGGTCACCTGCACTTCGATCACGGAGACCGCCTTGGTGCAGTAGCCCGGGTTGCCGGTGAGCTGCCCCATCAGCGCGCTGTTCCACGCGCGGAAGCCCCAGAGGTCCGCGCCACCGACCCAGCTGTCGACGATGGTCTTGAACCTCGATGCGGCCGGGCGATTCGCCGCCAGCGCCGCCTGGAGCCGAGCCTTGTTCGCCTGCAGGTAGATCCGCGGATGTTGGGTCGCGTAAGTCGGGCCCGCGGAGTTGGGAGTGGGATTGGGAGCGGGATTTGAATTGGGGTTCGTGCTGGCGTCGGGCTGCGAACGGGTGCCCGGATCCGGCGTGGGTTCCGCGTCGATTGCCGGGTCGGGCTGCTCGCCCGCATCCACGGTCGGGTCCGAATTGTTCGGACCGAGGAGGTCATGGCCCGGAGACTCCGAAGGAGTCGTACAGGCGGTGATGAGTGAACCAAGTGCGATTGCGTTCCACCGAGTGCGCATGCGCACGACGTAGCCTCGGCGCGCGCGCAAATCATTGTGGTTGTTGTCCCACAATCACCTATGCTTGCGAGATCAGCAATGTTTGCAGCGTCGTTCCTCGACGGAAAGTCGGTGCTCACATGAGGTTATTCGGGCCGAGCATTACAGATCTCGGTGGTCGATAACCGATGAAAAAGATCGTGCGAGAACTACGCAGCGGCCGTCAGCGACCCGTTGCTCGCCGGGATGAACGTCATCGCCCGCTCGGCGAGAGCCGTGATCGTCAGGCTCGGATTCACGCCGAGGTTCGCGCCGACCGCGGCGCCATCGACGACGTAGAGGCCCTGGTAACCGAACACGCGGTGCTGCGAGTCGATGACGCCGTGCTCGGCATCGGCGCCCATGACGCAGCCCCCGATGCAGTGGGCCGTCATGGGAAGGTCGAACAGGATCTCGCTCGTCGAGGTGATCGCGATTCCACCGAACTTGGCCGCCGCCTTCTCGGCGAATGCATTGGCGGCCGGGATGTTGGTCGGGATCCGCTCACCAGCGGAGCACAGCAAACGCGTGAACGGCCAGAACCAGCGGCGGCGCAGCTGGAACTGGAGGGTGGCGTCGATCGTCTGCATGACGAGGAAGATCAGGGTCTGGCGCGCGAAGCCGAACGGCAGGCCCGCGCGGAAGAACTTGATCGGATGGCGGAACGCATTCGCGATCCACGCCAGGATCCGGCGCCAGCCCTTGCCGGTGACCATCATCGTGGCGAGCAGGCCCAGGATGTCGGAGCCGCGCGAGTAGCGAGTGGCCTCGATGTGGGTGAACTGGTCGATGTGGATACCGGAGCCGATCGCGATGCCCTGGGACATGTCGAACCGCTTGCCGGGGAACCGCACGCCGATCAACGACTCGGCGTTGGTGCGGACGTCGTGACCGAGGCGATCGGAGATCGCGGGCAGCGAGCCGCTCAGCTTGAGCCGCATCAGCAGGTCCATGGTGCCGAGCGCAGAGGCTGCGAGCACCACGTGCCGTGCCGTGATCGTCGTGCGCTGCTTGAACAGCCACGAGGTCGATCGCTCGGTGGTGATCGAGTAGCCCTCCGAGCCATCGGGTGCGCCGAGCGGGACGATGTCGACCACGCGGGTCTCGTCGATGATCTTCGCGCCCGCCTGCTCGGCGAAGTACAGGTAGTTCTTGTCGAGTGTGTTCTTGGCATTGAACCGGCAGCCGACCATGCAGCCGCCGCAGCCGTTGCAGCTCGCGCGCGGTGGGCCCTTGCCGTCGAAGTATGGGTCGGGGTGTTCGGTGCCACCGGCCTCGCCTGGCTTGCCGAAGTACACGGCGACGTCGGTCGGATAGAACGTGTGGCCCACGCCCTGGTCATCGGCCATCCGCTTCAACATGTGGTCCGCGTCGCGCAGGATCGGATTGCGAGTGACGCCGAGCATGCGCTGCGCGGTGGCGTAGTGCGCCGGCATGTCCTGCTGCCAGCTCGCGAGGCCTTTCCACGAGCCGTCCGTCCACACCGCGTTCGGTGGCACCAGCATCGTGTTCGCGTAGGTGATCGAGCCGCCGCCGACCGCGTTGCCGCACAGGATCACGACGTGCTTGAACGGCCGCATGTCGTAGAAGCCGTGCAGCTTGAGACCAGGCCGCCAGATCCACTTGAAGATGTTCCAGGTCGACTTCGGGAAGTCCTTCGCCGTCCAGCGCTTTCCCATCTCGATCACGCCGACGGAGTAGCCCTTCTCGGCGAGCCGGCACGCCGAGACGCTGCCGCCGAAGCCTGAGCCTACGACCACGTAGTCGAAGTCAACGTCCACCGGTGCAGTATGTCAGGAGAGTGCGCTCAGCACCCGTTCCACGAACCAGTAGATCCCCGCCAGACCGATCAAGGCAGCGAGACTCTTGATGATATAGGGCTCGAGGCGCTTGTTGCGATGAGCGAGCATGACGAGCGGAACCAGCAGCCCCATCAGGATCAACTGGCCGAGCTCGACGCCGAGGTTGAAGCCGAACAGCGCCTTCACCATCTGGCGGGTGGACAGCTCGAGACCGGCGAGCGCGTTGGCGAACGCGAAGCCATGAACCAGGCCGAAGAACATCGCGATCTTCCAGCGGTGCTGCTTCCACAGCCCGGTGATCGCCTCGGCCGCGACGAACGCGATCGACAGCGCGACGAGGGGCTCGATGACGGACGGCGGAGGCCGCGCCACGCCGATCGCGGCGATCGCGAGCGTGATCGAGTGGCCAACGGTGAATCCGCTCGCGATCCCGATCAGCTGCAGCAGCGTGCCTCCACCGAGAATCAGCGCCATCAGGAACAGGATGTGATCGATGCCATCGGGCAGCTTGAAGCCATGGTCGTCATGCCACTCGACGGGTGCGGCACCGATGTGCTCGATCCCGGACCACACGAAGCCCAGGAAGCCGTACGAGCTCGCGGCGCCGAGCTCGAGATCGGGCTTGTACCGGTCCACCAGAGTCAGCCGCTCGGTGTCGTCGACGACCTCCTTGACCAGGAGCTCGAACGTCGGCGAGACCCTCGCCTCGCGGATCATCGGAAACGCCCAGTGGCGGGTGCCGGTGCCGCTGCAGGTCGCGGTGTCGCTGACACGGACGGTGCGGCCGGAGAGCTGGGTCTTCGCGCCCGACCACGGACAGGGACCGGCATCGCTGATGATCGGCGAGCGCGCATAGGTGACGTCGGCCAGCGCCTGCGCGCGCGACGCGAGCCCGGGGTTGTCGAGCAGCTTCGGATCGATCCGCAGCGCCAGCGCGGCTGCCGTGACATCGAAGTCGAGCGCGATCGCGATGGTCTCGCCCCTGGCCTCGACGCGGACATAGCCCACATCGAGCGGATGCGCCGCCGCGGAACCGGAGAGCAACATCAGCACGATCAGAACGCGGCGCACCGCCTGGGAGTCTGTCACGGAATCCGCAGGCCGAGGCCGCGCCAGCCGGAGCTTCCCGGATCGAGCCGCGAGGCCTCCCCGGCATAGAGCTCCGCGCGCGAGCGATTTCCCTCCGCACGCTCGAGGCGGGTGGCCAGCTCGTAGAGCCGCACATCGCGCGCCCCGGTGGCCAGTGCACCGCGCACCGCCTCGAGCGCCTCGTGCCGGTTGCCGCCGGCAGCGAGTGCTCGGGCGAGCTGGAACCGGGTATCGGCGCTGGGACGCGCGAGGACCTCGTCGCGCGCGAGCGAGATCGCCTCGGTCACATCGCCCGGCGCTCCTCGATCGACCAGGATCTCGACGAGATCGAGCCGGTGCCCGAGCCCGTTGTCGCGCAGCTCGCCGCGCACCAGCTTCTCGACCTGAGCACGCGTGCTGGTCGCGCCCGCGAGGTCGCCCGCGAGCTCCTGGGCGCGCGCTTCATCGATCAGATAGCGAACCTGGTGCCCGCCGATGAACGCCTGCTCGAACTTCTGCTTTGCCAGCTCGGAATGACCGGTGCGCAGCGCGAGCTCACCCTGGTGTGCGAGCGCGAGCGGCAGCTCCAGCGCGATCCGCACCGCCTCGGTCAACAACGCCCCGGCGCCGGCCCAGTCGCCGCGCCGCAGCAGAAACCGCGCCCACAGCGTCCGCAGCCGCGCCGCCTCCTCGGGGTCACCAGCTTCTTCGATCGCTGCCGCATGGGAGAAGTCGAACGCGGCCTCGGCGTCCCTGCCCTGGGCCTGGAACACGAGCGCGCGCATCAGATAGCCGGCCGTGTCGGGCTTGACGCTCACGGCCCACTCCGCCGCCTCGCTCGCACGATCGAGCTCGTTGAGCGCGAGGTGAGAGCTCGCGAGGACGCCGAGGGCGCCCGGTGACCGCGTGTGGGTGAGGAACTCGCGCGCGAGGGTGATCGCGGTGCGAAACTCGTGGCGAGCGCTCGCCAGCTTCGCCAGCGTGAGGGGAGCCGAGCTGGGATAGCGCAGGATCCCCAGCGAGCGCCTCGCGATCGCCTCGCTGCTCTTGTAGTCCTCCGGATCCGCGGCGATCTGCGCGCGCCGGAGATAAACGTCGGCGAGATCCGCCATCTCCATCGGTGAGGCCACCGGCTGGCTGACGCGGGCTTCCAGTACGCTGATCGTCGCGGACAGATCCTCGATCGGATCGATTCGCGCCTTCTCGATCGGGTAGCGATAGGAAACGATCGCCGGATCCGGCGAGAGCGGCCCCCGCGGCTGGCTCAGCGCACGTGCGCGCTGCGATCTCGCGACGAGCAGGACCGCGGCCACACCAGCGAGAGCGAGTACCGCGACTGCGCGCTTGGACCGAGTTCCCATGGTCTCCGACGCCGCTCCTGTGCGGTGGCCGCAACCTGCACGACGACGTCATCGACGTCACGTACAACTACCTGATCAACGGTGCCGGTACGCCGAAGGGCGCCTACAACCAGGTCAACGCGCTCACCAGCGATGGCGTGAACCTCTCCGAGAACGACGCGAACAACGCGTACAACGCGGTCACGCCGGTGCCCAACCCGCAACAATACCACCCGAACGTCTCCGCGACGTTCCCGTACTCGGCTCCACCGCTGTAGGTCAGCGTACGAGCGCGTTGACCAGCTGCTTGAGCTCCTCGAGATCGAAGGGCTTCTCGAGCTGGCGATTCGTGCTGCTCGCGAGGAAATCGCGGGCGGATGGGGTGAACGCACCACCGGTGATGAACACCATCTTCCGCGCCTGTTCCGGATCGAGCTGGTTCACGAGGTCGTAGAGCTCCATCCCGGTGACCTGCGGCATCATCAGGTCGCACAGCACGACGTCGTAGCGCGCTCCGCTCTCGAACAGGGCGATCGCGGCGGCTGCGCTGTGCACGGCGGTGACCTCGTGCTCGTTCGACAGGAACCGCTGGATCGCGAGGGCCAGCATCGCCTCGTCATCGATCACGAGGATGTTGCCGCGCCGCAGCGACGGCTCGGCCGCTGCACGCGCGGCGATCTTCGCCGGTGCTGGTCCCACCGCCACCGGCAACGTCACCGTGAATTTCGTGCCCTTGCCCAGCTCGGACTCGAACGACAGCACACCGCCGAGCTGGCTGACGATCCGGTGCGAGATCGCGAGGCCGAGCCCGGTGCCGACGCCGACCGGCTTGGTGGTGAAGAACGGCGTGAACAGCCGAGGCCGCACCTCTTCAGGGATCCCGCTCCCGCTGTCTGCGATTCCGACGACGACGTTGCCGTCGGCGTCCACCGAGGTCGAGACCGTGATCTGGTTGGCTTCGTAGTTCCCCATTGGGATCGCGTGGATCGCATTGACCACGAGATTCAGGAACACCTGGCCGAGCCGTGACTCGTTGGCCTCGACGAGTGGGATCTTCCGGTACTGTCGAACCAGGCGAGCGCGGTGGCGAAGCTCGTTCCATGCCATCCGCAGCGTCGATTCGAGGACGTGCTCGACGTCGACCGCGCCGTGACGCTCCTCCTCGGCGCGCGAGAAGATCTTGAGGTCGCGCACGATCTCGCGTACGCGATCCGCGGCGAGCCGGGCATCCTGTAGCTCCTCGGTGAGATCGGGCGGTAGCTGGGTCAGCTTGCCCGCCGCGACGACGTCCTGGATCGCCATCTCGAGGTTCGCGATCACCGCTGCGAGCGGATTGTTGATTTCGTGAGCGACGCCCGCGGCCAGCGTGCCGACCGAAGCCATGCGATCCGCCACCATCAGGTGCATCTCGGTGGCCTTCTGGTCACTGACATCGCGTGCGATCACCACGGCGCCGGTCAGCTTGCCGAGCTCCTTCACCGGGCCGATCCGCGTCGAGTACCAGACCGTCGCGCCGGAAGGCTCTCGCATCGATGCCTCGAAGCCCTGGGGCTTGCCGGTCAACACCATGCGCTTGACGGCCTGGATCAACTGCTCGCCGAACTCGCCCGGCGACATCGCGAACAGGTTCTTGCCAATCCATTCGTCTACCCGCAGCCCGCGCGCGTCCTTGTTGCTGAACCGCACGAAGCCGTCGAGGTTGATGTGCATCACGTGATCGGGTGCGCTGACGATCACCGCGTCGAGGAGTGCGGCGTGCTCCACGGCAAGCTTCTCGGCGCGCTCGCGCTCGGAGTACGCGCGGGCGAGCGTGAGCACATGACAGATCTGCGTGGCGACGCCGCGCGCGAACGTGCTCCAGTCGGTCGGATCGAGGACGCGGCCGCGCGAGACCATCAGCAAGCCGCCGAGCGACGTCCCGACATGGATCAACGGCACCAGCAGGATCGCAGAGCCGTGCATGCGTCCGAGCAGGTCGCGCGACACTGGCTCTGGAATCTCGGCGGACGGCATGTAGACCGTGCGCCCGCTGTCCACGACCTCGCGCAGCAGGGCCTCGTGGCCGAACAGCGTGCCGAGCTGATCGCCGGCGGCGAGCACGTGACCGGTTCCGATCGGACGGACGCGGAGCGAGCCATCATCGGCGCGGAAATACAGCGCCCCGACGTCGATGCCACCCGCGTCGAAGCACTCCGCGAGCGCCTCGTCGAGCGCGATGTCGACATCGCGATGCTTGAGCACGGCCTCCGAGATCCCCGCGAGCACCATCAGCTCGGACGCGAGTGACGAGCAGCGCTTGGCGAGCCCGGTATTGAGCATCACCTGGCGCTCGAGCTGCTGGAACACGCGCCGGTTGTGCTCTCGCTCGAGCTCGGGCAGCTGCTCGAGCGGAAGCGCCCGCGGCTCCGGCGCCTTCTCGACCGCCACCTCGACCGCCGCCAGTAGCTCGACCAGCTCCGGGGTGCGGTGCAACAGATCGTTGGCGCCGGCGCGGCGCGCGAGCTCGCGGTCCGCCACCTCGACGTAGCTCGAGGTCACGAGCAGCACCGGCAGCGACTCCAGCAGCGGATCCTGCCGGATCGCCATCGCGAGGCCGAAGCCGTCGAGCTCGGGCATCATCACATCGGAGATCAGCACGTCGGGCAGCTGACGCCGTGCGGCCTCGAGCGCCGCCTTGCCGTCCCCGACCGCCTCGACCTCGAAGCCGAGCCGGGAGAGCCGGTACGTGGCGAGCTTGAGCTGCAGCGGATCGTCATCCGCGATCACCACGCGCCGGCCTACTCCGAACCGCGCGCCCTTGGCGACGATCGCGGGCAGGTGAGACTCGATGATCGGCACCAGCCGGCTCGGAGAGATCGGCTTCGCGATGATGTCGTCGAACCCCACGCTGGACACCCGCGCCTCATCGAGCTCCGAGACAAACCCGGAGAAGGCGAGGATCGAGACGTCCATGGTCCCCGCGATCTCGCGCAGCTCGCCCACCAGCTCGAAGCCATCCGCATCGGGCAGCATGAGATCCTGGAGCACCACGCGCGGCTGATCGCTGCGCATCAACGCGCGCGCGGTCTTGCCATCCGGCGCCTCGAGCACGTGGTGGCCGTTGCGCTGCAACGCCTTGGTCACCATCCGCCGCGTCGCCGGGTTGTCCTCGACGACCATGATCTTGTGCGGACGGTCGGTCATCCGCGACCCTCGAGGTGACGGGCCACAGTGTCGGGCAGCGTGCGCGTATCGATCGGCTTGGTGAGGTAGTCGTCGCAGCCCGCCGCGAGCGCCTTGTCGTGGTCGCCCTTCATCGCATTCGCGGTGACGGCGATGATCACGATACCGCCGGTGAGCGGATCGGCTTTGAGCAGCCGGGTGAGCGTGAGGCCATCCACGCCCGGGAGCTGGAGGTCCATGAGGATCACACGGGGGCGCACCCGCCCGATCGCGGCAAGCGCGGAGTCGGCATCGAGGGCGGTATCGACATCGTAGCCGCGCGCCTGCATCACATAGGCGACCAGCTTCAGGTTCGTCGGATTGTCATCGACGATGAGGATCCGCTCGCCGGCCATCACGCCTCCACCCCTGCGCGAGCCAGCGACGCGAGCAGGAGCGTGCGATCCACCGGCTTGTAGAGGACCTCGTGAACTCTGAAGCCCGCGACCACCTTCGCATCGGGGACCACGGTCACCACGATGATCGGGATCCGCGCACGTCCACCTTCGCCGTGCAGCGCTGCCAGGAGATCGAGTCCGCTCATGTCGGGCAGCAGCAGATCGATGGTGGCCGCAGCGAACGTGCGCTCGCGAAAGCATAGTAGCGCTTCGGCGCCTGTCGTTGCGAGCTCGACGGCGTACCCCGCGTCGCCGAGAATGCTCGCGAGCTGCGCTCGATCCTGCGGGTCATCCTCGACGACCAGGACGCACGTGGCGCCCGCCGGCGATATCGGGATGATCATGCGCGTCCGCGGCTGCTCGGTCGTGATGTCGATCTGCCGCGGCAAGATCGCGTGGAACGTGCTGCCCGTCCCGATCACGCTGGTGACGCCAACCGAGCCGCCCTGTGCTTCGACCAGCCGCTTGGTGAGGGCGAGCCCCAGCCCGGTACCCTGATGACGCTTGCCACTGCCGCTCTCGAGCTGCTGGAACTCGACGAACAGGCGTCCGAGATCCCGCGGCGCGATGCCAATGCCGGTGTCCTCGACCTCGAGGCGGAACTGATCTCGATCGGCGGCGCTCGCGCGAACGATTACCCGTCCACCAGGGGGCGTGAACTTGAGGGCGTTCGACAGGTAGTTGTAGACGACCTGCTTGAGCCTGCCGGCATCGAGCACGAGGTCGCCCAGCGCCGGATCGACCTGGGTCTCGATCCGGATCCGCTTGCCCGCTGCGACGGTGCGCAGGGTCGCACAGACCTCGCCGAGGATCTTCGTCAGATCCGCCGGCTCCGGTCGGAACTCGAGGCGCCCTGCTTCGACCTTGGCGAGGTCGAGGACGTCGTTGATCAGCTGCAGCAGGTGTCGTCCGCTGGTCAGGATGTCGCCGAGGAACTCGCGAAACTCCGGCCGCGACGGCTCGACGTGACCATCGTGCAGTAGCTCGGCGAATCCGATGATCGCGTTCAGCGGCGTGCGCAGCTCGTGCGACATGTTGGCGAGGAGCTCGCTCTTGAGCCGGCTCGCTTCCTGGATCCGGCGGTTCTGCAGCTCGAGCTCCTCGCTGCGCCGGCGGATCTCCTCGCCCTGCAACCGCTCGGTGGACTCGCGAAGCGCGCGGTGCACCGCCGGCACGAACCGCTTGGGCTTGTCCTTCGACAGGAAGTCCAGAGCACCGGCCCGCAGTGCCTGGACCGCGGGCTCCTCACCGCTGGTTCCGGAGATCACCATGCACGGCGTGCGAAGCTGGCGAGCGGCGAGCGCCTCGAGCACCTGCTGGCCTCCGAACCCGGGCATCGACCAGTCCGAGACCACGAGGTCCCACGGGCTCGCGAGTGCGGACTCGAACTCCGCAGGTGTTGCGACGCGACTCGCCGTGACGAGGTATCCGCCGCGGCGGAGCTCGCGCAGCAAGATCTCGAAGTCATCCTCGGAGTCCTCGGCCACCAAGAGCCGGAGTGCGACGGATGGCTCACTGGTCACCACAACTCCATGCCCCACCCCACGATAACCCCGGGGAAGCCGCCACAACAGCTCCGTCGGCTGTGTTAAGTGATGCTCACGAATCGGGGATCGTGAACGATATCTGCGCGCCCTGCTCGTGCGCCGGCTCGGCCCACACGCGCCCTCCATGGCGCTCGACGATGCGTCGGACCGTCGCAAGTCCGACACCCGTGCCGCAAAACGCTGCACCCAGCTGTGAGCGACCGAGGCCTGCGCCGTTGTCGCGTACGAAATACACGGGCTCGTTGCCACCACGGTCGACGCCCAGCTCGATGCGTGCGCGGTTCATCCCCGCGGTGAATTTCCAGGCGTTGTCGAGCAAGTTGTCGAGCGCGATCCGGATCAACCTCGCATCCGCTTCGATGACCAGGTTGGGTTCGACGACCGCATCGAGCGAGCGCTCGGGATGCTGGCGAGCAAGCTCGTCGAGCGAGGCCGCGGCGAGACCCGAGAGATCCACCGTGTGGCGACCGATCGGTCCGCGACTCACCCGTGACAGCTCGAGCAGCGAGTCGATCAGATCGGCCATGCGCGAGGACGCTGCCAGCACGCGCCGCGCGTCCTCGATCGCACGAGGGTCGGGTTGAGTACCGAGGTTCTTGGTCAGCGCCTGGGTGAACGCGCTGACGGTGCGCAGTGGCGCGCGCAAGTCGTGACACACGGAGTAGCTGAACGCCTCGAGCTCGCGATTCGCACGCACCAGCTCGCGGTTGGTCCGCTCGAGGGTCTCGGCGTTCACCGCGCGCAGCTCGGCACGCTGTCGCGCTGCTCCCTCCTCCGACACCTCGATCTCGGCGCGGAGCAGCGCCGTGCGGACGCGGCGCTGCTCGTCCTCGATCTGCTTGCGGCGGATCTGGGCGGCGACCCGGGCGGCCATCACGTCGAAGCCGGCTCCCTTGGAGATGAAGTCCTCGGCGCCCGCGGACAGGCCCTCGAGCACGGCATCGCGTTCCTCGGTGGCGGTGAGTATGATCAGCGGGATATCACGCGCCGGCGAGGCCTTGAGGCGGCGGCAGGTCTCGATGCCACCGATGCCCGCCATCGAGCGATCGAGCAGGATACAGTCGACGTGCTGGACGTCGAGCAGCTGAATCGCCTCCTCGCCGGAGGTCGCACGCGCCACGTCATATCCGCGCTTGCGCAGCCGATCTCCAAGGATGCCCAGAAAGTCCGGGTCGTCATCGACCGCGAGGATCCGCTTCGGTGCGAGCAAGCTGCCGCTCTCGACACCGATCGGTGAAGATGAACGCAACAAGGCGCGCATCCGCGCGATCAACACCGGTAGGTCACCCTTCAGCACGAAGCCATCGGCACCGGACTCGAGTGCTCGCACGTGCAGATCACGACCATCCACCGTGCCGAGCAACAAGCACGGTGTCGCGCGCAGTGCGGGATCCAGTCGCAACCGGCGGATCACGCTCGCGCCGTCCACGTCGGGCATCGTGGAGGCGACGAGCACCACGCTGGGGCGCGCGGTGGCCGCGAGCTGGAGTCCTGCGGCACCGCCGGTGGCCGTGGCGACCGCACAACCCGCCGCGACCAGCGCCTCCTGCAGCTCGTCGCGATACGCCGCATCGTCGTCGACAACGAGCACCAGGTCGCGAACCGGCGGCCCACCGATCAGCTGGCGAATGCGGGCGATCACCTGCGTGCTGTCATACGGCTTGCCGACGTAGTCGTTTGCCCCGGTCTTCAGGCCGCGAACGCGATCCTTGATCTGCGCCTCCGACGACAGCATGAGCACCGGCATCGCCGAGAGCGTCGGATCATTGCGCAGCTGCTCGAGCAGCTCGATCCCGTCTCCATCCGGCAGCCGCACGTCAAGGATCGCGAGCGCGATCGGCTGCGTCCGCAGCGCGACGCGCGCCTCGGCAATCGTCGCGCAGGGGACGGGGCGGAACCCAGCCGCCTCGAGGGCCTCCCCGAGATCCATCCGGACCGTGAGGCTATCGTCGACGATCAGGATCGCGCGCATGACCACAACTTCCGGATACGTCTACGCAGGATTCAGGCCAACGACAGAAACGCCGTGAGCGCTGACGTCACTGCGACCGGCTCCTCCACCGTGGACGAGTGCCCCGCGCGAGGGATCCGCACGAGCGTCGCGCTGGCGATCGCGGCTACGAGCCTCTCAGCCTTCGGAACTGGCGTTGCCACGTCCTCTTCACCCACGATCACGACGGTGGGGACCCGGATGCGTCCGAGCTCGGCATGGATACCCGCGCGATCGATCACGCCATTCACCGCGCGCCAGATATCTGCACGTCGCGTCATGATCGCCACGTAGCGGGATAGCTCGGTGCGCCGTGAGGCATCGGTAAGGATCGTCCGGCCCAGCATGATCGGCGCGGTCCGGCTACGCACCGACCAGGCTCCGACGTAGCGGACGACGTTGCTGAGGAGCCGGTAGCGCGCGATGTTCTCGGATGGTTCGGGATCAGCCGAGGTCTCGAGCAGCATCAGCGAACGGACGAGGTCCGGCCGCCGCGCCGCCATTCGCATGGCCACGAACCCGCCCATCGAGAGCCCGCAGAAGTGCACCGGCCCAGGCGCCAGCGCTTCGAGCAACGCGACCGCGTCCTGCCAGACGAGCTCGATGCCGATGCAGTGCCGGTCGAGGTCGGCGGCGCTCTGGCCCTGACCGCGGTGATCCCAGGCGATGCACCGATAGCGGCCGCGCAACGCATCGATCTGCGGCGCGAACAGCTCGGTCCCCCACAGCAGGCCGTGGCTGAACACGATGGTCTCGCCCGTCGAGCCCGGCCCGGTGTCGACGTAGAACAACCTCGTCCCGTTCACCTCGATCGTCGCCATCGCGCGACCTTCGCACGACGCGATGCGAGCGTGTCAAGGCTTGGCGACCTCGACGACATCGCCATCAAGCAGCGACGGGATCGCGATCTTGATGACCCGCTCCTCACCGGTGAGCCCGGTGGCGATCTGCACGGTCGCTCCGGTGTCGCGCTCGATCGTCACGGTCGCGTACTTCACGTGGCTGGTCGCATCGACGGTGGCGACCCGCACGCCTTGCGCATCGTTGTACAAGGCCGTGGCGGGGAGCTGGACCACGCTGTGCGACACCGCCAGGTTGATCGCGGCCTGGACGTACATTCCTGGTAGCAGCGTCCGATCGGCGTTCGGCACCTGGATCTCGGTCCTCATCGTGTGGAGCTCGGGGTCGAGGGCGCCCGCGGACCGCGTGACCTTGCCCGTGAACGCGCGCGCCCCGAACTCGCGCACGCTGATCGTCGCCGGCGTATCGATGCGAACGCTCGGCGCCAACGACTGCGGCACCTCCACGAACACGCGCACCGGATCGGTCGCGACCAGCGTGAACATCGGCGTGGTCGCACCCTCGCGAACCAGGGTGCCGCGACCGATCGACCGCGTGGTGACGGTGCCGGCGAACGGAGCCGTGACCTTCGAGAACTGCTGGGTATCGAGCAGCCGGCGAACGTTCGCCTCCTGCGCCGCGACGTTGGCCTTCGCCGAGCTCACCGTGGCCTCGTCGGTGGCGGCCTGGGCCTTGGCCTGCTCGACCTGCGATCGGGAAACCAGCTGCTGATCCGCGAGCCCCACGGTGCGGGCGCTGCTGGACCTCGAGTAATCGCGCTGCGCGGTAGCCTGGGTCACCGCCGCGCGTGCCGCCGCGAGCTGCGCGCGCGCCTTTGAGAGCTGGGCGTCGGCCTCGGGCGTATCGATCTCGGCGAGCAGCTCGCCGGCGGTCACCTTGTCCCCGATATCGACCTTCCAGCTGCGAACGTAGCCGGTGACGCGCGCGTAGATCTGGGTCTGCTCGAGCGGACAGATCGTCCCCGGCAGCGACAGCGCGCGATCACTCTTGAGCGCGGTCGGCTTGATCACGTCGACGCGCGTGGCCTGGGTCTCGTGGCTGACCACCGGGACCTCGCCGTGCGCCTTGCGCTGGCGCAGGTAGCCGAACGTGAACGCGCCGCCGATCACGGCCACCACCACCACGAGCACGGTGATCCGCGACCCTCGTGCAGCCACCGGCAGCGGGAAGCCAAGGTCGTCGGGTTCGCTACTCATGAGACGGACTCCAGATCACGACGTGCCGGGGCGGAGCGCCGCAGCAAGCTGTACATCACGGGGACGAAGAACAAGGTCGTGATGGTGGCGACCCCGAGGCCGCCGATCACCGCACGGCCGAGCGGTGCGTTCTGCTCGCCGCCCTCGCCGAGGCCGATCGCCATCGGAACCATGCCGATGATCATCGCGAGCGCGGTCATGATCACCGGGCGGAGCCGCGCCATGCCGGCCGCAAGTGCCGCGCCGCGCGGATCGCGGGTCGGCCGCTGCTCGTTGGCGAACGAGACCACGAGGATCGAGTTCGCCGTGGCCACGCCGACGCACAGGATCGATCCGATCAGTGCCGGCACCGACAGCGTCGGTGCCCGACAAAAACAGCATCCACACGATGCCGGCGAGCGCGCCGGGCAGCGCCATCAAGATGATCAACGGATCGAGCCATGACTGGTGGTGCCGTGGCCTGAACTGCGGCCACCGCGGCCTTCACTCCGTCGCTGACCGAGCCGAGGTCGGTATCGGCCACGTTCGCGAGGACGTCATACGTGCGCGCGACATTGTAGTGCGTGATGTTCGCGGGGCCGAACCCGCGCGTGATCGTGGACAGATTTCCCACGGTCTGCGGATCACCCGCGGTGTTGGAGATCGGCGTAGCCTTCAGCGCGTCGATCGAGTCGATCGCGTACTGCGGCGTCTGCACCGAGACCAGGTACTGCACGCCGCGCTTGTCGATCCAGTACGACGGCGCGACCTGACCGCTCGACGCGAGAGAGACCAGCAGGTCACTCGCCACATCGCGCTCGCTGAGCCCAGCGCGCTGCGCCTGGGTGCGGTCGATCGCGATCAAGCCCGCGTCGACGGTAGGAAAGAAGTCACGGCCGATCAGCGGCAGCATTGCCAGTGAGCCCGCGACGAACAGCGTGAACACCACCACCACGAACACGCGGTGCTGGAGTGACCACGCGAGCCAGCCACCGTAGCGAGCACGCACACGATCGAAGGCGCGATCGAAGGCCGCGGAGAACTTCCCCGGGGCGTGGCCCGACGTGGCCTCCTCGGCGAGCAGGTAGTGGATCATCGTTGGAACGAGCGTCCGCGACAGCACGTACGACATCAGCATCGCGAACACCACGGCGAGCGCCATCGGTACGAACAGCGACTTTGCCGCACCGGTGATGAACGCGATCGGCGCGAACACGATGCAGATGCACAACGTCGACACGAACGCCGGCACGGCGACCGCTGTGCGCCATCCATGATCGCCTGGACGAACGCCGGAAACGTGATCGACCGCTGACCGATGTTGCGGTGGATGTTCTCGATCGCCACCGTGGCGTCATCGACGAGGATGCCGACGGCGAGCGCGAAACCGCCGAGCGTCATCACGTTGAGCGTCATCCCGAGCGCGTGCAGCACCGTGATCGAGAACAAGATCGAGAGCGGGATGCTGATCACCACTGCTCTGCGCGACCGCGGTGGTCTGCGCGATCGTCTTGGCGACATCGGTCCCCGGGTGCAGGTAGACCTTGACGATCGCGATGCCAGTGAGCGTCTGACTTTCGATGTGGTCGATGTCAGCGACGATCGTGGTGAGGAAGCGTTCGAAGTTGTTGACGATGCGCTTCTCCATCTCCTCGGGTGCGAGGCCGCCGTAGTTCCAGATCACGGAGACCACGGGGATGTCGATCGACGGGAAGATGTCTGTCGGCGTCTTCTTGATCGAATACGCGCCGCCGAGCGCGATCAGCATCGCCATGACGACGAACGTGTAGGGGCGACGAATCGCGGTGCGGATCAGCCACATCGGAAGCTGGCCCAGTGTGCCCTGCCGAGGTGCGCTGTCCAGGGATCCGAGGCGCGACGCCGCGTGCCGTTGACACTTCGTCGCAGGACGCTCAGGGCAGCTGGGCGAGGTGGTCGGCTTGCAGCTCGGAGTAGTACGCGAACCCGGTGGCCCGACCGGCCTGGAGGTCCGGGGCGAGCTCGTCGGCGAACTCGGAGGTCCCGACGAAGATGCGGTTTGCCGTGAGGCCGGCCTGCTCGTACGCGGCGACATCGCTGGCGCGGTTACCGATGCCCGCGGCGATCACGAGGCCCGCGTTGCGGATCGCGGCCATCGCGCCCGCCTTGAACTCCACGGTATCGCCACCAGGAAGCGTGATGAACGAGGGTGCCAGCGTCATCGGGCCGCGCGGGAACCCCTGCTCGGCGAGCCAGCTTCGTGTCGCCTCGCTGAACTGCTGGCCACGCGCGGTGATGTACACGGGTTGATAGCCGCGCTGCGCGAGCACCGAGAACGCGGCGGCCGCACCGGGCTGAGCGAGGCTCTCGGCACCGACGAGCACGGTCTTGATGAACGTGCTCTCCGACGAGGTCAGCGTGCCATCGACATCCGTGGCAACCATCCGGGTCCCCGCAGGCGCGACGTACGCCATGAACCGCGCACCGGTGCGATCCCCGACGACCGACACGTAGAGATCGCGCATCCCGATCTCGAGGCGCGCGGCACCTTCGAGCGCGACCGCGAACTGGCCCTCGCCATCGGTGCGCGCGGCGCCGATCGGCTTCCAGGCGCCGGCCGCACAGGCGAACAGCTCGACGTCCTCGTCCTCGAGGGCCTTGTCGGCGATCGTGTACGAGATCGCCCCGGCGAGCACCTGGCGCATGGCCGCGGGCGTGGTGATCAGATCAAGCCCGCGATGCCGGGGGCTGCCGAGCGCCGTGATCAGGCGGCTGCTCGTGTGCCGGAGCTCGCCGGGCGGCCCGGCATCGGGTGCGGTAGGGCACGTGATGTCGGGCACGGCGAGGCTGCTGCCGCCTGCGTCAACGGATGAGCCGGCGTCGGGGCTTGCACCAGGACCCGACGGATCCGTGGTGGAGACCGAACAGCCAGCGAGCGCGACGACCAGCATGTAGCGTTGGGTGGGCACGGACCCGAGGTACTGCACGACGCGAGCCGACCATCCAACGCCGCTGCTCGGACGGGAGACCAGTCGGCCGGGCTGCCATCACCGTACGGACGCCTTCCATGGTGGACGCGAACAGCATGTCGCCGATGAATCGCAGTCCGCCCGGGTTGATCCGGCCTTCCCCGAGCGGCGTGGCGGTGATGCCCGTGCGCGGGGCGGAGTCCGCTCAGCAGCCAGGAAAGCAGGCCGTGCCCAGCGTGGTCGCGGCCTGCGCGCGTCCCGTTGCTGCGAGCTCGAGGACCTTGCCGACCGTCGCGCGCGCGACCGCCCGCTGGTCGGGCGTGACCGCGTACTTCGCGAGCAGGGCCTGACCGAGGCGCTGATGGGCCTGCTCGTCGGGCTGGATGTACTCGCGATAGATCCGCACGGTCTCGTCGTCCCCGCGCGCCGCGCAGTACGCCATGAAGCTCTCGTTCACGCCGTAGGCGATCGACTCGAGCGTGAACAGCCCTGCCGCGATCCGCTCGATGGACGAGGGCAGCGCCTTCAGGTACGTGAACAGGGCGTTGTCCGCGGGCAGCTGAAACGCCGCGAGGTCGAACCCGAGCGCGGTCAGCCGGTCGGCCACGAGCTGGAAGTGGTTCGCCTCGTCGCCGGCCTGTCGTGCGAAGGCGATCTTGACCTCGACCTCCGGTGTGCTCGGGATCCATACTGCGGCGAGCTCGCTGACGCTGATCTCGTTGGCGAGCGCGATCTGCAGCAGTGCCGTGGGCGCGGTGGTCGCAGCAGCGGCGAGCGAGGTCGTCCCCGCGCCGAGGATCGGGGCCAGCCGCTCGGCCTTGTACGCCTCCAGCTCGGTCACGAACGAATTCGGAATCATGGCGAACATGCGTATCATGCGCGCCGATGAGCTGGTCGTCCGCGTTCGGGCAGATTTCGCGCGGGTCCAACCCGTTCCTGGTTGGGAAGCACCGACCGATCGTGGTCGGTCACCGCGGCGTGCCGAAGCTGCACCAGGAGAACACGCTCGCGGGGTTTCGTCGGGCCGTGGAGCTCGGCTTGCCGGCGATCGAGCTCGATGTTCGGCTCACCCGCGACCGCGAGGTCGTGGTGCTGCACGATCACAACCTGCGGCGGCTCACGGGCAGCACGTTCGATGTCGATGACCTGACCTGGGATCAGATCTCCCGGCTCCGGATCCGCCGCGCGTTGCCGATGGGCATCGACGAGCGCGGCCAGGAAGTGGTGATGACCTACGAGCGCGAGGAGCGGATCCCGCTGCTCGCCGAAGTGCTGGCGGAGGTCTCCGGGCGGGCGGTGATCAACATCGAGCTCAAGCTCGACGTCGCACGGCTGTGGGCCACCGAGATCGGGGAGATCACCGCGCAGGTCATCTCCGAGGCGCGGGCCGAGCACCGCGTGATCGTGACCTCGTTCGATCCGCGCAAGCTCGGGGCCGCGGTGCGCAAGGAGTCCCGGCTCGCGGTAGGGTTCTGCTTCGACGATACGATGCTGAACTTTG
The DNA here is from genome assembly GCA_043753855.1 of Myxococcales bacterium. Lineage (GTDB taxonomy): Bacteria > Myxococcota_A > Polyangia > Haliangiales > Haliangiaceae > JABFXX01. Next base: position 23,014 of record JAYUVX010000009.1, on the reverse strand, counting down.
CGAGCCCGCTGTTGCATCCCAGGCGCATGCTGATCCGGATCCTCGAGAGCAACCTGGTCAACCGGCTGCTCGGGACCACGCTGGTCGGCGCCGAGCACACACTGATCGGCCATCGCACCGTCGAGCGGCTGCACGCCGCAGGCGTCGCGATCGGGACCCACACGCTGTTCCCGCTCGGATCGACCACCGGCAAGCCGATCGATCCCAGCGCGAGGACGGAGGCCGAGGTCGATCGGCTCGTCGAGCTCGGCGTCGACTGGATCGAGAGCGACGACCCCGAGCGGTTGCAGGCTCTGATCGGCTGACCGCGGCCCGGCGGTCGCCGAGGCTCAGGGCCTGGAGCGGGTTGCAACCCAGCTCGAGAACCGACCGCAGTCGCGCAGCACGTCCTTGTAGTACCTGGTGTTCGCAAACCTCGCGAACACCGGGAACCAGGTCTTCGGGATCATCGTGCGGGCATCGACGCCATCGTTCGGATTGGCGACCTCGGCGTTGTAGATCAGGGTTCCGAGCTCCGCCTTCGCCGCGAGCCATGCCGCCTTCGCCTTGAGCTCGCGGTTGCCCGACGAGTCGTACACCTTCTTGTAGTAGCGCTCGGCGAGCCTCGTATCGCCGGTGCTCTGATGCGTGCCCTCGGTGAACGATCGCGCGTTGCCGTGATGCGTGATGTTGTAGAGCGCGTTGCCGATCGCGAGCGCGGCCTGCGCACCGGCCTCACCGCCACCCTTCGCGGCCAGCTCGAGATCCGCGAGCCGCGCGACCAGGTTCTTGTGCGTCCACGTGGACTTCGCGCCGAGCTTCTCGTGGTCGCAATCGTGACAGTCGATCACGTGGATCACGAACGGGTCGGTCCCGAGCAGACTCGACTTCGCGGTGGTGGTCTGGAAGACCTTCAACGCACCGCGGAAGTCTCCGTCGAGCACGGTACGGACCGCCAGCTCCTGCTCCAGATCCTCCTTGACGTGTGAACCCGCGAGCACGAACCGATCGAACTCGGTCGTGCGCTTGTCGGTGCGCGCGATCATCTCCTCGAGGAACGGCACGGTCTCCCACTTCGAGCGGACCTTCGTGGTCAGCTCGGGGTTGCCGTCGTCCAGTGCATCGGTGACTGCGTGCGCGAGGAACTCCGCGTCCACTATACGGTTGGCGGCAGCGTACGCGATCGCGAGCTTGGTCCGCACCTCGTTGGTGAGCGATCCCATCCGCGCGAACGCCGGGTCGACGCCGTGAACGAGCTGCGCGAGTTCCTCCTCGTTCCGGGGGGTGATCTTCCAGTCGGCGACGAGCGCCATCGCGAGGCTCGCCTTCGCCTGGCTGGCGACCCGCTTGTCGCCGGGCGCACCCGCAACTGCCTTCTGCATGCGCGTGCGCGCCGTCGCGAGGTCACCACGCAGGGCGGCGATGTGGCCTGCGATCAGGTCGTAGACGTATGGCTTCGCCGCGCCGGGTGCCGCGCCGAGCTTCAGCGCGAGCGCCTCGAGCCTCGCGAACGCCTTGGTCTGCGCCGCGACCTCCTTCGGATCGGGCTTGCTCGTGAACGTGCGGCCCACGATGCTCTCGACCCGGCTCAGCTCGCGCACGACGAGCAGCGGGATCAGCGGCGACCTGGGATCGAGCTTGAAGATCTCCTGCGCCGCGACCATCGGATCGTGCTTGATGCCGACCATGCGCCACAGCGCCGCACGATCCTTCGGATCCTTCGCCAGCTTGAGGGCGTCCTTCCAGTCGGCGTCCTCGGCGGGACGGAAGTCGAGGATCGCCGCACCCGAGAGCGCGAAGTAACCGGCGTGGATCCGCGCGAGCTCGAGGTTCCCGCGCGCCGCGCGGTTGTCCCTGCGCAGCGCACCGGCCACGTAGAACCGCGATCTCCACTTCAGATCTTCGGACGGTGCCGACAGCGTCGCCACGGTCCTGTCGTAGTAGGTCACCGCCGCCGCCCACTCCTTGCGATAGAACAGCGAGCGCAGCACCGCGAAGGCATAGCGCTGCTGGAGGAACGGCTCCTTCGCCGTCTTCTGCCCACGCTGCGCGGCGGCGAGCTCCTTGACCAGCGGATTCGCGGGCCGCGGCCGATCTTCGTAGAGCTCGAACTTCACCGACGGCTCCATCCGCTTGAGCAGCTCGACAAACTCCACGGCGCCGTACAGCCGCGGCGCCGCGGCCGGCGTCGACCACAGCGAGCTGGTCTCGAAGCCTTTCGGCGCGACCGCCGACTTGCCAGAGAGCCGCTTCTCGATCGCGAAGATGTCGGCGAGCGTCGCCTTGAACAGCACCTGCTCCCAGTCCGCAGGCGTGACCGCCTCCTTCAAGAAGCCGTGCCAGTCGTCGAGCATCGCTCTGCGCGCGCAGTCCTCGCACACGCCGCCGTAGCCCTCGTTGAACGGGTCGTACTCGAGGCCGCCCCAGGTGTCGTCGCCGAGCACACCGGGATCGAACGTCGTCATGTCGGCGATCGACGGCTCCCACCCGGCGCACGCCTCCGCATCCTCGCCGCGGGTCAAAAAGCCCGCCGCGCAGGCGAGCCCGATCGCCAGCGCGGCGCTAGCGAATCGCTTGAAAGACCGCATCGAGCTGCTGCGTGCCATGACGATGGAGATTCCTTTCCGAAAGATCGAACAACGTCACCGTCTGCGGCGACTTCACGTGTGGAGCGATCATATGCGCGGCGTCGAGCGACTCGGCCGGACCGGTGACCTCGACCTTGAGCAGGTCACCCTCGCGCAGGAACGCTCCGTGGAGGAACGCCGAGCGCGTCGCCACGAACCGGCCCGGCCCAGCGGCGGCGAGGAAATCGAGGGCGGGCAGTTCCGCCGGATCGGTGCTCTGCATCAAGCCAACGACCAGGTCGTCACGCACGTGCACGGTCCACGACCAGATCGGCAGCGCCACGTCGAGCGGCAGCGGGTAGTCATCCACGCGCGCGAGGTAGTTCGCCGCACTGTCGGCATCGAAGATCATCCGCGCGTCGGAATCGGCAGAGAACGTTCCCATGTTGTAGAACATCAGCATGCCGCGCTGCACGGGTGGGACGCCGGTGCGCTCGCGGTACTTCACCTGGTGCAAGCGGATCGTCGAGGTCAGCGGCACGGCGGCCGCGGTCGTCAGCTCGGTCAGCAGCCCGAAGAAGCCCTCGCGCGTGGAGTCGGTCCAGTCGCAATCGAGCTGGAGCTCGCGCGGACGAAACCCGATCGCGGCGGCGCGAGATTGAACGTCCGCCCACACCTTGCGCGCGAGCATCGGCAGCTGCGGCTTGCCGACGTGCTTGAACACCTCGGTCTTGATATAGACAACTGGGATCAGCTCGACGCCCGCGGGCAGCTTGCCGCCCGCACCTGGCGTCACCGGGCCCACGGGCGCCACCGTCTTGTCGGCATCGTTCCACGCGAGGTCGAACACCCGCAGATAGATCCGGTCGACGTTCAGCGCAGCCACGGCCTCCTGCTCGACCGGCGTCAGCGAGAACGTGGTGCGCCAGAAGTAGAACGCGCGGTGCGCGGGCCGTGCATCCTCCGGGCTCTGGCTGCCGCAGCTCGCGAGCAGGAGCAGGAGCCGTAAGGCCTTCACCAGATGACAACGCACCGCAGCGGAACCTTAGTTCCAGTGCGGTGCGTTCGTCCCCGTGGGAGCGCGCTTACTTCTTCGTTGCAGGTGCGGGCGCGGGCGGGTTCGCAGCTCCAGCGGCGAGCTTCCCGGTGGCCGGCGGCGCCTTCTTCACGGCGGCGAGGAACTTGAGGACCTTGCCCTTGATCGTCGCGGCGTCGGGGTTCTTCTTGATCTCGATGAACAGGATCGCGGCCTTCTTCTCCTTCATCCAGCGGTCGAACTTCGCCTTCACCTCCTTGGTGAAGTAGTCCTTGTCGTAGTCGAGCTTGTCGACGTATTCGTAGCCGACGTTCTTCTCGGGATCGAAGCCGTCGATGTCGAAGCTCGCGCCATCGAACTCGAACTTGTAGTTCGTCTTGATGTTGAGCTTGCCTTCCTTGGCCATCGTCCAGTTGATGAACGCCTCGACATCGGCTTCCTGCCACATGTCCTCGGCGGGACCGATGCCACCGCCCTCGCGGTAGACCTTGAACTTCGGGGCCGCCTTGGCGAGCGGCTGGCCATCCACCGAGCCATCCGGCAGCTCGGCGTTCGGCGTGGGCGCCGGAGCCGTGTCGGCCGGCTTCACCTGCTGCTGCGGCGGAGCCGCCGGCGGCGCGGGCTTCTGCGCATCTGCACTCGCGATGCCGCCGACCAGCAGCGTGACGCCGCCGATCATGCCGGCGCTGCGATACATGTCCCCGCGCGTCGGGAACTCGGGGCCACTCGCGGAGACCACCGGCTTGACGGCGAGCTCGCGCTGAGCAGCAGCGGGGGTGGGCTTCGAGAGTACCGTCAGCTTCTTCTTGGTCATGGATTGGCTCCGTCGTCAGCGTGGTCGGTTCGATCGTGTTCGGTCCGGATCTGGATGAGCTTGGGCAGCGTCGCCAGCGTTGGATATAGCTTCTGCATGAACACCGGGTTCCGCTCGCGCCACAGCGTGTTGCCCACGCGGTTGGCGATCGGGACCATCACGCGCTCGTGCTCGCACAGCGCGGGAGCCGGCGTATCGATCCGGCCGGTGGCCGAGTAGTGCTCGCACGCGCACTCGTTCGCGCAGCTGCCATCATTGTAGGAGCAGTCGCCGCACGGTTGCTTGGGCGCGCCTGCCTCGGCGCGGATCTTCGCGAGCTGCTCGGCCTTGAAACCTTCGAACACGTTGCCGAGGTTCGGCACGCCATCCTCGTCTTCCTTGACCCAGCGCACGCACGGGTAGAGGTTACCGGCGGGCGAGATCGAGATCTGCGAGCTGCCGACATCGCAGCGGATCGAGAGCCCCTCCGCGCCCTTGGCGTGGTTGATCCACTTGTCGTCGAGCAGGTTGAGATAGAGCTCGCCGCCCGCGCGGGTGCGGGTCAGGTAGTCCTCGGCAACGCGGTTGTACTGGCGCTCGAGCTCGGCGACGTTCTCGCGCGACCACGCCTGCGTGACGTCGGGCTTGATGATCTGGTAGCGCACGCCCTGATCCCACAGGTACGCGATGCCATCGGCCGCGTGGACCACGTTGTGCGGCGTGATCACGACCGAGGCCATCATGCCCGGGTTGTGCTCGAGGAACCGCGGCAGCTTCCTGGCGAGGATCTGATGCGACCCGATGCCACCTTCGGTGACGCGCTCGGAGTCATGCATCGCCTCGTTGCCATCGATCGAGAGGATGAAGATCAGGTCATGCTCCTCGAAGAACGCGAGGTGCTCGTCCTTGATCAGCATCCCGTTGGTGTTCATGCGGAACAGCGCGGTGACCCCGGCGGCCTTCGCCACCTGCTCGGCGTAGAGCACGAGCTCCTTGAGCACCGGCCACGCCATCATCGGCTCACCGCCGAAGAACGAGAACACGGCGCGCTGGCCGTGCTGCTTCGCGTAGTCGACGATGAACTCCGCGGTCTTCTTGGCGGTCTCGATCGTCATCTCGCGATCGAACTTGTTCCCCGTGAAGCAGTAGGGGCAACGCAGGTTGCAGTCGTGCGTCAGATGCAACAGTGCGTTCATGTCCCCACCCGGGTGGAAGGTATCACGTGACACGGGACGCTCGCCGGAGCCCGGGAATTCGCTGTTCGCCGCCGTTTTCCGGATTCCACCTCGACCTACATCCAGTTGCAGCAAGCCGCGTGTCTCCGCAGACACACTCACCGCGGCCGGTCGGCCACATCCCCGCGTTCCTCGTCGGCGCTGCAGGTGGAATGCTCCTTGCTGGCCCCACCGCGATGCCCGACCTCGAGCGGATCATTCACCCACCGGTCCATCCACTGGGCGCCCTGCGCAAGCGGCTGGTGCTCGCCACGGGCTTCCTGATCGGCGCCACCACCGTCGCGATGCTCGTGCATGCGCGGCCACGTACCGTCGTGCCGATCCCTGCGCCGCCGCCACCGGCGATCACGATCGCGCCTCCGATCGTGGTGACGATCGAGCACACCGTCGCCGCCCCCGCGCCGCCCCCGCCGCCGGCACCCGAGCTGGGGTGTCCCACGGTCGGCGCCACCGACGACCCGATCGGGACCGCGATCGATCCGGCGGACTACGCGCAATCGATTCAGGACGGCGATGTCGCCACCGCGATCGCCGCCGCGCGTGCTCCGCAGATCGCCGTCCACCACGCGGGTCTGGTCTGGGTCAGTGACGATGAGGGGCGCACATTCCGGCGAGCGTTCGAGCAGCACTCCGTGGAGCACCTCGCGATCGATCCCGCTGGCGTGATCTACGCACAGAGCGATCAACGGCTCGCGGTCCGCGCTCCGGGCGGCAAGACGACCTGGCGCACGCTCCCGCAGCTCGCCTGCGACGACGACGGTCGGTGCGATCGAACGATCGGCGCCCGCGGAACGGAGCTGGTGGTGATCGCCAACGCACGGATCTCGACCAGCACAGACCGCGGCAAGAGCTTCACGACCGTTCGCGATCCGGCATTTGCGTGGACCGGCCACGGCGCGCCGATGTTCTCGTGGCGAGGCTCCTTGTACCAGGTCGCGCACTACACGGACATGTGCGGGGTCGACGACTATCCGACGTACCGCTTGACCGGCGCGCACGACGTCACGCACGAGACGTTCCACGCGCACTTCGTCGAAAACGAGCCCGTGCTGACCGCCAGCTCCGATGTCGGCTCGACGTGGACGTGGCGAGAGCAGTGTCGCGCCGAGCCCGCTGGCAAGCCGCGGCGCTGCGCGAACAATGCGACTCGAAGCGCGATGCTGATCGCCGCGTGGCTACGGCCAGCGGAGGGCGCGCGCACGCTCGCGGTCCATGACGGCAGTGCGGTCGAGCTATGCTCGGGCGGGGCGCGGCAGGTCTATCGCAAGTTCCCGTACGAGCGGATCGATGCGGTCGACGTCGCCGGTCGAGCGCTCGTCATGCGCGACCTCACGCTGCTCCGCTGGTCCCCGCTGCACGGCTGGCGCAAGCTGCACACGTTCGTCGAAGACTAGGTCCGTCGCGCGAGCCAGATGTAGTAGCGCGGCCCGCCCGGCGTGGTCGGCGTTGCGCGCAGCTGCTCGACGGTGAAGCCGACCTCGTCGAGCCAGATCGTGAACGTGCGCGACGGGAATGCCGACCACACGGCGAGCAGCCCGTTCTTGCGCAGTGAGTTCCGCGCTCGGGTGAGTCCCGCGCGCTTGTAGAGCCGCGCGTTGTCCTCGTGAGTCAGCGCATCCGGGCCATTGTCGACATCGAGCAGGATCGCGTCGTACTTCACGCGCTTCGCGATCACGCGACCTACATCCTCGACGAGGATCTGCACGCGCGGATCGTCGAGCGGACGCCCGGCACGCCCGCCGTGCTCGCCCTGATTCCACCGCACCACCGCAGGCACCAGCTCGGCGACCACGACCTTCGCCTCCGGTGGCAGCCGATCGAGTGCGGCGCGCAGCGTGTAGCCGAGTCCGAGCCCGCCGATCAGGACGCGCGGCGCACGAATTCCTGCGAGCCGCTCCGCGACGACACGGCCGAACTCGTCCTCGGACCCGTGCTCGTGGCTCGACATCAGCGGCCTACCACCGACGGAGATCGCGATGTGCTCGTCCCAGCGTGCGAGGACCATCTCCTTGCCGTCGGGCAACCGGACGCGCTCGAGGATCTCGTCGGGGCTCACGGCGAGAGCATATCAGCCAGCTCGAGTCGTTCGAGCGCTCGGTGCGAGCATCGGGATCTCGCAGCGTCGGTCGCGCAACGGAGGCAGGATCACGGGCGCGCCGCCCAGCCGGAAGTACAGATCGGCGCGGAACCTGCCGAGCGCCACCTCCCCGGGAAGCGAGCGATGGGTGGCGGCGACGATCCGGACATCGATCGGACGCTCCTTGCTCTCGCCAAGCCGGGTGATCCGCTTGCCTTTCAGCGCGCGCAGCAACTTCGCCTGGATCGCCAGCGGGAGCTCGCCGACCTCATCGAGGAACATCGTGCCTCCGGCGGCGCGCTCGAACAGCCCTGCCTTGGCGGTGGCAGCTCCTGTGAACGCGCCCTTGTCATGTCCGAACAGCTCGCTCTCGACCAAGCCATCCGGCGCGATCGAGGCGCAGTTCACGGCGATGAACGGCCCGGTTCGACTGGACCAGTGATGCGCCGCGAACGCCGCATTCTCCTTTCCGACGCCGGTCTCGCCGAGGACCAGCACCGGAAGCTCGGAGGGCGCGAGCCGTTCGAGCAGCGCGAACACGCGGCTCACCGCCGGGTCGGCGACCAGGACCTGTCGCGAACCGAGCTCGATCCGGGTGACCGCATCCGCCGGTTCGACGAGCGTGCCGGGTGTCGCGCGGCGAGCGGCGGTCCGGGCAGCGAGCAGCATGCTGTCGCTATCGCACGCATCGGTGGGGCACACGCCGAGTCCGAGCCGTGAAGCGGGCGCCACCGCCAGGATCCGCTCGGCGATCTGACGCGCCTCGTGCCGGTCGGCCTCCGGCAACAGCAGCAGCGGATGCCCGTCATCGGTATGGCCCACGACGTCGATCACGCGCAGCGCACCTGCGAGCACGCCTGGCGGGACCTCGCCGAGCAGCAAGATCACGGCGAGCGTGCGCGTGTACTTCACCGCGCGCTCGAGCTCCTCGGCGAGCCGGCGCCGCCAGCCGGTCTCTCCGTAGGTCGCGCGCGCCGGAGCAGACGGGGTCGAGAAGTGGACCACGCACAGCACGTCACCCACCGCCACGACATCCCCGGACCACAGCGCGCGCGAACCGCTGATCAGCTCGTCGTTGACCCGGGTGCCGTTGTGACTCTCCAGATCCGCCACGCGCAAGATCCCGTCATCGACGCGGATCGTCGCGTGGCGTCGCGAGAACGACGCATGATCGAGCCGGAGCTCGGCCTCCGCCGCATGTCCGAGGACCACGGCACCACAGTGTGGGAGGTGAAAGATCGAAGAGGAATCGTTGTAGACGACGAGCAGGTAGGCAGCTCGAGCCGGCGCCGCCTCGTCGACTGCTCTCCCGACGATCCGGCTCTTGGTCTGCTCCGCACTGCTCATCGCTTCCTCCCAGGTACGTCGGTCACGCGCTTCACCACATCGTCGTCGCCCAGCTCCCACGGCACGTGGCGCGCGATGAAGCCATGCCGGTCGACCGAATCGCCGACGGCATGCACGTCCCATTGCCGGGCGGTGCCATCCGCGGATGCCGTCCATAGCCGCGTGTCGTCCCAACAACGAGACCAACAACGAGACCACCGTGCAGGTCGCGGACCTCACGGCCGACTCGTCGAGAAGTCTTGACTGCTGAAGCTCGACTGCGGTCGCTAGCAGCTGCTCGAGACGATCGTGCCTACCGCGGCGCGCATGACAGTCATCACGAGCTCCTACCGTGTCACGAGAAATCGCAAGCCCAGGAGCTGCTCCTTGATCTCGGTGCGTTTTCCCGTGGCGACGTGCACGGCAAACATTGTCGTCCTCTTACCCGTAACCCCGGACCTTTGACCGACGAGCAGGAGCGCGCCGTCTGGTGACCAGGTCATTCCGCCGAGAAGCTCCCCACGCCAGCGCAACGGAATCGATGTCGAGGTGCGAGCGCTTCGATTCCAGACGTGGACCGCACCGTCCCGCTGGTAGGCGATTCGGTCGCCGGCTGGCGAAACAGCTGGAGCTTCACCCTCGAACAAAACCGTGAGCTTGTTCGTCTCGCGATCGAGCTCGACGACTTCGTGAACGCTGCGACGACCACCCCGCTCCACGTCCGTGTGGTAGACGATCGTCGTCGATGCTGGTGACCATGATGGAATCGTCGCTGCGCTAACGCCGACACCGACCACCAGCGACGAGGTGTCTGTAGCGATGTCGTGGATGTAGAGCGCCGAAGACGTGCGAGAAGTTGCGGACGGCGCCACGTATGCTACCAGCCCGCCGGTGGGATCGATGGCATGGCCGAGAACACCGTCTTTGACACCGCGAAGCTGCCTGACATTCGGCCCGCCGAGGTCAAAAAGCCAGAGCCCTCCACGATGCGTGACCGGATCTTCGGCGGAGACGGTCGCGACAGGCTTGTGCGTCGAGGAAGAGCAATTGCGAATGTCTGCCACGCGAAGGCTCTGCGCTACCGGTTCGAGCCTCACATCGCTCCCGGACAGCGTTCCCGCTTGAATCGTGAGCCCCGCTTCCTTCCACCCCCACCCCATCACCGAGTCGGTTCGCGGCCTCGGGTGGCTCGCCACCGTCCTCTCGGATCCAACCAACTCGGCTGTCGCTTTGTGTTGTTCGTCGTCACGCTCCCCCCAGCCACTGAGCGCGGCGCCGATGACCAGGAACGCGACCACACCAAGCGGTTGGGCCGGCAGATTATCGAGAGCCGTCGGAGTTACGCTCACTTCATATCTCTACGCGGGAATGTCCGACCGCGCCACACGTTCGTCGAGGCCTCGCATCCGGCCTACGCGGACATGCAAGCGACGATCGAGCGCCTGCTCGCGGAGTAAGCGCTAGCGTGCGCGCGTGACTCCGCCCATCGGTGCCCGGCATCAAGAACGCGATCCAGCTCCTGACGATCACGCGACCCACACCACGTGGGGCAAGCGTCCTTCCGGTCTCTAGCGGACCCGCTTCTTGCGCGGCCTCACGATCGCGGGCGCGGACATGGAGCGCCAGGCACCCGTGATCGCAGCCCCGCACGTCGCGGACCCGCGCGCGTCTCAGCTCGATCAACGCCGCCGAATTCGCGTTCACCACGCCGCTCGCCAATGCCGCGACGTACGCCGTGAGCCTGAAGTCGGCGCCCGTGTGCCCGCAGCGGGCATTCTGGCAAACGCGACGGGGACCATCACGGACGCGGATGCGACGAACGTCACGGTGAGCTGTACCGTGCCGCGCTACCGGATGGTCGCGCAGAACTGGGGTGACTTGTCGCTGCGGGTCACCGACGATCTCGGAGCACTCGCGAACAACGCCACCGCAACGCCGCGGATCATCGTGGGCGCCACGACGACGCTGACGAACTCCCGCCTCGACTCGGTCGCGTACGACGCGAAGCGCGACACCATCTACGCGGCTTCGCACACCTCGGCAACGGTCACCGTGTTTGCGACCGCTGCGACCGCGACCGGCAAAATCGCGCCGACGCGGACCATCACGATCTCGGGCGAGACGGCCCTGCAGGGCATCGAGGTCGATTCGGCGAACGATCGCCTGTTCCTGACCAGCGCGACCAAGCTGTATGTCCTCTCGACGGTCAGCGCGTTGACCGGAGCCGTGACCGCGCCCGTCGCGATTCCGCTCACGAACGCGGCGGCAATCAGTCGCGACCCGATCAACGACCGCCTGTTCGTCGACGGAGACTTTAGGATGACGCTCTACATCTTCGACAACGCGAGTGCGCTGACCTCGGCGTCCACGCCGGCCAAGACGGTCACGTGGACCGGCTGGCGTGGGCCGCCGGCCGTCGCGATCGACGGTTGTCGCGATCGCCTGTACCTCGGGTCGAACAACACCTCGTCCGGTGGGTTCAACATGTTTGCGTTCGACACGGCCTCGGCACTGAGCCGCGCGATCGCCGCGGAGACCCTGGCGCAGGATCGGATCAACATCGGTCAGGCGATCAGCACGGTGGTCGATCGCGGCTACGGCATGGACATCGGCGCGTACTGATCAGAGCTGATCGTGTGGCTCGCGATGACCTGCCACTCGCGCAGGATGCGCATGGTTCACGAACACGCGACCGCGAGAGCTCATTTTTTCTGATACGAACGGTGCATGACCGTCCCGTCCGACCCCGCGGTGCGTTCGGTGCGGATCGCGGCGACTCTGAACGAACGGTTCGCCGCGCTCATGCGAGCGCCTGTGACGCAGACCGGCGGCATGGGTGAGCTGGAGCTGAGGATCGGCGAGGCGCAGCAGATGTATCCCGAAATTTGGAACCACCTCGACGAGGCTCGGGCCACGCTCGCCGGCCGGGGCGTCAGCACCGCAGCCTACGACAAGGTCCGCGCGACGGAGCCGAAGGGCTCGATCGGCGTCAGCCGTGTCGAGGTGGAGGGCTACGCGACCACGCTGTCGGGCCACATGCTCGGGCTTCACGACGAGCAGGTGAAGTCGGCGTACTTCAACCTCGAAGGCCACCGCCGCGCGAACGAGGCGGTCAAGGCCCTCATGGCCGCGCAGCCCGAGGTTGACTGGAGGGCGCTCGAGCGGGCGGAGAACGCCGAGATCGCCGCTGCCGGCTCGCTTGGCCCGATCAACCCGAAGTCGCTGGGCAAGTGGCTCGCGATCTTGGGCGGCGCCGGCGTGGCCGTCTACGCGTTCTGGTTCCTCCTGATCCGCACGCCGCCGCACGACTACGTGGGAGAGCGCAAGGTGCGGATCGTCGGGTACCGCGATGTCGCCGACACCCACCCGTGCAAGAAGTCCGCGGTCGAGACGCTCGCGAACGAGCTCGCGTGGGACAAGCCGCCCGTGCCGAGCAAGGAAACGCACGGGGCCTACCGCGCGACGTGCACCGAGCGGATCGCCACGCTCCAGGCGGCGCTCGCCGCGGAGCCGTGCAACAAGACGAACCTCGCCCAGCTGAAGGCCGAGCTCGAGGACCGCGACGGCCATGCCAACGCCGGGCTCGCCGCCCGGAACGAATTCGATGCGAAATGCAGGGACAACTTATGACCGAACCACTCCACGAGCGCGAGCCGATGCGCGTCCTCCTCGGGAACCAGCCGTAGCGCGGCCACTGGCTGCGCTACGACGCTGATCTCGAACCACGGCTGTGGATCGTCGCCTGGGGCCCGCGGGGGCGATAGCCACGAGGCAGCGGCCGCGTCGCGGCGCCAGGGCCGCGTTCGAACACATGCGGCGACGCGTGCGTACCGGGCACGACCGGCGCGACAAGGTCCGCCGGAGCCGACCGCGCGCACGCCATAACGGTAAGCTATCGATGATGAGCCAGCGCTGTGGCTCGGGCCCCTGAGTGCGGCCGGAAGCTCGCGAAGCAGTGACCGACCGAGCGCAGGTCGGGTCACGATCGAGACGCAGCCAGTGCTCAGCCCCGTGCGTTTTAACGAGTCGGCCGGCAGGTGAATTTGCCGTCTCGAGGGCGCCGCGTTCAGCCACCTCGCACGCGGGTCGGTGGAGAAACCGAAGGAATACCAGCCTCAAGACAGCTGGAGACGACCAGCTGCCGATGGGTCTACGCACTGCAACCGTGTAGGTCGTGATCAAGAATTTCATCGCGAGTGCATGTCTGACATTGCTTGCTGGGGCGTGTATCAGCTCGGCAGGAGAAGACGACCAAGACATCGACATGGGCATGGGCATGGCGGACGGGCCGGGTGTGCTCCCCACCGAGTTGCTTGCCGAAACGGTCGCGATCAATCGGGCAAACACTCGCACCTTGAAGCTTATTACCAGCGTCGAGGAGTACATCGCTGTGCTTGGAGAGCGGCCGGTCGGGGTGATCGACTTCGAGCGGCGCGCCGTATTGTTCTACGCAGATGGCAAGAAACCCACTACTGGTTACTCGGCCACGATCCAGTCAGTGAGATACGACGCCGCGAAGGCGCGCTGGTCGTGACCACCGCAAGCGAGGCGCCGGGCGCCGGTTGCGGAACCCGAGCCGTCGCGAGATATCCATATACGCTCGTGACGATTCCGCGCCCGTCCGGGCGCGTCAAGGCGGTGCGTCAGGTCGCCCGCCCGTTCGTCGCGAATTGTACGGCGCGAGCAGAGCAGTGTCGTCAACGCACCGGTGGGGCCCTGATCACGCTCAAGGTCGCCGGACGCGACCTGATGACGAGCTGGGTAACGAACCCCGAGTTCATCGACGAGGCGAAGCAACTCGTCGGCCACGATGGGCGTATTCCATTCTTCGAGGGCATTCGATCCGGATACGATTGCGATCCGCAATGGGCGTTTCACGTGGCGCCTGATACGGCTGATTGGACGGATTTTGCAATCGAGCTCTGCGATTCCGACGCTGCGCTCGATACCGACCCCGAGTACTGGAATCATGTTGTCGCCGCGTTCTGCCCCTGGACTGCCACGGTGGAGTCTGTCGTCGACAAGCGGTGAGCAGGCGCGGCGATCGGCAGGGACTCACCACGACTTCATGAAGTGCTTCGACTTCCGCAACGGACGCCGATGTGCTGGTCGCTGCGTTCCTCGAAGAAACCTGGCAGGCGTTGCCGACCGGCAAGGTTTGCCGACCGGTTCCTCGGATTCCGGCAAGCCCTGCCGGTGATCCGGTGGGAGAGCATGGTCCATCGCATGCTCTGCGGCAGGGCATGTTCCAACGAATCACGCCTGGCATCCGTGCCGAAGATCGACCCGAGGCACGGCGCGCTGACGCTCGTCGATCCGGCGGTCGTCACGTACCTCGTGCAGGCCGCCGCCGACGAGGTGGCGCCGCGACGAGACCTGCGCCGCTACCTCCGACGAGGAGCGCACGTAGTTCAAGGGTACGCACCAGCATCTGCTCACGCGAGCCGAGATGCGTACACCTCAAGACATCGGGGTGTGGTGCAAGCTGGCGTTCTTTTCTGTCTTCAGCTGAAGACAGAATCGTGGTCCGGCTCGCGCTGGCGACACCCTGAACGTGCCCAAACCTCAGTTTGGGACGCTCCACCACAATCCTTACGTCTTCAAGCCTGCATCGGACGGGCGTAACCCTGAACGCACGCGAGTTCTTCGGACCACCACCCACGAGGGAACATGAACAGAGTGAGATGGCTTTGCGGCGTCGCCCTAGCGTTATCCGCCTGCACTGCAGAGGATGCGCCTGTCGAAACCAGCACTGCGGCGATCAACCGATTGCCGGCGGGGGAGAACGCGTTCACCACCTTCGAGACACTGCAGGTGCGACCGCTCGCGCTCGCACCATCCGGCAAGATGTTGTTCGCGGCGAACACGCCGGATAACCGACTCGAGATGTTCCGGGTCGACCACGGCAAGCTGAGCCCGGCCGGGTCGATCGGCGTCGGCCTCGAGCCGATCGCCGTCGCGGCACGCAGCGAGAACGAGATCTGGGTCGTCAACCACCTCTCCGACTCGGTGAGCATCGTCAAGCTCGACCACGGCATCGCGACGGTCACGCAGACCCTGCTCGTCGGTGACGAGCCCCGCGACATCATCTTCGCCGGTCCTCAGCATGACCGCGCGTTCATCACCACCGCACACCGCGGGCAGAACACCGGCGATGCGTACGACCTGCAGACCGCGGGTGTCGGCCGCGCCGACGTCTGGGTCTTCGACGCCAACAACCTCGGCACCGGCGCCGGCACCCGGCTCGCGAAGCTCACGCTGTTCGCGGATACCCCGCGCGCCCTCGCCGCTTCGCCGGATGGCTCGAAGGTCTACGCGGCCGCGTTCCTGTCTGGCAACCAGACGACGTCGGTCTCGGAGTACGCGGTCCGCACGATGTACCCGGGCGGCATGCCCGGCCCCAAGACGATCAACCTCGGCGGCCTCGTGATCCCGCAGCCGCCGACGGGCCTCATCGTGAAGTTCAAGGGCGGCCACTGGGTCGACGCCTACGGCACGGTGTTCGATCCGTTCGTGAAGGTGAAGCTGCCCGACCAGGACGTGTTCGCGATCGACGCGAACGCGAACCCGCCGGTCGCGGTGGCGTCCGGTGCGTACGCACACGTCGGCACGACGCTGTTCAACATGGCGGTCAATCCGTCGAGCGGCAAGCTCTACGTCACCAACACCGACGCGCACAACGAGGTCCGCTTCGAGGGCCACAACGACAACTTCACCACCGTGCGCGGCAACATCGCGGAGAGCCAGATCACCGTGATCGATCCCGCGACCGGCGCGGTCACGCCGCATAGCCTCAACCCACACATCGACCGCAGCGCCGATGGCAACCCCGCCGAGAAGGCGCTGAGCGTCGCGTTCCCGCAGGACGTCGCGGTCTCGCGCGACGGCAAGACGCTCTACACGGTTGCCCAGGGCTCGTCGAAGCTCGCCATCTACAAGACCTCGGACGTCGAGGCCGGCACGATCACGCCGCGCCTCGCCGACCAGGTGGTGCTCACCGGCGGCGGCCCGTCGGGGCTCGCGATCGACTCGGACGGCAAGCGCGCATACGTGCTGACCCGGTTCGACAACAGCATCTCGACGGTCGATCTGTCGTCCCGCAAGGAGATCGACCACGACAAGATGTTCAACCCCGAGCCGGCGAGCGTCACCACCGGTCGCAAGTACCTCTACGACGCGAACCTGACCTCGCAGCACGGCGACACCGCGTGCGCGAGCTGCCACATCGGCGGCGACAAGGACGAGCTCGCGTGGGATCTCGGTAACCCGGGCGGCGGGCCGCTCGCGATCACGACGCTCGGCAACGTGCAGACGATCAACCCCGCGATCGTCTCCGCGCTGCTCCCCGCGTTCGCGCCGATCTTCAAGTTCAACATGCCGGTCAAGGGACCGATGACGACGCAGAGCCTGCGCGGCATGGACAACCATGGCGCGATGCACTGGCGTGGCGATCGCAACGGCGCCGTCGCGCAGACTGGTGCGCCGAACATCGACCCCGCGACCGGCGCGCCGATCGTGTCGGCGCAGCCCGACGCGGGCTTGTTCGACGAGGTCAAGGCGTTCACCTCGTTCAACGTCGCGTTCCCCGGCCTGATCGGTAACAGCGGTCAGCTGAGCTCGGCCGACATGCGCGAGTTCGCGGACTTCATCCTCCAGGTCTCGTACCCGCCGAACCCGGTGCGCAACCTCGACGACTCGCTCACCGCCGAGCAGACCGCCGGTCGCGGCTTCTACTTCAACTCCGTGACCACGCCCGCCGGCGTGACCCAGGAGCTGCCGTCGGATCGCTTCCACAACTGCAACGGTTGCCACACCCTCGATCCGAGCGGCAACGCGGGCTCCAGCAAGCACCCCGGCTTCTTCGGCACCGACGGCCGGCTCTCGTTCGAGTTCGAGACCCAGATCTTCAAGGTCCCGCACCTGCGGAACATGTACACGAAGGTCGGCATGTTCGGGAGCTCGCCCGATACGCTGCAGCCCGGCACGATCATCCTCCAGCAGGGCCCGGCCACCGATCAGATCCGTGGCTTCGGCTTCCAGCATGACGGCTCGCTCGGCACGCTCGAGCACTTCTTCACCGGCCAGGTGTTCATCAAGGCGACCGCGCCGGTCGATCTGGGCGGCGGCATCGTCGTGCCGCCCAACCCGTTCGGCATCCCGTTCGTCGACCTCAACGCGCTCAACGCCGGCTCGGTCGTGTTCGTTGAGGACGGCGGCTTCTCGCTCCGCCACGCGATCGTCGCGTTCATGATGGCGTTCGACTCCAACCACGCCCCGATCGTCGGCCAGCAGACCACGCTGACCGCGACGAACGCGGCGACCGCGGCCGCGCGCCTCGACCTGCTCGAGCAGCGCGCGAACGCGGGTGACTGCGACCTCGTCGCGCGCTCGTCGAGCGCCCTCGGTCTCGACACCGGCATGCTGTGGAACGGCACCGGCTTCCAGCTCGCCTCGACCGCGGCGTCGCCGATCAGCGACAGCGTGCTGCGCTCGCTCGTCGCGGCACGCGCCTTCCCGGCCGTGACCTTCACCTGCGTGCCCTTCGGTTCGGGCTCGCGCATCGCCATCGACCGCGACGGTGACGGCTACGCCGACTTCGACGAGCTGCTCGCGCACACCAACCCGGTGGACGCCAACAGCCACCCGTAAGCCTCCGTCGTCGCGACCTCGTTCGTGACTGCCTCCCCGGCGCAACCGGGGAGGTTTCGTCGTTTCGGTCACCCGATGGCGAGACGCAGCACTGATGCAATGACCAGCGGCATCAAGACCCCACGCGATGGAGAGCGTTGTCCCAGTCCTCTGGATCACGTGTGTGCTCTGGATTTCATCGACGCTGATTCAGCGCTGATCTGCGCACATCCAATCGTTGTGCGAGCGGGCCGCGAACACCCGAATCAACCTCACTGATTTCGAGCTGCGCGGTAGCGCAACCGCTGCATGAAGAGCCGCTGGGGGGGAATCACATGTTGATGCTCGCGCGTGTCTTCGCATCGATCGCCGTACTGTCGTGGAGTGGTTGCATCGTGGGGGGACGGCGCTCCGAACGTCGACACGATCGAGGGCAAGAAGCCGCAGGCCGGGTCGCCCAACAGCAATGGCACCGCCGACACCTTCGTCTCGCAGGGTTCGCTCGACCCGAGTAACCCATTCTTCCAGTCGATCGGCGCCAATGGCCGGACGTGTGGAAGCTGCCACCAGCAGGGGGAGGCTGGACCATCACCGCAGCTGGGGTTCAGCCGGGGGCCTCGATGGCGACGGCGCTCGAGGCGGCCCCCAGGCGCTCGCCGGCGAGGCCGTTCACCTCGAACGCGTTCACGCTATTCGACGCATGGGCCCCCCAACCCGGCGGCGACAACTCGATCCAGACCCGCACGCGCGAACAGATCTACCGGGGCCAGCAGCTGTTCAACAACCGTCCGATCACGATCACCGGCGTCAAGGGACTCAACGATGTCCTGGGCGTCCCGTCGATCTCCGGCACGTGCACGACGTGCCACGACACGCCGAACGTCCGAAATCATTCGGTGCCTCTGCCGCTCGATATCGGGATCGCTTCGGAAGCGCGGCGCACACCCGACATGCCGCTCTACACGCTCCAGCGGATCTCCGACAACGCGATCGTGAAGACGACCGATCCGGGGCGCGCGCTGATCACCGGCAAGTTCGCCGATATCGGAAAGTTCAAGGGGCCGATCCTCCGGAGCCTGTCGTCGCGCGCACCGTACTTCCACAACGGCTCGGCGGCGACGCTGCGGGACGCGGTCAACTTCTACAACACGCGGTTCTCGACCGGCTTGTCGGCAAGGGACTTCGACGACGTCATCGCGTTCCTCGGCGCACTCTGAGCTTTGCACAAATCAGGTATGGCCTTGGACGTTCAGCTGCCAGGTCGCGGCAGAGGCACAGCCGGTCACGGGTGCACGAACCTCGACGACGACTGTACGGCCGTCGTCGCTGCCGTTCGATAACGCGCCGCCCTCGCCCCAGTTCAGCCTCTGGCTCTGCATCGTGCCGTTTTTGGTCGCAGCGCCGGTTGGCGTCGCACAGCTGAGCATGTCGGAGCCGGTGTTGATGTACAGGAACAGGTCGTAGTTCGTCGCGGCCGGCGAGGTCAGCGTCGCGGTCATCTTCATCGGCACGCCGAACACGCCGGTATCGTCCTCGGTCACGCGGATCTGGAACCACGCCGATTGGTAACCGCTCGCCGTCGCGGTTCCAGCACCAGTGTCGCCGCTGAGGCTGGTCAGCGTCATGGTCGGCGCCATGCACGTTGCCGTCGTCGAGCACCCGCCGCTCTGCACGGGCGCGTCCATCTGCGTGACGTCGGCGTCGATCACCCTCCCCCCATCTGCGGACCCATGCGCATCCGACGGGCCACCGCCCGTGCCCGGGCCCGCCTCGGCGCATGCCGCACAGATCACCCAAACGGCGAGGTGCGCCCGCGTCATCGGCCAACGGTATCACTAAACAGGATCACGCGGCTTGCGATCCGCGCTTGCCGCCGGATCGCATCCAAGACTGTGCGCGCTGATCAATCAGAAGTTTGCAGTGTTCCCTCTCGACCATGGACTCTGATCCGTCGGCGCGTCCGCAGCGCCCGCCTCGCGAACCCTCCTGCCGCGTCTCCGATCTGATGGCGCCGGTGCGCGAAACCGCGGATGCCCCACAGCCCGAGTCGAGCCCATCCGCTGCAATGTCGCATGAGTATCGGTGGCTCGTCGTTGCTGGCGGCCTGATCTGCCTCGGTTCGATGTGGCTGCCGTTGTTCGGAAGCCGCGAGTACGCCGTTGTCCCGATCAACGACGAGTACGGCAAGCTCTGCTGGCTGTGGCTACTGCTTCCGGCGTGCGCGCTTCCGAACACCGAGCGCGGGGTGCGCTGGATGAATGGCGGCGTCCGCACGCTCCTGATAGTGGCCGGTTTCGCGGGCGCGATCGCGCTCCTCACCCTCGCAGGTGCTTACGCGCTCGTCGCCTTGCCCGTACCACTCGCCGTGGTGCTCGCTGGTGCTCTCGGGCGCGGCGTCGCGCGCCTCACCACCTTGATCGCGATCACGACCCTCGCCGCGTGCGCGTTCCTGCATGACGACCACGCGAGAGTCGGCCTCGCGGTTCTCGCGGTCGGCGGCGCGGTCGTGTTGATCGGAGCCATCCTGTGGAGTCGCCGCCCGTTCCAGGGCGAACCGGCTGCGCTTCCGCGTGCAGTCATCGCCGAGCGCTAGCCGAGCAACTGGGCTCGCCCATACGATCGGCTGCACATCGGTGTGGGTGTCGAGCAGTTGCGCACCTAGATCGGGCGCGTTCTGCCGTCACACCAAGTAGCTCGATGCGAATGGTCGCCGACGGCGTGCCCGGAGGCGGAGGCGTCGGCACCGACGGCCGGCAGCCGACCACGGCGAGCAGTACGAGCACGCGAACCAACCGTCATCCGCGGCTTCGCGATGAACGTGAAGGTCGAGTAGTCTCGGCGCACGAAGCTCGGACTCGCTGCAATCCTGCTTGGCGGCCTCGCCGCATGTCCCGCACCGGTCGGCAGCCGAGTGCCGGTGCCAGCGGACTCGACCACGCAGTGCAGGGAGTACTGCAGGAACATCGGCCTGCCACTTGAATCAGTCGTGATCATGGCGAGCAATGTCGGTTGCGTTTGCGATGCGCGTCCGCCGATGGCGGCGCCGTTCCCTGCTGGCCCACCGTCGGCCGCGCCGCCGCCGACGAGCCCTACCGGCGCGTCATCCACGGGACGCGGAATGGCGGCGGTGATGATGCAAGAAGGGGCCGAGGAACAGCAGCAAAACCAGCAGCAGACGCAGGCGATCCAGCATCACTAGCCGATCACGTCGCACGCCGAGAACCGCCTCGCGATCGCGCGAGTCAGCCACCCGGCGTCCGCATCCGGCGGCGCCGGCGCAGCAGCAACGCGACAGCGAGCAGAGCCAGCGACGACGCCGGCTTGCTCGCGGAGCAGCCGCTGGAATCGGTGCCGCCCGCAGCCGGATCCGGATCAGGCGCGTCGCACATCAACTCGACGAGGAGCGACGGCGTCGCGATCGGCTGAGTACCCGGCTGAGCTACATCGAGGAGCGCCTCGCGCAGCTCCCCGGCATGGAAGGCCTCGATGGCTGCAGCCTGTGGGCGGCGAAGGTCCAGCCGATGCTGCCGCCCGAGACGCGCGCCAAGACCGTCCCGCAGCACCTCGCCGCGGCCTGACGACTCGGGCGCGCAGTGTGACGTGGTGTGGCTGCCGTGCAGAACCTCCGCACGTGCCGTGAAGGTTTCGCGCAGACGAAATAGCGCGGCGCGGTGCCAGCGTTGGTCGGGCATGCGCGCTCGTGCTCCTGATCGCTCTCGCGGGTTGCAACATCGGCGACTGGTTCGCCGGGCCGTTCGGCGACTGCCCGCCGTCCAACTATGGCAAGCAGGAGGTGGCGCGCACGCGTGCTGGAGCGATCTGATGCGCGGCTCGCCGACACGACCGTGTTCGCCGCCACGGGCAAGGTCGGGGATCCCGCATTCGACAACCTGGCTGCCGCCGACAAGGACATCATCAACCGGACGTTCGCCAACTTCGGCAAGGCGCTCGCCGCCTACGTACGCAGCCTCAACAGCCGGAACGCGCGGTTCGATCGCTTCGTCGCGGGTGTTCGCAGCGCGTTGACGTCATCGGAGATCCACGGCTTCCAGCTGTTCGTCTCGAAGGCCTGCGTGACGTGCCACGCCGGACCGAACTTCGCCGACGACAAGTTTCACGCGCTCGGCGTCCCGCAGACCGGACTCCAC
The DNA here is from genome assembly GCA_043753855.1 of Myxococcales bacterium. Taxonomy (GTDB): domain Bacteria; phylum Myxococcota_A; class Polyangia; order Haliangiales; family Haliangiaceae; genus JABFXX01. The sequence continues at coordinate 1,225 of JAYUVX010000009.1, read as the reverse complement.
GTTCCGGCGGCGGACCTCGGCCGGAACCAGGATGTCACTCCCCTGCTCGCCAGCCCGTTCAACGCCGACGGCGTCTACAGTGACAACCGCACCAGCGGCAAGCTCGCCAACCTCGCGCAGACCGAGGCGCAGAAGGGCCAGTTCCGCACCAAGAGCCTGCGCAACGTGGCCCAGGCAGGACCGTTCATGCATGCGGGGCAGCTCGCCTCGCTTGACGACGTGATCGGGTTGTACGCAGGCGGCGGTGGCGACGTGGGCACGACCGGCATCGTGAAGGATCCGCTGATCGTGCCGCTCACCCTGACCACCCAGGATCAGGCGGAACTGGTGGCGTTCCTCGGTACGCTTACCGGCGAGTCGCTGCCGGTGGCGCTGATCGTCGATACGTCGAAGTGACGCTCAGGGCGCGACGAGCTTGTACGCGTTGTGCGCGCCGTTGTAGCCGTAGACGCGTAGGCTGCCGCCGGCGGGCACGGTGACCTGCTCGGTGTTCGCGGTGCTCTCGCTGACCGAGGTTCGCGTTCCGCTCGCGTCGTACGCGGCGAGATCGAGATCGCCGTTGGCGTGGACGAGCTCGATCCGCACGGTGCCGCCCGCCGCGATCTTGAACCAGTCCTCGTCAGCAGGGCAGATCTGCAGGCTCCCGATCGTGCCGCTCGCCGCGCGGGCCGTGGTGCGGCTGTCGTTCGGCTCCTGGGCGTCGGTGCACGTCATTCCGCCGCCACCGGCCTCGAGCTCGCAGTACGGGGTCTCGGCGACCATCGCGACCGTATCGGATGCCACGTTGCGCTGCGGGCACGACTCGTCCTCGCTCCACGTCTTCCAGTCCGCGGCGCGGCCGAGCGTGGCGGCGTACGCGGACCACCTCGTGTAGCCATCCTGGCGCGAGGCAAACACCGTCGGCGCCACGCACGTGCCCGCGGCCTCGGCAGCCGCCTGCTCGGCGGCCGCCTGCTTCATCACGAGGTCGTACATCGCCGAGGTCGACGAGTTCCAGCAGCAGGTCTTGCTCCGGGTGTACTCGAGCTCGCCGAGCACGTAGTCCTCGAGCTCGCGGTACTGCGCGTCGACTTGCGCGGTGGTCTGGCCGAACGCGGTGCGCGACACCTCGTAGAGCTGCTCGAACGCGTGCTCGCGGCGCTCGCGGGCCGAGCACGACGCCGGGTACTGCGAGAGGTGATGTCGGGCATCCGCGATCTGCTGGAGCAGCTCGGTGCGCTGCTGC
>JAYUVX010000008.1:0-24214 GCA_043753855.1 Myxococcales bacterium | reverse complement strand
GGACCAGCGCCGGGGCCGCGTAGAAGCCACCGTCACAGCCCGCGACCGCGACCCGCGCGCCACCGCTGATTTGACCGCCGTCCTCGCGGGCGCGGGAGAGCGCGCGCTGCATGGCCTCGAACGAGGCGCCATCGATCAACGGGCCGACCAGCGTGCCGGCGGTGCGCGGATCGGCGATCGGGATCTGGGCGTACGCGCGCTCGACCTTGGCGAGCAGCTCCGCGGCGATCGACGCGTGCACGATCAGCCGGCGCAGCGAGGTGCAGCGCTGACCGGCGGTGCCCGCGGCCGAGAACAGGATCGCGCGGCTGGCGAGCTCGAGGTCTGCGCTCGGCGCCACGATCATCGCGTTGTTGCCGCCGAGCTCGAGCAGGCAGCGGCCGAACCGCGCCGCCACTCGCGGGGCGACCGCGCGTCCCATCCGGGTCGACCCGGTCGCGCTGACCAGCACCACGCGCGGATCGTCGACCAGCGCCTCGCCGGTGGCTGCCAGGCCGAGCACCACCTGCGAGAGACCGGCGGGTGCCGCGGTGCCGCTGTGCGCGAACTTCGCCGCCGCGCGCGCGAACAGGGCATCGCAGGCGAGCGCGGTCAGCGGCGTCTTCTCCGACGGCTTCCACACGCAGCTGTCGCCGCACACCACCGCGAGCGCGAAGTTCCACGCCCACACGGCGACCGGGAAGTTGAACGCGCTGATCACGCCGACCACGCCGAGCGGGTGCCAGGTCTCGCTCATCCGGTGGCCGGGTCGCTCCGACGCGATCGTCAGGCCGTAGAGCTGGCGCGACAGTCCGCAGGCGAAGTCGCAGATGTCGATCATCTCCTGGACCTCGCCGCGCGCCTCCGCGGTGATCTTGCCGGCCTCGATGGTGACGAGCGCCGCGAGCGCATCCTTGGCCGCGCGCAGCTCGTCACCGAACAGCCGGATCAGCTCGCCGCGTCGCGGGCCGGGAACCTCTCGCCAGACCATGAACGCCGCATGCGCACGTTCGACCGCAGCCGCCACGCCGGCGCCGTCATGGCTGGCGAGGCGTGCCGTGATCGATCCATCGATCGGCGACCGGGTGACCAGATCGCCGTCGGTCGCGAGGAGGGTCACATCGAGGGCGCGGAGGATAGTGGCGACGTCCATCCGCCGCTCATACCACGCAGCCCCGGCCACGCGGCTCGGGCCGCGTGACCTACTCCTTGGGAGCGGGCGCCGGCTCGGGCGCGGGGGCAGCGGGAGTCGCCGCGGCCTCGGCAGAGGTGATCAGCTTGAACTCGACGCGGCGGTTCTTGGCGCGGGCGCTGGCGAGCTTGCCACCCTTGAGGCCCGTGGGCGCCTCGACCGGAGCCGTGTCGCCATAGCCCTTGGCGAGCAGGCGACCCTCCTCGATGCCGTTCTTGACGAAGTACGCCTTCACGCTCTCGGCACGCGCCTGCGACAGGGCCAGGTTGTCCACGAACTTCTTGTTGCCCTTGAACGGCTGGTCGTCGGTGTGACCCTGGACTTCGAGCTTGATGTCCTTGAACTCGGCGAGCACCGCGACCGCCTTGTCGAGGACGGTGTTCGACGCGGGCGCGAGATCGGCGGAGCTGACCTTGAACGTGATGCCCTGGATGACGCCGGTGAACTGCTTCAGCTTCTCCGGGATCTCGTCGGGGCAGCCGTCGTCGTCCTGGAACCCGTTCTTGGTCTCCGGATCGGTGGGGCACTTGTCGGCAGCGTCGGGGACGCCGTCGCCGTCGTTGTCCGGATCGGGGCAGCCGTCCTCGTCCTGGAAGCCGTCCTTGTCCTCGGCCTCGAGCGGGCACTTGTCGGCGGCGTCGGCGATGCCGTCACCATCGTTGTCCGGATCCGGGCAGCCGTTGTCGTCCTCGTAGCCGTCCTTGTCCTCGGCTTCAGTCGGGCACTTGTCGGCGGCGCCGATGATGCCGTCCTTGTCCGGATCGGTGTCCTCGTTCTTCGGCAGCGGAGCGATCGCGGCCTTCTTCGGCCGGCCCCACTCGCGATAGATCGAGACGAGGGCCTCGCCGTCGATGGTGAATGACTTGTTGCTGGCCGGCACGCCGAGCGCGCGGAGGTCGAGCCGGATGCCCCAGTTGTGCGAGGCACGGTACTTGGCGCCGACCCCGACGTAGCCCATCGCCGCGGTGTCCTTCTTGATGAAGTCGGGCTCCTTGGTATCGACGACGCGGATCGCGCCGGCACCGAGGACGAAGAACGGGATCATCGTGTTCTCCGAGCTCGCGGCGCGGAACTGGTAGGCGAGGTGAGCGCGGACGGTGACGTCGGTGACGCTGAACACGACGTCGGGCGTGCTGGCCTCGGTCGGGATGACGCCGCCCTCGAGCTCGACGCCGAGGCTGTTGCCGAAGAACACACCGAGGCGCAGCGCGAACAGGGCCGAGTTGTTCTGGCTCGCGGCGGCGGGGTCGTCCGTCTTGCCGATGCCGAGCTTGTCGTTGTCGCGGAACACGTGGACACCGGCGATCCCGCCGACCTCGACGTTTGCGTGGACGACGGTGGCCGTCCCCATCACACCTAGAATCGCAGCGGTAAGGCTCTTCATCGCCCTGGCTTTTCGCGTGTAGCGAACCCCGGCGCAAGGGCCCATTTCAACTAGTTGCTGCCCCGACCTGGGTGCCCCAGGCCTCGATCCGCCCGCGTACCCCGAGGACCTCCTCGGTCACCGCACTCCACACCAGCTCGGCCGGGCGTCCTGCCTCGGTGGCCACGGGATCGCGCTCGAGCGCGGCCATGGCGGTCTTGAGGTCCCCGATGACGACGAGGCCGATCCGGTCCGCGGTCCGCTCGGTCGAGGCCAGCCAGTTGAGGGCCGCGGTCATCGGCGAGACGCCGCGCTCGCGTAGCCGGCCACCGATCGCCAGCGCCTGATCGAGCTCGACCGGATGGAGCGAGGTGGCCATCCAGCGGCCGGCGTGGCTGGTGCCTGCATCTCCCGGCTGACCGGAGGCGAGCTCGATGATCTGGGCGAGCTCACCCGCGCGCGGGCACAGCAGGCGCGCGATCCGATCGGTGCGGAGGTCCGCGAGCTGGCGCGCGAGCTGGAACGCGAGCTCGCCAGCATCGAGTGTCTTGTCGATCGCCGGGCGGCCGAGGATCAGCACCGGCACCAGCTGGCCCGCACGAGCGCGCATCGCGACCTTGCACGGCGCGAGCAGATCGCGCTCGAGGTAGACCGCCGGGCGCGCGATGCCGAACGCGGTGACCACCTGCGCGATCACCTTCGCGAGGTGCGGCGAGAGCTCATGCTCCTTCGGCGGTACCGGCTGCGGTGGCCGCATCCGCGCGCGCTCCACGGCGAACGGCGGCGCCACCACGCTGAACAGCGCTGACAGCTGCAGATCGACATCGAGCCGCGCCAGCGCGACCCAATCCTCGTTGGTGAGCGGCCGCACCACACCGTTCTGCGGTCGCGCGACCGCGATCGTCTCGGTGCCTCGGCCCGGGTCGAACAGCGCATCGATCCGCTCGTTCAGCCGGTCCTCGACGACCGGGACCGCGAGGAACATCATCGCTTCCTCGACGGCGCGCGCCTTCTCGGGCTGCTCGGTCCGGACGTACAGCGTCCGCAGTGCGCGGAACGACGCGACTCGCGCCTTGCTTTGGCGCAGCACGGCCTGGTGCTGCGCGATCGCCTCGGCGTCGTGCTTGCCGCCGGCATCCGTGCACAGGTCCGCGAGCCGCTCGCGCCGCTCGACATCGTCGGGCGCCAGCGACATCCCGACCTCGTACGCCGCGATCGCATCGTCGGTGCGGCCGAGCTGCATGCACAGATCGCCGAGCCGGTCCCACAGCCGCAGCCGCTCGCCATCGCGGCCCTCGGTGTTCCGCACCTGTTCGAGCCGCTGGTAATAGAACCGCATCAGGACATCGCGATCGGGCTGCGCCGCGAGTAGCGCCTCGAGCTCGTCGGCCGCCGGGAAGCTCAGCGGATCGTCGGCGAGCGCCTGCTCGAACAGCTCGGTCGAACGCTCGTGGTTGGCGAGCTCGTCGCGCGCGATCATCGCGGCGAGGTGGCGGTAGCGCGCACGCACCTTCGGATCGGCCTCGGTGTCGATCAGGCGCTGCACGACATCGATCGCATAGCTCCAGTCCCCGTCGTCGGTGACCAGGCCGAGGAACTTGGTGAGCAACAGGTGATCACCGGGCCGGTGCGCGAGCGCCTCGCGGTACATCTCGCGCGCGGTGGCGCGATCGCCGAGCTCGGTGTAGCGATCGCCGAGCGCCGCGAAGCTCGTGGCCTTCTCCTCCGGCGGTGCGAGGTTCGCGAGGGCCAGCTGGTTGGCGGCGTGAGCAAACGGATCGCTCTGGTCGAGCTCGGCGCGGATCGTCAGCGCCTCGCGGTGGTCCGGCTGGATCGCCAGCATGATCCCGACGTGCTGGATGGCGGAGTCCTTGTCGCCGACCTCCTTCGCACACAGCGCAACGCGGTGATGGAGCTCGACGCGGCGCGCGGGCGGCAGCAGGTCTTCATCTTCGAGCAGCCCCTCGAGCAACGGGCGCGCCTTCGCCCACTGACCGGCCTCGAACAGCATGTCGGCGAGCTCGCGGCGCGGCGCCTCGTCGAGCGGATCGAGATCCACCGCACGTGACAGCGCCATCCGCGCGCCGGTCTTGTCACCGAGCTCGGCGGCGACCCGGCTGCGCTGGATCAGGTAGCCGCGCAGCCGACTCGGATCTTCGGTGGTGCGGCACAGCTCGTCGAGCATCGGTGCGAGCTCGACCAGCGAGCCTTCATCCGAGGACAGCTCGACGAGTGCGAGGCCTGCCTTGTCATTCTCGGGGTCCGCCTTGCGCGCCTCGCGGTAGAGGTCCTTCGCACGGGCCACGTCGCCGAGCGCGACCGAGTAGTCCGCCGCATCCGTGAGCCACCGCGACTTCTCGGTCAGGAAGGCCGGATTGTTCGAGGCCAGGACGAGCAGGGCGCGAACCTCGGTGAGCTGTCCGCGATCGCGGAGCAGGCCGACGTAGCCATCCACCGCGCTCGCCAGGTCCGGATCGTCCTTGCGTGCGCGCTCGTAGAGCTGCTCGGCCTTGTCCCAGTCGTGGAGCTTCGCGATGTCGGCCGCGCGGGTCAGCACCCGGGCGCGGGCCCTGGGATCCACGGTGACCTCGGCGAGCCGCACGGTGGCCGCGAGCGCCTCCTCGTCGGGCACGCCGATCTTGGTCGATAACCGCGCGAGCGCATCGAGCACCTCGGGATGACCGGGCGCGAGCCGATCGGCCTCCTGGTACATGTCGAGCGCGCCGCTCTCGTCCTCGAGCTCGCGGTCATAGATCAGCGCGATCTCGCGGAACAGCTCCGCACGGTCTCGATCCGACTCGACATGCACCGCGCGTCGGGACAGCAGGTCGATCAGCACCGGCCACTCCTGGGTGCTGCGATAGAACAGCTCGAGCGTCTCGTTGGCGTGCGCATCCGCCGGCGCGATCAGGAGCACGCGCTCGAGGCAATCGGCGGCGTAGTAGGTGCGGCCGACCTCCTGCCACGCGGTGGCCAGCTCGGAGAGCCGGGCCGCGGCGCCGTCATCATGGATATCGACCAGCGCGTTCATCGCGTCGAGCGGCAGCTCGCTCCAGCGCTTGGTGACGCGCGCGAGGCGGAGCAGCGGCTCCAGATCGTTCACCGATGCGGCCTCGCCGAACGCCGACAGCCGCACCACGAGCGCGCGATCGAGATCGCCACGCTCGACCAGGTTCTCCGACAGCTCGCGCAGGATCTGCGCGCGCTCGGTCGCCTCCTCGCTGGCCTCGACGCGCGCGAGGTGGAGGTCGACCACGCGGTAGCCCTCGGTGTCCATCGAGGCGCTCGCCGCGCGCGCCGCGCCGCGCTCGATCGCGGCCTTGACCCGTACCGCGTCGAGCTCGGGGAACTCCTCGAGCACGGCGCGCGTCACGATGTCGACGGAGAACGTCCCGCCGGTGGCTCCCCGCATGCCCACGATCTTACTGGGATGCGGCCACCTGGCGCGACCCCGCGCGGTCGCTATCGCCCGGGCCGCTTCCACGAAGGCCGGGCGCACGACCCGGGCGGGCAGCGTGGCCTCGCGCGACGCTCAGACCCGCGGGACCGCTGCCAGCTTCTGCTCGACGATCATGTCCGCGACCTTGTAGGTCGGCGCGTTGAGCCGCGTGCTGCGCTCGCAGATGTCCATGATCGTGTCGTAGATCTTCAGCGTGCCCTCGCGCGCCAGCTTCGCGTCATAGCCCTTGACCTCCTGCGCCACGTTGACGAGGCCACCGGCGTTGATCGCGTAGTCCGGCGCATAGAGGATGCCGCGCGCGTGGAGGTCATCGCCGTGACGCAGCTCGGCGAGCTGGTTGTTGGCGGCGCCGGCGACGATCGGTGCGAGGAGGTGCGGGATGGTGTTGTCGTTGAGGCCCGCGCCGAGCGCGCACGGTGCGAACACATCACACGCGACCGCGGCGATGTTGTCGATGTCGACCATCTCCGCGCCGAACTCGCGCTGCGCACGCTCGCTCTTCAGCTTGTCGATATCGGCGACCGTGAGCTTGGCGCCGGCGCCGTGCAGCTCCTTGCACAGGAAGTAGCCGACGTGCCCGACGCCCTGGACGGCGACATGCACGCCCTTCAGGTCGGCCTTGCCGAGCTTGAACTTCACGCACGCCTCGATGCCTCGCCGCACGCCGAGCGCGGTGAACGGCGACGGATCGCCCGATCCACCGTGCGACGGATCGATGCCGGTGACGTGGGTGGTCACCTGGCGGATGATCTCCATGTCCTCGAGACCGGTCCCGCTGTCCTCGGCGGTGATGTAGTGGCCGCGCAGATCGCGGATGAACGCACCGAACGCGCGGAATAGCGCGACCCGATCGAACCGCTGCTTGGGGCGGATGATCACGCTCTTGCCGCCGCCGTGGGCGAGGCCGGCGAGCGCGGCCTTGTAGGTCATGCCGCGTGCGAGGCGCAGCGCATCGGTGAGCGCCGCCTCTTCATTGTCGTACTCGATGAACCGGCAGCCGCCGAGCGCCGGACCCAGCCGCGAGTCGTGGATCGCAACGATCGCGTGGAGCTGGGTCGACTTGTCGAACTTGAAGTGAACTTCACCGAAGTCGTGGGACTTGAGCTTGGCGAGGACGTCCATGGCGTTGCGTTCGTACCACGACGTGAGCAGGTGCAGTCGGGTGCACACCGACCCGGTCGGCGGCACAGGTTGGGTCCGGCGCGAGCGACACAGCGAGCCAAGCTGTTGCAACCACGATGTCCTCGCGACCATCTCGCGTGGTCGATCATGTTCGGTTGAACGAGCCGTCTCCTCGCGGTACCACGCGCGCATGAAGCTCACTGCACTGGTCATGGGGTTGCTGCTCGTCTCGTCGTGCGAGAAGAGCGGCCCGGCGGAGATCAACGAATCGGGCGCGCCGTCGAAGGACGAGAGCGCACTGCTGCACTACCTGCCCTCCGGTTCGACGGCGCTGTTCGGCGGAAACTACATGAAGTTTCAGAACTTCTTGCAGAATTCGCCGCTCGCCAAGGTCATGGCGTCGCTCGACAAGGCCTCGCCGGGCATCACCGAGTGGATGAAGTGCTGGATCGAATTCTCCGACATCAAGATGCTCGGCTCGGTCGCGGTCAAGACCGGCGCGGCCGAGATGCGGTTCGTGATGACGGGCGTGACGTTCGCGCAGCTCGAGACCTGTGCGAAGCGCGCCAGCTTCACGTCGGCGATCGATCCCGACCGCAAGTACATGGCGTTCGAGATGCCGAGCGCTGCCGGCACGTTGAAGACCGGCTACCTGATGTTGCCGAACGGCGCGATCTACTCGCACCAGGCACTCCCGCTTCAGCAGCCGATGGTTCCGCAGCCGGTGGTGCGCGCGGACCTCGAGGCTGACATCGCGGCGCTCGCGAGTGGCACCGCCGAGAAGGACACCGCGCTGATCGCTGCGATGCAGAAGGTCGATCGCAAGAAGGCGATGTGGTTCGTCGGCTCGGGCGCCGGCACGCCGGTCTCGGACAAGCTCGGCCTGGTGTCCGGCACGTTCGACATCTCGAACGGGCTCGCGATGGATGTCAGCACCGAGCTCAAGGACCGCGCGCTCGCCGACAAGATCGAGAAGGGCGTTGCCGAGGCAAAGAAGCAGGTCGACAAGCTCGGCGGCGCGGTCGGCGATGTGGTGAAGGCGCTGCAGGTCTCGCGCAAGGCTGACACCCTGCGCTTCGCGATTTCGATCAGCAACGATCAGCTGAAGGCCGTGATGGCGCAGCTCGGCCCGATGCTGGGCGGCATGGGCGGGCGTCCGTAGTCAGACCGGGGCGGGCGACACAAGCACACACGGGAGCAGGCAGTATCTGATGGCGCTGGCATCGATTCACCTGTGTACGCGCGGGATCGTGCAACCGATTCCCGAGCAGGTTGTCGAATAGACCGGAACGCTCGGGCGTTCGTCCTAGCAAGCACAGGAGAGGTGCGCCCCATGATGCCAACGGTGCGATTCACACTCGGGTTCACGGCGGTCTGGTCGGTGGTTGGTCTGGTCGGTTGCCACGAAGCCGTCGACAAGGCCGACGGCCAGCTCGCAACCGAGGTCGAGTCCACACCGGGAGTCGGGCTGCCGGCTCCCGCGGCCCTCCCGATCGCTGTCGATGCGAAGCTCGTCGAGCGCATCGTGCCGGTGAAGCTGCCGAGCACCGACAAGCTGAAGAGCGGCACCGCGGCGACGTTCCGGTTTGGGCGCGAGAACGAGCACGCCGGCTGGGTCGCGCAGCTCCCGGAGCGCGCGCAGCTGGTCTCCGTCGCCTACGCGGGCGGCAAGATCTTCGTCGGCGGTGGCTTCGGCTCGAGCACGATGTACGCGCTTAACGCCGCGACCGGCGCGAAGGAATGGACCCGCGAGACCCTGGTCGATCCCGGCCCGACCTCGGCGGTCGTCGAGGACAACGAGCTCGCGTACAACACGTTCAGCTGCACGATGGAGGTGCTCGAGACCTCGACTGGCAAGGTGCTGTGGACCAAGTGGCTCGGCATGGAGACGCCGAACCCGCCGGCGTTCAGCACGAACCTCGTGATCGCGTCGCACCCGACGAACGAGGGCGGATATCAGCTCTCCGCGTACAAGCGGAAGACCGGCAAGGACGTCTGGTCGGCCACGATCGACAATCACATCCTGTCGGCCCCGGTGGTCGTCGGTGAGGCGGTCTACGTCTCCACCGTCAACGGCACGCTCTACAAGATCGGGCTCGACGGAAAGCGCAAGTGGCAGCAGTCGATCAGCGCCGCCAGCGCGCCGTGGATCGACGGCGACGACGTCCACCTCGCCGTTCACGAGGGTCGTGACGAGGTGCAGGTCACGCTCGATGCCGCCACCGGCAAGCGGCTGCGTGCGGGCGCCACGGCCAAGTCTCCCGACGACAACCCCACCGACGCGAGCGAGGGCACGTGGTCGTTCGAGGGTGCGCGCCCGGTGGTCCGCGATGGCGTGGTCTACACGGCGATGGGCGATCGGGTGGAGGCGCGCGACGCCAAGACCGATGCGGTCAAGTGGACGCGCCAGTACACCAAGGGCGTCGGCACGCGCGATATCGGCTCGGTGATCGTGGCGGGCAGCCTCGCGATCGTCACCACGCACGATGGCAAGCTGATCGGCCTCGACCGCGAGACCGGTGTGCAGCGGATGGCGTTCGACTTCGGCACGCCGGTGAGCTCGCAGCCGATCGTCGCCGAGGGCTGGATGTACGTGGCCACCAACAAGGGCCAGATCCTCGCGTTCGACCTCGGTCAGAAGTCGATGGACGGCTGGCACATGTGGGGTGGTAACGCTCGGCACAACCTCTGAGTCTTGATCGTTCGCGGGATCGGGGTGATGGTCCAGCGATGGCCGCTGACTCGCTCGATCGTCGTGATTTGTTTCGCCTCGGCGTGACCGCCGGTGTCACCGCGCTCGCGACCGGCGCGCTGGCGGGTTGCCACGCCGGTACGGCACCTCAGAGCTCGGGGATCGCGGTGCCCGTGCGCGTGCCATCGCAGGATCTCGTCGAGGTCTCGATCGCGGAGCTGCAGAAGCGGATGGCATCCGGCGCCGAGACCTCGGTCGGCCTGGTCGGCAAGTACCGGGCGCGGATCGACGCGACCAACGAGGCGGGTCCGCAGCTGCGCAGCGTGCTCGAGCTCGATCCCGATGCCGCCGCGGCGGGAAGCAAGCTCGATGCCGAGCGTGCGGCCGGCAAGCTGCGCGGTCCGCTTCACGGGATCCCGATCCTCGTGAAGGACAACCTCGATACCGGCGACAAGATGTCGACCACGGCGGGATCGATGGCGCTCGCCGGCACGCGAGCCAAGCAGGACTCGTTCGTCGTCGCGCGGTTGCGTGCAGCCGGCGCGATCATCCTCGGCAAGACCAACCTGTCGGAGTGGGCGAACATGCGGGGCGCATCGTCGACCTCGGGCTGGAGCGCGCGAGGCGGCCAATGTCGCAATCCTTATGCGCTCGACCGATCGCCCTCGGGATCGAGCAGCGGCTCGGGCGCTGCGACCGCCGCGAGTCTGTGCGCGGCATCGATCGGCACCGAGACCGATGGCTCGATCACCTCGCCGGCGAGCTGCAACGCGCTGGTCGGGCTCAAACCGACGGTGGGCCTCGTCAGCCGCGCCGGCATCATCCCGATCTCGTCGACGCAGGACACCGCCGGTCCGATGACCCGCACGGTCAGCGATGCCGCGATCGTGCTCACCGCGATCTCGGGACCGGATCCGGCCGATCCTGCGACCGCCGGTGCCAAGCCGGAGGACTACACGAGGTATCTCGACCCGAATGCACTGCGCGGCGCGCGGATCGGCGTGCCGCGCACCGGCTGGTTCGGGCTCAATCGCTACATGGATCAGATCGGAGCCGCTGCGCTGCTCGAGCTCAAGAAGCTCGGAGCGGTGATCGTCGATCCGATCGAGCTTCTGCAGCCGCCCGAGCTCGGTGCCGCCGAATTCGAGGTCCTGCTCTACGAGCTCAAGGCCACGATCGCCGACTACCTGCGCGGCCGCGGCTCTGACGTGCAGGTGCGAACGCTCGCCGATCTGATCAAGTTCAACGAGGCGCACGCGAAGGAGGAGCTGGCGTTGTTCGGGCAGGAGAGCTTCGTCAAGGCGGATGCGAAGGGTCCGCTGACCGAGCAGGCGTACCTCGAGGCGCGCGCGCTGTGCGAGAAGCTGGCGCGCACCGAGGGCATCGACAAGGCGATGGACGCGCACAAGCTCGATGCGATCTTCGCGGTCACTGGAAGCCCGCCGTGGCTGATCGATCCGGTCAACGGCGATGCGTTCGGACCGTCGGCCACCACGCTCCCCGCCGTGGCCGGGTATCCGCACATCACCGTGCCGGCCGGTCAAGTCCGCGGCCTGCCGATGGGCATCTCGCTGTTCGGCCGCGCGTTCACCGAGGGCAAGCTGCTCGGCTACGCGTTCGCGTACGAGCAGGCGACGCACCACCGCCTGCCTCCGGCGTTCCTGCCATCCGCGCTCGATGCCTGATCTGGGTCCACGGCAGGCCTAGGCCAGCGCGATCGGGTGCGTGCAGACCCGGCGGGCGCGGCCAAGTCGTTGATCGCAGGCTCTCGCGCGGTGGCACGTTCCGTGTACAAGCAACCACCATGAACAAGAACCTGACGATGTCGTTCGCTGCTCTCGCCCTCGTGTCCTCGCTCGCCGGCTGCGGCAAGAAGCAAGACGGAGGTGGCGGTGGCGGTGGTGGCGGCGAGGCCAAGACCCCGACGATGACGATCAACGAGGCGGACTGGGTCTCCAAGAACCTGCACGACGTGGCGCCGCTGATCAACGTGACCATGAAGGTGCCCAAGGACGCCAAGCTCGAGAAGAACGGCAACGGTGGCGTCGACGTTCGCGTCAACGAGTTCTACCTGCTCACCGTCTCGCAGCTAGCCGTCAGCGGTATCCCGGAGGCGATCAAGAGCGACAAGTCGATCACCGTTGGACGCACCGACAGCTACATCAACACCAAGGTCCTGAGCGAGGAGCCGAACGGCTTCGTCTACACGATGCAGATGAAGGACGAGGCCAACGGCACCAAGTACCAGCCCGAGGCGCACTTCGCTTACTACGTGGAGAAGGACGGCGCGTTCTACTCGGTGCTCGATCAGAAGCCGCTCGATGCGTGGAGCACCCCGGGCTCGGCGTACTCGCCGGAGATCGCGAACAAGGTCTACGCGATCGTGAAGGCGTCGACGAAGGCAAACTGAGCGTACACGGGGCACCCGGCCTACGGCAGCGCGACGAACCCGACGAACGACGGCTGGGTTGCCACGAGCGGCGTGCCGGTGCGGTTCAGCGCGCCGGTCGAGGCGTTGATCGCGAACGTCACCACGTTACTCGAGCCCTGGTTCGCGGCGTAGAGCCACGCGCCCGACGGATCGATCGCGAAGTCCCGCGGCGTCATTCCGCCGGTCTGGGTGTGACCGACCAGCGTGAGCGCGCCGGTGCTCGGCGTGACCGCGAACACCGCGAGGTTGTTGTCACCGCGGTTCGAGCCATAGACGAAGCTCCCCGACGGATGGACCGCGACCTCGGCACCGGTGTTGGTCCCGGTCGCACCCGCCGCGCGCGTCGAGATCGCCTGCGTTGCGGTCAGCCGCCCGGTGGTGCTGTTGTAGGAGAGCGCGACGATCGTGCTGTCGAGCTCGTTGATCAGGTACGCGTGGGCTCCATCGGGCGCGAACGCGAGGTGCCGTGGGCCTGCACCGGCCGCGGTCATCAGCCGCGGAACCGCATTGGGCGCCAGCGTGCCGGTCTGCGGATCGAAGGTGTACTGGGCGATGTAGTCCGAGCCCTTGCACGGCACGAACACGAAGTGGTTTGCGGGGTCGGCCAGGATCTGATGCGCGTTGGTACCCGGGCTCAGCGTCTGGCTCGCGGCATCCAGGCCGCCATCCGCGCGCACGTGCAGGACCGCGATCGTGCCGGCGCCGTAGTTCGCCACGAGCACGAACCTCCCGGTCGCGTCCACCGAGACGTGCGCAGGACCATTGCCTTCCGACGCCACGTCGTTGATGAACTTCAGCGCGCCGGTGGTCCCATCGATCGCATAGGCCCCGACCCGACTCGCGCTCTCGCTCACCGCATAGAGGTACGTCCGGGTCGTCGCCAGGAACGAGGGTGAAGCTGCGAACGACGCGATCGACGCCACGGGCACGAGGGCCCCGCTCGCCGCGTTCAGCTCGAACGAGGCGATGTCGGGACCGTAGCCGCTGATGTACGCGATCTGGCGTGCTGGCCGCCCGCCATCCGAGCGGCCGTCCGTCGCGGGCGCATCGATCGTGGTCATCATCGGATCCGGATCGCCGCAGGCAGCGAGCAGCGCGACGAACACGGCACTGCACGCGCGCGGCATCTCACGAGGATACCCTGCGCGGGCCAAGATCTGCGCGCGCCGTTTCCGCATCGCAGCGCCTGAAATCTGCCGGTCGAGCGCCGCACGCTCCCGGAGGATGTCGAGGGCGACACCGAGTACTACGCGCCGTCACTGACCGATGGAGCGTTCTGGATCGCACACCACGGCTCCGCGGTCCGCACGATGCTCGTCGTCAGCGGCCCCGAGCGCGGGATGATCTGGGATGATCTCCGGCCCGACGGTGGCAGGATCGTGCCGCGACGTGCCAGCTTCGGCGCGTGGTACGCCGGCTGGCTCGAGCACAGTCTGCGCGACGCGACCACGAGCCGCTGACGACTACCCAGAGGGTGCTCGCCCAAAAATATCGGCGGGGTAATCGCATTAATCTCGCGTAAGCGCGCTTGCACGATGAAGCGCGTTGCCGACGTAGGTCGGTGAGATTGGTCGCTACGAAGTCTTTCGTGCGCGGTAACGCGGCACAACTGCGGGGGAACACCTACAACGACAGCCGACAGCAAGGTGACTACAACGTGCGCCATGGCTCGCACCCATCTCATGTTCATCCTGCTCGCGGCCGCCTCCTGCACGAGCGCCACGGCGGATCCCGGAGAGGACTTCAGCGGGCCCAACGGCACCCAGGGTGGCGCCGGTTCCGGCTCGGATCCCGGCGCCGGCGGTGGTAGTGACCAGAGCGGCGGCGGCGGCATGGCCACCCAGCCCGGTTCCGGTCCGTACTTCACGCATCCGATGTTCTTCAACCGCGTGGTCAGCGGTCTCCCCAGGGCGGCGAACAGCGACTCGATCCTGTCGACGCTCACCAGCTCCGGCGGCTGGGGCGCCGGCCGCATGCAGATCGACTTCGCGATCGACGTCCTGCGCGCGGATGCCACCACCCCCAAGCGCACGTTCACGCCGACCGACGAGTTCTACTCGCCCGACTGCGATCACGTGGCGATGCCGGTGCCCGCCGGTGGCAATGTCGAGGACGAGTCCGGGTACGCCTGCACCGGGGATGGTGACTGCCACCTGATCGTAGTGGACCCGACCAGCAACGCGCTCTACGAGATGTGGCGCGCGAACATCACGTCCACGTTTCAGGGCGGTTGCCTCGCGGTGTGGAACACCAGCCAGACCTATACCGATACGCTGCGCGGCGATCAGTGCACGAGCGCGGACGCCGCCGGCTTCCCGATCGCACCGCTGCTGTTCACCGCCGACGAGGTGGCCGCCGGTCACATCGACCACGCGATCCGGTTCATCCTGCCGAACAACCGCGTCAAGCGCGGGTTCGTGCGGCCGGCCACCCACGCCACGTCGACCACCGGTGGCACCAACGCGCCGCCGTACGGCGTGCACCTCCGGCTGCGCGCGAACTATCCGATCAATTCGCTGCCGAGCGAGGGCGCGAAGGTGGTCGCGCGCGCGATGCAGAAATACGGCATGTATCACGCGGACGGCGGCAACATCGCGTTGACCGCGCAGAGTGACCGCCACACCACGGCGAAGTGGAACAACCTGCTCGGGCCTCTCGACCTCCAAGCCCTCAAGGTCAGCGACTTCGAGGTCATGGACCACGGCTCGATGATCACGCTCTCCGATAACTGCAACCGCTAGGGAGCTCTGGAGCGGGGTCGCGTGCGGGTGGAGCGCGCGACCCTGAAATCGTGAGCATCCTGACGTTGCTAACGGATGGGGGGCTGGCAGCTGCGCTCGCCACTACACGTGGCTCGCCAGGCCTGCGAGACTTTCCGACCATGGCCCGCACTCCGCTCCTCCGGTCGATCCGTCAGCTGGTCTCCGACCTCCGCGTCTCTCGTTCGACCGGCGCTCCGATCAACGAGCTTCCCGAGCTGCGCGCCGCGCGCAAGGCCGCGAAGCTGTCGCGCCGACAGTTCCTCGCCGGTGCGGCCGTCGGTACCGCGGCACTCGCGATCCCGCGGGCCGCTCGCGCTGCCGGGCAACCGACGGTGACGGTGGTCGGCGGCGGCATCGCCGGCCTGTCGTGCGCACTGACCTTGCGCGACAAGGGCTTCAGCTCCGCGGTCTACGAGGCCTCGGCGCGTGTCGGCGGCCGCATGTTCTCGAACACGGGCTACTTCGCCGCCAACCAGGTCAGCGAGTGGTGCGGCGAGCTGATCGATACCGGTCACAAGACGGTGCGTGGCCTCGCGACACGCTACGGACTGCCGCTCGATGACCTCCACGCGGCCGAGCCCGCGGGGTCCACCGAGACCTATCGGTTCAGCGGCCATTACTATGCCAAGTCCGATGCCACCGCCGACTTCCTCGACATCGCGGACATCGTCGACGCCGACCTCCGCGACGCCGGCTATCCGACGCTCTACAACAGCTACACGCCCGAAGGGTTCGCGCTCGATCAGCTGAGCGTCTACGACTGGATCGAGACCCGCGTGCCCGGCGGCCATGCCTCCGCGCTCGGCAAGCTGCTCGATACCGCGTACGGGGTCGAGTACGGCGCTGATACGCGCGACCAGTCGTCGCTGAGCCTGCTGTACCTGCTCGGCTACCAGCCACATCCCAACCGGTTCGAGGTGTTCGGCGAATCCGACGAGCGGTTCCACATTCGTGGCGGCAACCAACGCCTGCCCGAGGCGATCGCCGCGGATCTCGGCGCCGCCGTGAAGACCGGGCACAAGCTCGTGCGACTCGCCGAGACACCGAACCAGCGCTACCGCTGCACGTTCGAGCGTGGTGCGACCACGATCGAGGTGGTCTCCGACTTCGTGGTCCTCGCGCTGCCGTTTGCCGTGCTCGCGAACGTGGACACCTCCGGCGCCGGGTTCGACGCCAAGAAGCGAGACGCGATCGCCAACCTCGGCCGCGGCCACAACGGCAAGCTCCAGCTGCAGTTCGCGCAGCGCGGCTGGAATGGCAGCGGTCCGTGGCCCGGCCGCGCGAATGGCTCGTCGTACAGCGACACCGGCTACCAGGCGAGCTGGGACGTCACGCGCGCGCAGCCGGGGACGCCGGGCATCCTCGTCCTCTACTCCGGCGGCTGCGTCACCGATGCGATGAAGACGACCTCCGCGTTCGCGACCGCGACCGACGCCAAGGTCGTCCAGGATGCGCAGCGCGGCTTGACCCAGCTGTCCGCGGTGTACCCGAGCCTGGCGTGGAACGGACGCGTCACGCAGTCGCTGCCGCATCGCTCGAATTTGTTCGGTGCGTCGTACTCGTACTGGAAGGTCGGTCAATACACCGGCTTCAGCGGGTACGAGGGCGCGCCGCAGGGCGCCGTGCGGTTCTGCGGCGAGCACACGTCGCAGGACTTCCAGGGCTTCATGGAAGGCGGCGCGAGCACCGGCGTGGCCACGGCCAAGGCGATGTACCCGCTGCTCAGGTAGCCGATGGGCTGGACGCCGGCGGCAGCGCAGACGTATCGCTCGCGGCTCGTCCAGCCCGCGACCCTTCAGCCGAGTCAGCGGCGCGGCAGGTAGACGTCGACGACGGTGCCGTCGTGCAGCGCGCCCTCGGCATCGCGCCAGGTGAAGCTCGCGCGCTCGCCCTCGCAGTTGTCGCGCGCATCGCAGCGGAGCGCGACGCGGTTCGCGAGCGAGATCGAGACGATCCTCGCTGACAGCGGCGTCAGCTCGCCCGCGCGGCTCCGCTGATCGTTGTCGCGATCGGCCCACAGCACGAGTTGCGCGAAGCCTGGATCGCTCGCATCGATCCGGCCGTCATGATTCGCGTCCAGCGCCGCGAGCGCGAAGAAGCCGTTGGTCGCGGTCGCTCCACCGGGGAGCACGGTGTCGCTGCCGAACAGCTCGGCGCCGCTGTCGATCGCGCCATCTCCGTTGCGATCGAGCGCGATCCACGGCGTGTTCGCGGTCGGCCAGTCGGTGGCTGTCGGCGAGCCGGGCTGGAACGCGAACGTGCCGCCGCGGGTGAACTCGATCGGCTGGCGGTCGAACGCGACGACGAGCGGCGTGTTGTCACCGCACAGATCCGACGACGGCCGATCCTCGCCGCCCTCACACTCGCGATCGATGTAGCGGAGCTGCTGCGGCGACAGCTGCGCCTGCCACTCCTCGACCGACGCGAACAGGCTCTGCTGCGGATGGTTCTCGCCCCCCATGCGCGCACGCTTGAACGGCGGATACGGGATGTGGAGTGGACCGATGCCACCGCACTCGGCCTCGAAGCTCAGCCGATGGCTGCCGCAGAACGCCGCGATCCGCTTCTGCTCCGCGCGCGGCAGTGCCCTCAGCCACTTCGCGTACTCGGCCGGCACCATGCTCGGCGGCGTTGGTAGCGGACCACGCGACGCAGGCACGGCGACGACCCGCGGCGTGGTCCGCTCGCCAACGGGCGGCACGATCATCGGATCGGTGAGCCGCGCGGCGATCGCCGATGCGGATTCCGACGCCGGCTTGGCTGCGGTCGCGACCGGCGCGGGCGTTTGCGGAGGAGTCACCTCGCTCCGCGGATCCCGCTCGCAGGCCAGAACGGTGAACAGCCCGGCGATGACGAGACCCGTTCGAGTTGGCATGCAGGCAACAACGGCCGACGCGCAGCTTCGGTCTCGACAACGGTTTAAAAAATTCTCAATGATCGCAATAACTTGCCATTGAAATCGGCTCGCAACCGCGACCCGGAGCGGGTGTCTCTTGCTATTGGCTCAGCCGCGAGCGGGCGAGCGACGCGGAGACGCGAGGTTGGTATCGACGCGGATCGGCTGCTCCGCCGGCGCCATCGTGGCCGACGCCGGCGCGCACTCGAACTGCGGGTCCGAGCACAGCTGGTAGTGGTTCGTCGATGGCAGCGTCGGCTCGTGGGCACGGCCGGGTGCCGCACACGCCGCAACCGAGAGGGCGAGGGTGCAGCCGAACAGCCGCGTGGTGGTCATTGGAGGGCCGTATCGCACACCGCCCCATCGCGATGCAAGTGCGGTCCAACCTCGCGTCGACCTGCGCGCCGCCGCGCCGGCGAGATCACACGTGCGCCCGGCGGAAGGTAGATCACGTGCCGCTCGCATGCACGATTGCACAGGTCGGTCCTAGCTCGCGGTGTGACCGGATCGCTGGGGATGGAACGGGTGCCGCCCGCGTTCACTGCAGTAGAAGGTTCTTGAATGGCTTGCGATGCTTCCATCGATACGCGCGAAAATCGCGCTGGTCGGTGGAGAGGATCCGCCCGGTACCGATCTTCTTGTCGGCGTTGTTGCGGCGCACCAGCTCGCGGCGCTTCGCCTCGTCGCGGCGAACATCTTGCTCCAGCACCGCCACCTTCGCGGCCACCGGACCTGCATTGCCCATCGGACGCTCGGCGGCCCGCGTGACGGTGGCGTCGATCTCCATCCGCTTCGCGGGGCTGGCCGGTGCATTGTGCGGTGGCGCCGCTGCCGGCATCGGTCGGTCCATCGCCGGAGGCGGCGCGATCCCACCGGCCCCGCCGCGCTCGGCACCGCCGACGTCGCCCAGGTCCATGTCGACCGCGCGCCCGGGGCCGCCTATCCCGCCCATCCGGGACGGCTTCTTCATGAGGCGGTCGCGGCGCATGTCCTTCGCGTACTTCTCCTGCTCCTTGCGTGCCCGTTCCTCGTCGCGACGCATCCGCTCGGCAGTCGCGCGCGAGGTGACGCCGACCAGCACGGTCGCGATGCTCCCGCTCGAGACCATCACCCCGAGCGTCACCGTCACGAATCCACCGCCGTTCGCCGTGAGCGTGCAGCGGCCCTCGGGGAGGCCGGTGATCTGAAAGTGGCCGGCGCCATCGGCGCGCACGCTGGTTCGGACCTTGCCGCACACCAGATCGACGCTGCCGGTGACGACCTTGTTCTCGGGCTGCTCGATCAGCGTGCCCTCGATCGATCCGGTGGGTGCTGCGGACGCGGTGGTCTGCGCGCCGGCGATCAGCGCGAGGATCGGCAATAGCTCGCGAGTCTTCATCACTTGCTCCTCGCGGCCGGGAGAACCTGCCGCCATTCGAACCTGCGATAGCCACGGGTCGCGAGCAGCGCGTCCATCGCGGTTGCCGCCTCGGGCTTGTCGCCGAAGTAGAAGTTGGGCTCCTCGATCGGACCGGCCGCGGTCGCGCCGAGCTCCGGCTCGAGGTAGAGGTGCGCCTGGATCTTCGCGCTCTTGTCGTCGGCGAACGACAGCACGGTCTCGACGACGACGGCGAGCGCGACGTTCGCCTTGACCGCGTTGCTGCGTGCGTCCTCGGTGTGGACCTTGAGCTTGACGGTCTCGCGCGGAGAGTACGACGCGCGATCGGCGGTGATCTTGACCTTCAGATCGGCGCCCATGCCGTGATAGACGAGGCGCTCGGCGAGGGGCTCCTGCGTGGTCGCGAACAGCGTCACGCGCACGGCGCCCTGCGAGGTCCGCGGCACGGGCAGCACGACGAGCGCGGCCTTGCCCGCGGTGACCTCGAACGCGCCGCTCGCGAGCCGGTTCTCGCGCAGCGTGGCCTCGATCTCGAGCTTGCGCGACGTGTTGCAGATCGCCGCGATCCGCAGCTGATCCTTCGACGCCTGCGGCACCGCGCGGAGGACACAGCCGTCGGGACGCGGGGCCGGCACCGTGACCTTGGTGGTGATGTTCGACGGCTTCGTGATCTCGACGTGATACGTGCGCGCCGCCGCGGGCGTCAGCTCGAAGCTACCCATGCCGTCGTGGAACGACGAGAACGTCGAGACCACGGTGCCGCGGTCGTCGACGACCTTGCCGTCGAGATCGGCGGGTTTGCCGATCGTGGTCTTCGCCATGAAGTACACGCGGTCGGCCACGCCCCTGCACGAGGTCACCGCCCTCGGGGAACACCTAGAGCTGCAACGTGGTCATCACGATCGGGATCCGCTTCTGGATCGATTCGGGGATGCCGCCATCCTCGGCGAGGAGCGTCAGCAGGCCGTCGCCGCGCGCCATCTGCGCTGGCAGCTGGAACTTGACGACCGCTTTACCCTCGCGATCCGTCGTGATCGGCAGTCGCGAGACCTCCGCATCATCGATGGTGACCACGGCAGTGAGCTTGTGATCCGCGAACGGCTCGCCGGTGGTCCGCTTGATCTCGACCGCGGCAAAGACCTGATCGCCGGCACCGTACGCCTTGCGCAGCAGCTCGAGCGTCTTCATCAGCCGCGGCGCCTCGTAGGTGTTGACGATCACCTTGCGGGTGTCGTTGATGCCGGGGCCGGTGAGCTGGATCGTGTACTCGCCGCCATCGATCGCGCCGTCGAGCGCGAAGTCATTGCGTGCGATGCCGCCCTGCGCCAGCACGCGCTTGGTCGCCACGATCGCGCCGCGCGGCGGGATCAGCTGCAACGTGACGCCCACCCACGGGCCGCCGATCAGCGTCTTGGCATCGCGGAGGTCGGCGCGAAACCAGATGGTCTCGCCCGGCGGGTACAGCGGCTTGTCGGTCTGGATGTAGGTATGCTGGCCGCGCTGCGTTCCGTAGTAGGTGGTGATCGCCTTGTCGAGCGCGGGCGCGGAGCCCAGCCTGGCAGGGGCCAAGGCCGCGATCTGCTTGTCGATCGGCGGTGGATCGTCCTGGGATGGGGCGGCCTGGCTCGCGGCCCCCCCCGCCACCGCGCCCCCGAGGAGCAAGGCATGCATGCTGGGCATCAGGGGCGTAGACGTTCGATACCGCGACTCGATCTAGCTGAGGTAGGCTCCGGACGGTTCTCCAGGGGGATGTCCATGCGCAGCACGTTCCTGCACCTGTCCGTATCGACGTCGTTGCTCGTGGTCACCGCGTGCGCCAGTGACTCGGCGACCGCGACCACGGATGAGCCCGCGTTCTCGGTGGTCAGCACCGACGTGACCATCGCCGCCGGCGAGGAGGTCACGAAGTGCTTCTACTTCCACACGCCGAACGAGGACAACCTCCACATCCACAAGTGGGTGTCGGACATGACCACTGGCAGTCATCACGTGATCTACTTCACCAGCCTCGGCGGTACGCAGCCGCCCGATGGCACGGTAGATGACTGCGAGGCCGCGGGGCAGCCGCTGCCGGTGTATGGCGCGCAGACGCCGCATCACGAGGAGAACTTCCCGGTCGACGACGTCGGCGTCCAGCTCGCGCAGGTGATCGTCCCGCACTCCGCTGGCTACTTCCAGATGCACTACGTCAACTCGACGGACGCGCCGCTGACCACCCACGTCGAGCTCACGGCGTACGCGCTCGAGCCGACCCAGCACTTCACCCGCACCGATCTGTTCGGCACTTATAACGCGGACATCAACATCCCGGCGCACGCGACCAACTTCAAGGTCAGCGCGACATGCGACGTCACGCAAGGCGCGAAGTTCTGGTCGATGTCCACGCACTCGCACAAACAGACGGTCGCCACCGAGGTGCGCGATGGCTCGCAGATGCTGTTCCGCAGCACCGACTGGGAGCATCCAGGTGCGCAGCAGTGGAGCGCGCCGCAGTTCTACACGTTCGGCAGCAAGATCACGTGGGAGTGCACCTACGACAACATCGGCACCAACGCGAACACCACGATCCAGGATGGACAGAGCGCGCGCACCAACGAGATGTGCATGGCGACCGGCTACTACTTCCCGGCCGCCGGTCCGCGCGGCTGCGTGATGTCCGGCGGGCAGTGCCAGTGCTTCCTCTGAGCCGGATCGCGATCCTGGCGATCCTGTGCGCCGCGCGGATCGTCGCAGCGCAGCCGGTCAGCTACCAGCTCAAGGGTGATGTTCCGCAGGGACAGAAGCCGCAGATCCGGATCATCGCGGTCGCGCCGGTCTCCGATCTCCGGATCGAGCTCGACCGCGATGACGGCAAGCACTTCGCGCTCAAGCACGCTGCGCTCGCCAGGGGCGCTGCCGTCACGCTCGAGATCGGCGATGGCGCGCCGGGCAAGAACGCGTACAAGGGCACGATCTCGGCGCAGGTCGCTGGCACCAAGCAGCGCTGGAGCGACGAGCTGTCGTTCGATGCGCTGGTCCGCGCTCCGGTGAAGGTCGGCTACGACGTCGAGCATCTCGATCTCGACAAGCGCGTGCTGCAGTTCACGATGTCGCGACCCGCAGGCTCGGCCGAGCTCGTCGTGATCGGCGAGGACGGCAAGCAGCTCGGCAAGGGCTCTGCGACCTACGCGAAGGAGTCCGCGGGGACCTGGCTGTCGGTCTCGTGGACGCAGCCGGCCGACACCCGCGTGATGATGATCCAGCTGCGCGCGACCACGGCCGATGGGCTGACCACGAAGGTCGAGCTGATCCCGTGGTCGGTGAGCGTCGAGCACGAGGACGTCACGTTCGCGACCGATCGCGCCACCATCGAGAGCTCGGAGGAAGCGAAGCTCGATGCGAGCGTCGCGAAGATCACCGAGATCGTGAAGCGCTCGCAGCGGTTCCTCAAGCTCCGGCTGTACATCGTGGGGCACACGGACACGGTCGGCCCGACCGCGAAGAACACCAAGCTGTCGAGCGACCGCGCCCGAGCGATCGCCGCGTACTTCAAGAAGCAGGGCGTCACGGTCCCGATCTCGTACGCGGGCTTTGGCGAATCCATGCTCAAGGTCAAGACCGCCGACAACACCGACGAGCGGGCGAACCGGCGCGTCGACTACGTGCTCGGACCCGAAGGCGGCGCCCCGCCGTTCAAGGGCCCCAGGCCGGCGACCGGCTGGCTCGGCGTGCGCTGATCCCGCGTCAGCTCGCCGCGGCATCGGGGTGACAGATCGTCA
Organism: Myxococcales bacterium; assembly: GCA_043753855.1. Lineage (GTDB taxonomy): Bacteria > Myxococcota_A > Polyangia > Haliangiales > Haliangiaceae > JABFXX01. The sequence goes on along the minus strand of JAYUVX010000008.1, from coordinate 1,181 downwards.
TCACCGGTACCGGGCTCACGCGCACGAGGCGCTCGGCCACGCTCCCCGCGAGCATCCGGCGAAGTCCTGACCGGCCATGCGTCCCCATCACGATCAGATCCACCGACTCGACGGAGAGGTATGCGCGGATCTCGTCGATCGGCACGCCGTTCTTGACCACGCTGTCGACCTTCACGCCGGCGGCGGCGAGCCGCTGCACGGCCACGGCGAGCTCGGTCTCCGCAGCTTGGACGTGATAGCGAAGTACGCTGATCTGCGTGGTCGTGCCCGGGATGGTCATCATCAGGCTCTCGTGGCCGAAGTGGGGCAGGAGCTCCACCACGTGGAGCAGCACCACGTGCGCGCCATGGATCTTCGCCTCGTGACACGCGATCTCGACCGCATGCTCCGCGGACTCCGAGAAGTCGTGGGGCACGAGGATCCTGTTCCACTTCATGCGCGCAGCATGCAGCGGATCGCGCTGGTTCGCATCGACTGCAGGCGTTCTACGGCGCCGCGCAACCGTTGCGCGAATTCGCGCCGTCCGAGCTCTGCGCCGATGGCACTCGCGCTGCAATCGAAGGTGAGCATGAAGCCCCGCGTCCCCCAGACCTACGACGAGATCACACGACGCACCGTGCCCGAGCCCGATGGGTCCGCTCGCCCAGAGCTACCCGCGACCACACCGGCCGCCCGCGCTCCCTCACTCCGCGAGATCGTCACCGACGCGCTGATCGCGGGTGGAATGACCGAGGTCGGCGTTGAGGTCGAGGACGGTCGGATCGTGCTGCGCGGATGGGTCCGCGACCCCGAACGTGCGGGCCGGATTCGCCGCGCGATCACTCGGGTTGCAGCCGACGCCGAGCTCGTCGATCACCTGCACTTCGGCATCCCGTCCTGACGTGACGCGGCCCTGTTCGCGGGCTCGACCTGCCCGTGAGTTAAGCCTTGCGGCGACCCCGTGTCCACCCAGCGAGTCCCGCGGAGATGCAATGAGGTTCGAGGCCGCGGTCCAGCCGGTCGCAGCGGCGACCGTCTGCGTCGGGCCAATCCTTTGACCAATCCACCTGGCGCGACGCGCGATACGGCCTCCGAGTCCGAAAGCGTGAGCTACTGCCAGGTCACGTCGAACGTGTCGCGGATCGTCGTCGGGTATTTCGCCGCGGGCGCGTCCCTGAGGTAGCCGGCCGCCGGCACGTTGC
>JAYUVX010000007.1:0-8081 GCA_043753855.1 Myxococcales bacterium | reverse complement strand
ACTGTCTCGGCGCCGACAGCCGCACGGTGTTCGAGCACGCCTTCGCGGGCACCGAGACGTTCGCTTCGGCGGCGGCGTTCTACGAGTTCCCGTTCGCGACGGTGCTCGGCGTGATGCCCGGCCTCGGCTCCTCGGATGCCGAGCTGCCGGGCTGCACGTCGACGCGGCTGTCGACGATCGCGCTGGCCTCCGCGCGGCAGCTACGGCCGGCGGTGCATGCCGCCCGCGAACGCTGGGGCGCAAACCGGATCGCGTATGTGTTCGCGAGCTCCACCGGCGGCCTCGAGGAGACCGAGCGCACGCTGGCGCCGAGCTCGCAGATGCCGGTGACCACTGCCGGCTATCGCTACGCTGACCACGGGATCGATGCGACCAGCTCGGCGATCGCGAGCTACCTCGGTGCCGACGGCGTGGTCATGGCGGTGTCGACTGCGTGCTCGTCAAGCTTCAAGGCGCTCGCGTCGGCCACCCGGCTGATCGATCACGGCCTCGCGGACGCCGTGGTCGTCGGCAGCGCTGATTCGCTGTGCCGCACCACCGTGTTCGGCTTCCACAGCCTCGGTTTGCTGGCCCCGACGGCCACGCAGCCGTTCTCGCGCGATCGCGCCGGGATCACGCTCGGAGAAGGCTCGGCGTTCGTGCTGATCGAGCGCGATGCGGGCAGCTCGCGGCCTCACGCGATCGCGTGGATCAGCGGACAGGGCGCGGCGTCGGATGCGTTCCATCACACGAGCCCGCATCCCGAGGGTCTCGGCGGTCAGCTGTGCATGCGCGAGGCGATCGAACGCGCAGCGCTGGTCCCGGGCGACATCGATTGCGTGAGCGCACACGGCACCGGCACCCGGCTCAACGATGCCGCCGAGGCGACGGCGGTGATCAAGGTGTTCGAGCGCGACGTCCCGCTGACCGCGACCAAGAGCCTGACCGGGCACACGCTCGGTTCCGCGGGCCTGACCTCGCTCGCCCTCGCGATCGAGTCGCTGCGCCGCCAGGAGATTCCGGCGAGCCTGCGCGCGACGCCTGTCGATGACGAGCTCCGGGTGGCCGTGGTCGAGCATCGGCTCGCGACGCGGGTCCAGCACGTGCTCGTCAATGCATTCGGGTTCGGCGGCAGCAATGCGAGCGTGATCGTGTCGAGGCGCGCGTGACGAGCTTTGCCATGAAGCTCCTCGACGCGAGCCTGTTCTCGACCCACCACGCGTCGGTGGAGGATGTGCTGGCAGGCCGCGAGCGCGCGGCGACCCAGCCCGCGTACGCGTTGCTCACCGGGCGGGCGCGCCGGTTCACCAGTCTGGTGACCCAGCTGCATATGGAGGTCTGCGGAGCGCTGCGGATCGAGCGTGGGGAACCACCGATCAGCGTGTTCGCGACGTGCCATGGCGAGATCCAGACCGCCGCGAACCTGCTCGCGGATATCCGCGACCACGCGATGGTGAGCTCGGCGCGGTTCGCGCTCAGCGTGCACAACACGCCGTCGGGGCTGTACGCGGTGGCCACCGGCAGCAGCGCGCCATCAACCACGTTGACCGGCGAGCATGCGATCGCCGCCGGGTGGCTCGATGCGGCGCTCACCGTGCTCGATACCGGACGCACGGTGCTGCTCAGCATCGCCGACGAGCCGGTGCCCGCGGAGCTCCACGGTCCGCCGGTGCTCGGTGGCGTCGCCGCTGCGTTCTTGATCGGGCCACTCTCGGCGACTGGCCGCACGATCGAGCTGTCGATCGAGCCCGGCCCGGATGCGCTCCCTATCGATCCGCTCCAGACGCTCGCTCGCGCGGTGGACGCGTGTCTGCACGGGCGCGCAGCCAGCGTGACGCTCGGTCGCATCCGGGTCGGATCGCTGCTGGAGCTGCGCGGGTGACCTCCACGTTCGGATCGGTGGCGGACTACATCCCGCATCGCCCGCCGATGCTGCTGATCGACGAGATCGTCGACATCACCGACGCTCGCGCGGTGTGCCGGACCACGCTGCATGCCGACTGCGTGTTCGCACGCGATGGGCTGGTCCATCCCGCCGCGATGATCGAGCTGGTGGCGCAGACCTGCGCGGTGTGGGCCGGCGTGACCAGCGCGCGCGCGGGCAGTACACCGCAGGTCGGGTTCCTCGTCGCGTGTCGCGAAGTGGCGTTCGCGGTCGACAGCTTCTCCGTCGGGGACGAGCTGACGATCGTCGCCACCAAGATCCACGGTAGCGATCAGCTCGCCACCTTCAACGGGATCGTCAGCCGCGGCGACGAGGTGTGCGTCACGATCCAGCTCTCGGTCGTCGATGCCAACGTCGCCGGAGCGCCGCAAGGAGATCCATGAGCCGCAAGGTCGCGCTGGTCACGGGCGGGAGTCGCGGCATCGGCGCTGCAGTGGTGCGCACGCTCGCGCGCGATGGTTTCGATGTCGCGCTGACCTGCCTGCATCAACGCGCCGCGGCCGACGTGGTGGCCGAGGAAGCGCGGCTGCTCGGTGCGAACACCTGGGTCTTGCAGTTCGACGTCAAGAGCGGGCCGGATACGCGCGCTGCGATCGAGACCCTGCTCGCCAACACCGAGGTTCACATCGTCGTCAACAACGCCGGCGTCTCGGCGGATGCCGCGTTCCCGGCGATGTCGGCGGACGCCTGGCACAGCGTCGTCGACACCACGCTGAACGGGTTCTTCCACGTCACCCAGCCGCTGGTGATGCCGATGGCGCGTCGCAAGTGGGGCCGCATCATCAACATCGCGAGCGTGTCGGGTGTGAGCGGCAACCGCGGGCAGGTCAACTACTCCGCCGCGAAGGCTGGCCTGATCGGCGCGACCAGGTCGCTCGCGCTCGAGCTCGCCAGCCGCAACATCACGGTCAACGCGGTCGCGCCGGGGTTGATCGACACCGAGATGATCGCGGGCGCACCGACCCAGGAGATCCTCAAGCACATCCCGATGAAGCGGATCGGCACCGCGCAGGAGGTGGCGGACCTGGTGTCGTACCTCGCGAGCGATCGGTCCGCGTACATGACGGGGCAAGTGCTGTCGCTGTCGGGCGGTCTGTAGGCGCGCGATGTCGGAGCTCGCGGCGCAGAGCATCCTGCTGCAGCTGATCGTGATCATCGCGGTGGCTCGGCTGTTCGCGTCGATCGCGAGGCGCTGCGGTCAGGCCGAGGTCGTCGGCGAGATGCTCGCGGGCATCCTGCTCGGACCGACCTTGTTCGGCTCGCTGTTCCCCGCTGCGTTCTCGTACGTGTTCGCCGCCAGCAACGCGCCGGTGTTCGGTGGCCTCGGACAGATCGGGCTCGTGCTGCTGATGTTCCAGATCGGCCTCGACTTCGAGCTGTCGGCGGTGACGACCGCGAAGCGCACCGTGGCGCTGGTCAGTGGTCTGGGCATCGTCATTCCGTTCGCGCTCGGTGCGGCGACCTCGCTGTACTTCCTCGCCGTGCCGCCGGGACCGCACCCGGATGCCACCGGGTTCGTGCTGTTCTTCGCGGTGGCGATGTCGATCACGGCGCTGCCCGTGCTCGGCCGGATCTTCGCGGAGACCGGGCTCGGCAAGACCCGCGCGGGAGCGATCGCGCTGAGCGCGGCGGCGATCTCTGACGTCGTCGGCTGGATCCTGCTCGGGGTCGTGTCGCTGCTCGTCGCCGGGGAGCTGTCGCTCAGCTGGGTCGCGATCCGGATCGCCGGCATCTCGGCGATCGGCGTGGCCGCGTGGTGCATCGTGCGGCCGCTCGTGCGGCGATTCCTCGGCGCGCAGCTCGCCAGGAACGGGAGCCTGGGACCGGGCTCCGCGTCGATCGTGCTCGTGCTGGTGTTTCTGTGCGCGCTCGCGACCAGCAAGCTCGGCCTGCACGCGCTGATCGGCGGGTTCATCCTCGGTGTGGCGCTGCACCAGCACGGCGCGTTCGTCGCGCAGTGGAAAATCTGGATGGGTCCGCTCGTGAACACGCTGTTCGTGCCGATCTTCTTCGCGCAGACCGGCCTGCGTACGGATCTCGGGGCGCTGCATGGGAGCACCGAGGTCCTGCAGTGCGGCCTGATCTGCGCGATCGCGTTCGCCGGCAAGTACGGCGGCGGCTATCTCGGTGCGCGGCTCGCGGGTGAGCCGCCGCGGGTGGCCCACGTGCTCGGCGTCTGCATGAACACGCGCGGGCTGATGGAGCTCGTGGTGCTAAATGTCGGCTACGAGCTCGGCATCCTGCCGCGCGCGATCTTCACCGAGCTGGTCTACATGGCGGTGGGCACCACGTTGATCGCCACGCCGCTGATCCGGCGATACCTTCAATACGAGAAAACCAGGTAGTTACGGTCGCTTGAGCGGTCGGGCCAGTATATGGTACCTACACCGTTCGCATGAGGCGGGTCGTCGTCACCGGCATCGGAATCGCCAGCCCACTGGGCTGCGACTTTGCCGAAGCGTCCGCGCGGCTGCGGCGCAACGAGCACGGCATCACGACGATGCCCCAGTGGGATTCGCTCACCCACTTCTCGCCGCGGGTGGCTGCGCCGACCGTGGTCCCCAAAGCGCTCGAGATCGGGCACAAAGCGGCACGCACGATGGGCCGCGTGGCGCAGCTGTCTACGATCGCCACCACGATCGCGGTGCGGGATGCCGCGATCGGCGCGGAGGAGCTCGCGAACGGCACGGTCGGGCTCGCGTATGGCAGCACCAACGGCTCGTCGCAGGCGAACGAGGACTGGGTCCGCAAGCTGATCGCGCAGAACGGCTTCCTCGGGATGACGTCGACCACGTATCTCAAATTCATGAGCCACACGACGTCCGCGAACCTCGCGATCCATTTTGGGATCCACGGCCGCGTGATCAGCACGTCCGCCGCGTGCGTGAGTGCGAGCCAGGCGATCGGCACCGGCTTCGAGACGATCGCGACCGGCCTCGGCGATGTCATGATCTGCGGTGGCGCCGAGGAGCTGCACTTCAGCCACGCCGCGGTGTTCGACATGCTGCACGCCGCGAGCAAGGCGTTCAACACCACACCCGAGCTCACGCCGCGGCCGTTCGATCAGCGGCGCGATGGCCTGGTGGTCGGCGAGGGCGCCGGCACGCTGGTGCTCGAGGAGTACGAGCGCGCGAAGCGGCTCGGGAAGAAGATCTACGCCGAGATCATCGGCTACGGCACGAACTGCGATGGCACCCACGTCACCAATCCGTCCGCGGATGGCATGCGCGGTTCGATGGAGCTCGCGCTGAAGTCCGCCGGCTGCGCCCCGGATGCGATCGACTACGTCAACGCGCATGCCACCGGCACCGCGATCGGAGACATCGCCGAGAGCCAGGCCACCTTCGCACTGTTCGGCGATCGCGTGCCGGTCAGCTCGCTCAAGGGCAACCTCGGCCACACGCTCGGCGCGTGCGGTGCGCTCGAGGTCGCGTTCTCGATCGCGATGCTTCGCGAGGGCTGGATCGCGCCGACTCGCAACCTCGAGGTCGTGGGCGACCACTGTGCCCCGCTCGATTACGTGATGGGCGAGGCGCGGGCCCGCAAGCTGTCGCGCGTGATGTGTAACAAGTTCGCGTTCGGTGGCATCAACACGAGCCTCGTCGTGTCAGCGCTATGAGGTCGCGGATAGCGAGGTGCTGAAGGCGTTCGCCATCAAGGCGCTCGCCATCGCGGCGGCGCTCACGGCGATCTGGACCTTGCCAGCGGGATGGGCTGCACTCGCCGTCGCGCTGATCGCGATCGCCACCGTGAGCTTCTTCGTGTTCGCGATCGTCCATCCGAGCAGCCAGTTCTTCATCCCGGTGATCGATCGGCTCGCGACCACGGATTCGATCATCGCGCTCACCTTCGATGACGGGCCGGATCCGGTGGTCACACCGCAGGTCCTCGACATCCTCGCCAGGCACGGCGCACACGGGACGTTCTTCGTGCTCGGCGAGCGCGCGGCACGGTATCCCGAGCTGATCCGGCGCATGCATCGCGAGGGGCACACCGTGGGTACCCACACGCAGCATCATCAGGTGCGGTTTCACTTCGGGAGCCCGGCGTTCGTGAAGAAGGAGATCGAGGACGCGATCGCGGTGGTCGCCGCGATCCTGCCGGAGTCGCCGGTGCTGTTCCGCCCGCCGCAGGGGCTGCGGACGCCGCTGTTCGAATCGGGCTGGCGGCGGACCCACGGGCTCACCTGCGTGACGTGGTCGGTGCGCGGCCTCGATTCGTTCCAGACCACGGCCGGCGCGATCGTCAGCCGCGTGAAGACCAAGCTGGAGCCCGGCGCGATCGTCACGCTGCACGATGGGACCGGGCTCGGTGGCGGCACCGATCGCGCGCCCACGCTCGAGGCACTCGGCACGCTGCTCGCGGAGTGCAAGGCGCGCGGGTTGCGCTGCGTCGCGCTCGGCAGTGCTGGAGTGGCGTGATGGAGCCTGTCGATCCGCGCACCGGCCTGCCGCTGTATCCGTACAAGAAGCTGCTACCGGCTCCGATCTACTGGCCGTATCGGATCATCCGGTCCGCGCTCGTCGGGCTGTGCTTCGTCGGGTTCTGGGGCGGTAGCGTGTTCATGGGATGGCTGATGCTTCCGTTGATGCTGCTGTGGCCGGGGACGCGCGCCGAGAAGATGCATCGCGTGCAGCGCTGCGTGCGCGGCGGCTTCAAGTTGTTCCATCTCACGATGCGCGGGATGTGGCTTTACCACCGCGTCAGTCCGTGGAAGACGCTCCGGCCCAACGGTGAGCCCGCGGATTCACCGGTGGTGCTGATCGCGAATCATCCGTCGCTGTGTGACGTGACCTCGATCGGCTCGCTGTTTCCCAACATCGTGGCGGTGGCTCGCCCGAGCCTCGCGAACAATCCGCTGCTGCGCCCGCTGGTGCGTTCGTGTGGTTTCATTCCGGTCGGTACCCACCTGCTGAAGGACGCCGAGGAGCGGCTGCGGATGGGCTTCGACGTGCTGATCTTCCCGGAGGGAACGCGGTCCCCGGTGAAGGGCTCGTTACACCCGTTTCACCGCGGCGCCTTCGAGCTCGCCGCGCGTGCCAAGGTTCCGCTCGTCCTGCTGAAGCTCACGTGCACACCACCGGCGCTCTCGAAGGGCCTCCCGATCTGGAAGCACCCGGATCGGATCGCGATGCTTCACATCGAGCCGTTCGACGTCATCCATCCCGCAGAGAGTCAGCTCGGCAGCAAGGCGCTGTGTCGCGAGATCGAGCAGCGCTATCGCGAAATGTTGGGCTATCCTTCACCAGCCACACGTCCCGTTGGAGGCATTCCGTGACCCCGTCCAGTCTGTACCCAGAGATCAAGGAGCTCATCGTCGATGCGCTCCAGCTTGAAGGCGTTGACCCCGCATCGATCTCGGATTCCGATGCGCTGTTCGGGTCCGGGTTGAACCTCGATTCGATCGATGCGCTGGAGCTCGCCACGGCGGTCGCACGCAAGTACGACGTCAAGGTCAGTCAGGATCAGGACACGCGGGATGCGTTCCGTTCGGTCGCGCACCTCGCGGAGTTCATCACCGCGCAGAAGACGGCTGCCGCGAAGTAGCTCGCGCCGCCGCCGCCGTCGTCGGTGGCTCCGCCTGGCGCCCTGCAGCGGCGCTGTGCGAGAGCGCGAACACGCGAGCCCGCGCCGTCGGCTGGCTGCGCGGATGGGAGTCGGCCCCCCTGCCTGCCGAACAACGGTCGACGCTTGTGCGGGCGTGGCAAGGTACGTGCGGGACTACACCGGCGTACGTAATCACAGTCGCGGGAACCGACCCCATCTGCTCGCGGGTCGCCGACGGGCGGGTCGCGTTGACGTCGCCTCGCGCTCGCCGCTGGTGCTCGCGTTGACGCTTCGCGATCGTCGCCGCTGCTCGCGTTGAACCGTTCAGCGCTCGTCGTCGTCGTCGTCGTCCTGGTCGTCGTCCCCGTGCGACGGCGGGCCTTTCGTTGCGGCGTTGTCGTCTTCCTGCAACGCTACCCACACCTCCAACGCAGCCCGGGTGGCTGAAGGCCGTACGCACTGATCCGGTGGTCCCCGGCGCCGACACGCTCGACGATCTGCGGCAGGTCGATGGGCCCCGTCACGATGAAGCCACCCAGCTCGGCGAGGTTTCGATGGCTGTCGCCATGGATGAAGTATTCGCCAAGGGAGCGCGCGAGGCTGATTCGCG
>JAYUVX010000006.1:0-8103 GCA_043753855.1 Myxococcales bacterium | reverse complement strand
CTCGCCTTCGACCCGGACCGTCGCATGCCGACCCGACACCGCGTCATCGCCGAGCACGACCACGCAATCGATGTGAGAGCCGATCGTCGCCTCGCCCTCGTCGAGATCCCAGGTGCGTCCGCGATCCGGCCCGTCGGTGGCGAGCAGCCGCATGTGGCGCGTCACGCGAACACCGCCCGCGAGACCTTCTTGTGGAACCAGTGGGGCCCTTGCTCGTCGCCGGGAGCGAACCTCCCGCGCGGCGCGAAGCCCGAGCGCAGCCCACGGCTGGCCTGGGCCAGCGCATCGATATCCTCGGCGTCGACCTGCGAGCTCAGCCAGCGCCGGTCGCGCGCCGCGTGCTTGTCGCGATCGATCGCCCACTGGTACCAGAGGAACCGCGTCGCATCGGGACGGCCCGCGATCGGTTGATAGACGTTCACCGAGAGCCCCCACGGATAGAAGTTCAGGGTCAGGTTCGGCCACACGAACCACCACAGCGCGAACACGCGGCGGTGGTTGTTCGTGTCGTGGAAGCGCTCCGGCAGCCACGCTGGATCGAAGCCATCGTCGGGGTTGGCCGCATACACCCATTGCAGCACCGAGTCGTCGTAGAGCTCGGTGGTGTAGCTGCCGAGCTCGATCGCATCGGCGAGGCCGCCGGGAGGGCGGTGGAGGTATCCGATGTGAAACCGATCGAGGTAGTTCCACGCGTGCTGCTTCCAGTTGCCGGCGATCTCGCGGACCTCGGCCGAGGGCAGGCGATCCGTCGGCGTCGGCAGCTGGCCGAGCGAGGCCTCGATCTCCGCCCAGCTGTCGGCGAACGAGCGCGCGGACGGATCGAGGTTGACGAACATCATACGGCGCCACGCGGCGACCGGCAGGGACGTCAGGTGATCGCAGTCGCGCGGAAATCCCGCGACGCCCTGAAAGCCTGGCTGGCTGATGAACCGGCCCGTGCAATCGAACCGCCGGCCGTGCTGACCACACACCAGCGTCGGCCCGCGGCTCGCACCGAGTACGAGCGGAAACCACGCGTGCGTGCAGGTGTTGGGGAACGCGCGCAGGGTGTCGTCGTCCCAGCCACGCTGGAGAAACAGCGGACGTCCGAGCAACGAGACCGGTACGCGGGTGCCGCGGGACGCTACCTGTTCCTCGAGCGGGCGCGGATCGTCACCGCGTGGTTCGGGGAGCAGCTGCCAGCTCGTGCGGAACACGGTCTCGAGCTCGCGTTCGAGGAACTGCGGATCGAGGAACGCGCCCGCCGGCAAGGTCTCGGCGCGGCGGATGTCGTCATCGACACGGCAGTGCTCGGCGGTGAGCGGCATGCGAGCAGCCTACACGAGGATCGCGCCGGGCTTCGCGCTCGTTCGTGCTGCTCGGGCGCGTGCTCGCCACGATCGCCGGCCTGCTCGCGACCTCCAGGCCGAACTTCCAGATCCACGCGCTGATCGCACGGCACCTCGCCGCCGCGATCGCCTGGCGGTACGATGCGCGGGTGAAGCCGTCGCGCGGCGTTCTGTACATGGCGGCGAGCGCAGTCGGGTTCTCCGCGATGAGCCTGCTGGTGAAGCTCGCCAGCGGCCGGCTGCCGACCGGCGAGATCGTGCTCGCCCGCGGCGTGGTCACGCTGATCCTCTCGTACGCGATGCTCGTGCGCGCGGAGCTTTCTCCGTGGGGCACCAACAAGGGCGGCCTGGTGTTTCGCGGGCTGCTCGGGTTTGGTGGGCTTACCTTCTACTACCTTGCGATCGCGCACCTGCCGCTCGCGGACGCGACGACGATCCAGAACACCACGCCACTGCTGACCGCCGTGCTCGCGTGGTGGATCCTGCGCGAAGCGATCGGCTGGTCGACCGCGTTCGCGCTCGCGTGCGGCATCGGCGGCGTGCTGATCATCGTGCATCCGAGCGGGGCAGGGCTCGACCCGATCGGCGTCGGCGCCGGGCTCGCGGCAGCGGCGACCTCTGCGGTCGCGTACGTCACCGTGCGGCAGCTCGCGCGCACCGAGCAGCCCCTCGTGATCGTGTTCTACTTCCCGCTGGTCGCGACGCCGCTCGCGATCCCGTGGGCGGTCGCGACCTGGGTGACGCCGCAGCCGATCGACTGGTTGCTGCTGGTCGCGATCGGGATGGCCACGCAGGTCGGCCAGGTGTTCTTGACGATGGGCCTCGCCCTCGAGCGCGCGGGCAAGGCGACCTCGGTCGGCTATCTCCAGGTCGCGTTCGCGATGATCTGGCAGTGGACGGTGTTCGGCGATGCGCCCACCGTGTGGTCGCTCGGCGGTGCCGCGCTCATCGTGACGGGGACGCTGGCCGTGGCGGCCGGATCGCCTGGCCGCAGATCCAGGTCACCAGACACACGAGCGTGATCGCGCCGATCACGTCGGAGAGGTAGTGCGCGCTCTCCACCATGCGCGCGACCATCGCGAATATCACGATGCCGAGCACCGGCCACGCTCGCGGCACGAGCACGACCACCGGGATCAGGAGGCTCGCGAACAGCACGACGTGCCCGGACGGGAACGAGATGCCCTTCGCCCAGCCGAACGTGTCGTCGCCGCCCTGCTTCAACCACTCGAGCGGGCGCAGTCGACCGGTGAGGTCCTTGAGCTGGACCATCGCGATCCGGCCGAGGATGTGGGACGCGGCGAGGAACATCCAAGTCGGTGCCAAATGACGCCAGCGCGGCACCGCGGTGATCACGATCATCACGAGGACCAGCGCGATCCCGCTGGTCCACGGGATCAGCGGCAGGCCCAGCCCCCACTCGAGCGCGGTCAGGACGCGATCCCAGATCGCGGACGGCTCGTAGCCCGCGGTGAACCGCGCGAGCGGCTGGTCGATCGTCATGATCGCCAGGGCGGTCAGCACGCCGGTCACCACGGCGACCGTCAGCAGCCATCGCGGCGCAGCGACTCGATCGCGGTACGGGACCTCCACTGGACGGGAATGCCATCGCGGCGCGCCCGGCGCAAACGTGGGCAGCCGCGATCTCCTAGCGGTGGCGTCCGCCGCCGCCCGACGACGAGCCCGACGAGCGCGAGGAACCGGACGACGGCGCCGAGCTCGGCGAATACGAACGTGACGAGCCCGACGAATATGACGACCCGGACGAGCTCGGTGGCGAGTACGAACGAGACGGCGCCGAGCTCGGCGAGTACGAACGCGATGGGCTGAACGATCCGGACGCGCCGCCGGACGAGTAGCTCGGGCGCGATGGCGCGCGGTACGAACCGCTGTTCCCACCGTCCCACGAAGGCGCCGGACGCGGTCCCGACGGCGAGCCCACAGACCCGCTCGGGCGCGACGGCGCGCGCTCGGCGGGTGGTTGCCAGGTGCCGCCAGCGGGCGGGTTGTAGCTCGGACGGGTCGATGGCGCGCGATCGCTCGGCGCCGTCCACGTCGGTTGCACGGCGTTGCCGCCACCGTTCGCGGGCGGCTGCCAGGTACGGCCGCCGTTCGGCCACGCGCGGGCACCGTCGGTGCGCGGCGGCGTCAGCCACGTGCGCGTGGTGCCATTCGGCTGCTGCCAGGTCGGCGTGCCTTGCACCGCGCCACGCACGCGCACGCCTTCCCACGGAGATGGCGGCTTCATCCACGGACGACCGCCGCCGGTGCTCTGTCCGAGCTCGCCGCGTCCCTGCCACGGACGACCGCCGGTGACTCCCGGACGGCCGTCCATGTTCGGTCGGACGCGATCCGGGGTCGGATGGGTCTGCGTCCACGCGGTGCCGCGAAGTCGAGCGCTCATCAAGTCCGATGCGGGTCCGCCGAGCTGACCGGCGGGTGGGCGAGTGACCGGCGTCGTGGCGCGCAGCCCGTCACCGAGTGCGAATGCGGTCGGCCGATGACGGAGGCCGAATTCGGTCTGCGCGGCAAACTGCCACGTGGTGTCCGGATCTCGATGTCCGCGTGCGCCGCCGTTCGCGGGACCGGACGGCGACGACGTCCAGCTGCCACTGCGTCCGGTGCGGTGATCGCGAACGTTCGGCGCCATTGGACGCCAGGCCACGGTGCCGGTGCCGTTGCGCCACTCGCACCACGACGGACCCCAGGTGTGGTCCGGCACCCAGCCCCAGCGATTGTCTCCGAACATCGCCCAGCGTCCGAAGTGGAACGGGAGCCACCCCCAGTCGTAGTCGGAGTTGAACGACCAACCGTAGTCGGTGTAGACCCAGTCGCCGGACGAGTCATAGGGTGTGAATCGTTCGCCCACCACCGTGGCGTACGGTACCCACACCCGGCCGTAGTCGGGATCTTCGATCCACTCGCCGGACGCTTCGAGCGTCAGGTCGATCTCGGCGTCGGTGACGTCGCCCAGCGCGTAGTTTTGATCCTGCGGGTCGGCGGATGGCACGGCCGCCGCGTCCGGATCGTCGGCGCCGGGAGGGTAGCTACCCTCGTAAGATTGGTGGGTTTCGGCGGGTGTCGGGTAGCCGTAGCCTGGATCGATCGCGCCGCCCGGAGGACCGGCCATCGGCGCCATCTGCTGCGGGTACGCGGGTTGGGGCGTGGTACCGACGGAGCATCCCGTCGCGGCGAGCACCGTCACGAGGGACGCGAAGCGGATCCCGATCATGTGCGCGTCTACTGCAGCGACCATGCCGCTTGTCCCGGCAGATTGCAGAACGAACATTTTCGGGCGTTCCGGGAAGATCGTGAACCCGAAGGCTGGTTTGTGGAGCCGCGGCGGCTTGACACCTTGTTCGCACCGGTCTAACAAAGCCGAGCGATTCCGCGCCCATGGCGCTCACGTGAGGTCGTAAATGATTCGAGTATCGAATCTCTCCAAGTTCTACGGTGGCAAACGCGCACTCGGTCCGGTGTCGTTCGAGATCAACGACGGCGAGACCGTCGGGTTCCTCGGGCTCAACGGCGCCGGCAAGACCACGGCGCTGCGCATCCTCGCGTGCGATCTGCGGCCGAGCGCGGGCTCGGTCGAGGTTGGTGGGGTCGATGCGATCGCCGATCCCCACGAGGTCCGCAAGCGGATCGGATTTCTCCCGGAGCATCCACCGCTCTACATGGACATGATCGTCAGCGACTACCTCGCGTTCGCCGGGGAGCTGCGCGGCATGTCACGTGCGCAGGTCAAGCGACGGATGCCCGATGTCGTCGAGATCACCGACCTGGGTGAGGTCGCCGAAGATCCGATCGGGACCTTGTCGCACGGGTTTCGCCAGCGCGTCGGCGTCGCGCAGGCGATCATCCATCAACCGAAGTTTCTGATCCTCGACGAGCCGACCCGCGGTCTCGACCCGGTGCAGATCGTCGAGATGCGCAACCTGATTCACGATCTCAAGCAGAACCACACCGTCATGATCTCGAGTCACATCCTGACCGAGATCAGCCAGACCTGTGATCGGCTGCTCGTCCTCGGCAAGGGGAAGCTGCTCGGCTCGGGCAGCGAGCACGAGCTCGCGGCGAGCGAGAGCGAGATTCGCCAGGTGACGGTGACCGTGCGGTCGCCCGCGGGTCCGGATCCCAAGGCCGTCATCCGCAGCGTGCTCGAGGCGGTCAGCGGCGTGAAGAGCGTCGCCGATCCGTACGAGCAGGGCGGTGGCCTGCTGTTCGCGCTGTCGACGACCAAGGACTGCCGAGCCGAGGTCAGCCGCGCGGTCGTCGAGGCCAAGCTCGATCTGATCAAGCTCGACTACGCACAGAGCGAGCTGGAGAACACGTTCATCCGACTGATCGGAGGAGCCGATGCGAGCAATTAGCATCATCTATCGCCGCGAGCTCGGCGCCTATCTGCGGTCGCCCTTCGCGTGGGTGATCGCGGCGGTGCTGCTGCTCGTCGACGGCATCCTGTTCCAGGGCTACGCGATGCAGGGCGAGCAGCTCTCCGCGATCGTCCTCGAGCGGTTCTTCTACTTCTCGAGCGGTGTCTCGATGGCAGCCGGGTTGCTGCTGTCGTTCCGGCTGATCTCCGAGGAGCGGCAGACCCACTCGCTGGTGCTGCTCAACACGTCACCCGTGCGCGACACCGAGATCATCCTCGGCAAGTTCTTCGCGGCGATGACGTTTTTGCTCGTGCTGCTGGTGCTGTCGTTCTACATGCCGCTGCTGATCAAGGTGAACGGCAAGATCTCCCTGCTGCAGGTGGTGGTCGGCTACTTCGGCCTGCTGCTGATCGGCGCCGCTGCCCTCGCGATCGGCATGTTCGCGAGCGCGCTCGCCAAGAACCAGCTGGTCGCCGGCGTCGCCGCGATGGCGATGCTGTTCCTGATGGTCCTGCTCTACCTGTTCGCGAAGAAGCTCGACTTTCCGGTGCGCGATGTCCTGCAGGATCTCGATTTATGGTGGGTCCACTTCCAGAACGGCTTCATGCGCGGCGTGTTGAACCTGAAGGACGTCATCTACTACGTCGCGGTGATCTACTTCTTCCTGCTCCTCGCTGTGAAGACGATGGAGGCGAAGCGATGGCAATGAGAACTGCGTCCCCCTGGTGGCTGTCGCTCGTCCTGGGCGTCGGCCTCGCATTCGTCTTCCTCGGCGAGCGTCTGTTCGGCCACGAGAGCGGCGTGCGTGGCGTGATGACGATGATCGGCGTGGTGCTGATCCTCGGCGTCACCGGCTTGCGTGCGTGGTCCACGGTCGGCTCCAACGGTGCCCGGCGCAAGGTCGAGCGGACCCTGCTGCTGTGTCATCTCGGCACCTTGCTCGGCCTGTTCCTCTACGCGCTGACCACGAACTTCGGCACGCAGAAGCTCGCGATGAGCGAGACCGGCACCGCGCACTGGGTCGGTGCGGTCACCGTGCTGTACGCGGTGGTGCTGTTCGCCTCGGTGGTGCCGGTCCTGATGATCGAGCTCTCGCTCGGTCAGGCCCTGCGCACGAACTTCGAGATCGGTCAGGTGACCGGTGACGAAGCGGGCGTCGAGTACTTCCGCGTCCGCGAGATCGGCTGGTCCGGCCTCTCGGTGGCGCTCGCGTCTGCACTCCTGATGGTGACCTGCCAGGTCGCTTCGCAGCGCAACATCCAGCGCGACGTCAGCTATTTCAAGACCGCCGCCCCCGGCGACTCGACGAAGAAGATCGCGGCCGCCAGCTCCGATCCGATCAAGGTCCTGCTGTTCTTCCCCGATCCCAACGAGGTGAAGGAGCAAGTGAAGGACTACTTCGAGTCGCTCGCCTCGTCCTCGGGCGGCAAGATGACGATCGAGAGCCACGATCGGTTCTTCGATGCCGAGCTCGCCGGCAAGTACAAGGTGACCAAGGACGGCGTCATCGTCGTCGTCCGCAACATGGGCGACAAGGACAAGGAGAAGTCCCAGACGCTCGAGATCGATACCGACCTCGAGAAGGCTCGCAAGGGCTCGGGCAAGCTCCGCAACTTCGATCGCGAGATCAACTCGCTGCTGATGAAGGTCGCGCGCGACAAGCGCAAGGCTTATGTGATGACCGGCCACGGCGAGATCAACGATCCCGAGTCGGTGCCGGTCGATCAGAAAGGTCGCACGCCGGAGCGTCGCACCACGGTGTTCAAGAAGCGGCTCGGCGAGCTCAACTACGAGATCAAGGACCTCGGCCTGATCGATCTCGCGAAGGACGTCCCCGACGACGCCACCGTGGTGATCCTGCTGGCTCCGACCCTGGAGCTCCAGCCGGCGGAGTGGGGGGCGCTCGACCGGTACCTGACGAAGGGCGGGCGCCTGATGATCGCGCTCGATCCGAAGGCGGTCCCGTCGATGGGGCTGCTCGAGGGTAAGCTCGGCCTCAAGTTCAACCCGGGCGACCTCACCGACGACCAGGCGTTCCTGCCGCAGCGCGGAACGCCCGCCGATCGACGGTTCGCGATCACCACGCAGTTCTCTGCGCATGCCTCGACCACGGCGCTGTCGCGGTCGGTCGACAAGGGCCTCGTGTTGATCGATGCTGGCGCGCTCGAGGATGTGCCGTTCACCAACCCTGCAGCAGCTCCGACCAAGACGATCACGATCCGTTCGATGGAATCGAGCTTCCTCGACTATAACAACAACTTCACGTTCGACGCGACCGTCGAGAAGCGCCAGCGCTGGAACATCGGTGCGGCGGTCGAGGGTCCGAAGCTCAAGGACAAGGACGGCAAGGACAAGGACGGGTTCCGCGCCCTCGTGTTCTCGGACGTCGACCTGTTCGC
>JAYUVX010000005.1:0-8115 GCA_043753855.1 Myxococcales bacterium | reverse complement strand
CGAGGTACGGCACGGGGCACAGCAGTACGCCGAGCCCCGACGCCGCGGCCGCGAGCTGCGCCGGGAAGTCACTCGTGCGCAGCGCGATCGACCGCGATGCGACATGGGCCGCGACCCATCGCGTGGCGGGGAAGCTGGCGAGGTCGCGATCCCAGGTGATCCACGCGGCATCGCTCCACGCCGCGAGCGTGCCAAGCCGGTTCGCGAGCGACTTCGAGGCGCTCACCACCCAACCCGTGCTCGTCAGCCGCGTGGTGACGAGCTCGGCACCTTGCGACCGCACCGAGCGCAGCGCGAGATCGGCCTCGTGACGGGTCAGATCACGCGCTTGCACCGCCGCATCGAGCTCGATCGAGATCCCCGGATGACGCTTGCGCAGCTTCACGAGCAGCGGGGCGACGAACACGCTGGACAGGCCCGGCGCGGTGCTGATCCGCACGATGCCTTCCGCGGTGGACTCGACGTCCGAGGCATCTCTCGTCATTCGTGCATGGGCCGCCTCCATCGCCTCGGCGGCTGCCAGGACGCGCTCGGCCGCGCGGGTGGGGACGAGCCCGGTTCGAGTGCGCTCGAACAGCTGGAGACCGAGGTCCTGCTCGAGCGCGGCGAGGCGCCGGCTTACCGTCGAGGTGTCGACCGCGAGCTTGCCGGCGGCTGCCGCCAGCGTGAGGTGACGGTGGATCGCGAGGAAGATCCGGATGTCATCCCAGCGGGTCTCGATGCCTTGCAGATCCGCCATGGCGTCTTGCAATAATGGGTATTTCGTTGCGCAGCTGCAAGGCTCATCGTGGAGGCATGACGAACCAAGACCTGCACGTGGTGTTCGGCTCGGGACAGATCGGGAGGCGGATCGCGACGCGGCTGCTCGCGCGCGGGCATCGCGTGCGCGTGGTCTCGCGAACCCCGGCGCCACCGGTCGGCGCGGAGTCGGCGGCGGGAGATGCGCGGGACCTGGCGTTTGTCGTCGAAGCTGCCAGGGACGCCGCCGTGATCTACGACTGCGCGAACCCCCCGTACGAGCACTGGAAGCGCGAGCTGGTGCCGCTCGGAACCGGCACGCTGCACGCGGCGAAGGTGACCGGAGCGAAGCTGATCGCGCTCGATTGCCTGTACATGTACGGCGCACCGCAGGGCCCGATGACCGAAACCACGCCGATGCGGCCGATCTCGAAGAAGGGGGCGCTGCGGCAGCAGCTCGCCGAGCTCCGCCTCGGTGCGGTGGTACGCGGCGAGGCGCACGTGGCGATCGCGCGCGCGAGTGACTTCTTCGGGCCGGGCCTGCCGAATTCGTGGTGGGGCGAGCGGTTCTTCCAGCGCGTCCTTGCAGGCAAGTCGGGCGAGTGCGTCGGTGATCCGGATCAACCCCACGCGTACAGCTATGCCGATGACGTGGCGGCGGCGATGGTCACGCTTGGCGAGGCCGATGGCGTCGACGGGATCTGGCACGTGCCGACCCTGCCGGCCGAGTCGACGCGGCAGCTCGCGGATCGCGTCGGGGAGGCCCTCGGTGTGCGCGTCACCATGAAGCCGATCGCGCCGCTCGTGCTCCGCGCGATCGGGCTGTTCGCACCGTTCATGGGCGAGGTGCCCGAGATGATCTACCAGTGGAAGATGCCCTACCTGCTCGACGACACGAAGTTCCGGACCCGGTTCCAAACCGCGCCGACGCCGATCGCCGATCAGGTAGGTGCGACGGTCACCTGGGCGCGACGCACGGTAGCAACCCGCGCCGCCGCCTGAGTGCTGGACGGCGCGACGAAGATCGGCCAACCTCCGCGAATCCACCGGAGGTTTCTGTATGGCTGATGTATTCATCTACGATGTCGTTCGCACCCCTCGCGGCCGCGGCAAGGCCGGCAAGGGCGGACTCGCGAACCACCACCCGCAGGAGCTGCTCGCGCAGACCCTGAACCACATGGCCGAGCGCAAGCAGCTCGACAAGAGCCTGGTGGAGGATCTCGCCGTAGGCTGCGTCACGCAGGTCAAGGAGCAAGGCGCGTGCATCGCGCGCGTCGCGCTGATCGCCGCGCAGTGGCCCGAGGATGTCACCGGCTTCACGATCAACCGGTTCTGCGGTTCGGGCCTCGAGGCCGTGAACAGCATCGCCGCGAAGATCGGCGCCGGGTTCTCGGACAGCGGTATCGGTGGCGGCGTCGAGTCGATGTCGCGGGTGCCGATGGGCTCCGATGGTGCGATGCTCGATGGCCTCAACGAGAAGCTGCGCAAGCGGCTGTACCTCGTGCCGCAGGGCATCTCCGCCGACCTGATCGCGACGCGCGAGGGTTTCACCCGCACCGACGTCGACAACTTTGCGCTCGAGAGCCAGAAGAAGGCGGCGCGTGCGATCGAGGGTAAGCGGTTCGCGAGCTCGCTGTTCGCGGTCAAGAACGAGGACGGATCGGTCGCACTCGATCGAGACGAGCACCCGCGCGCGGACACCACGCTCGAGGGTCTGGCGGGTCTGCAGCCGGCGTTCGCGCAGATGGGTGCGATGGCGATGGGGCCCAATGGCGAGACGCTCGACCAGCTCGCGCTCCTGCGCTACCCCGACACCAAGGCGATCGAGCACGTCCACACCGGCGGCAACTCGTCGGGCATCGTCGATGGTGCTGCGATCGTGCTGATGGGCTCGGCCGAGTGGGGCAAGAAGGCGGGCCTCAAGCCGCGCGCCAAGATCCGGTCGATGGCCACCGCAGGCGCGGAGCCCGTGATCATGCTGACGGCACCGGCGCCGGCCTCGCAGAAGGCGCTCGCTCGTGCCGGCATGCAGGTCAAGGACGTCGACCTCTGGGAGATCAACGAGGCGTTCGCCACCGTGCCGATGCAGACGGCGCGCGTGCTCGGGATCGATCCGGCGCGGATCAACGTCAACGGCGGCTCGATCGCCCTCGGTCACCCGCTGGGTGCCACCGGCGCGATCCTGCTCGGCACGGCCCTCGACGAGCTCGAGCGCTCGAACAAATCCACCGCGCTGATCACGTTGTGCATCGGCGGCGGCATGGGCATCGCGACCGTTCTCGAGCGCGTGTAGGCCGATCTTCGGCCCCGTCCCGCCGCCGCGCGGTACGCTGGGGCGTGTTCCGAGTCGCGATCGCGCAGTACGACGGGGCGACCTCGCTGCGCGTTCCACCGCTCGCGGCGGGGCTGCTCGCGTCGACGCTCCGGCAGCGGTTCGCGGAGCTCACCGTGAGTGTCCACGTGCGGCGCACGGAAGTCGACGCCGCGGCGCGGATCCTCGCGCAAGCGGATGTCATCGGGTTGTCGTTGTACGCGTGGAATCGCAACTACGCGCTCGCGGTGGCGCGGCGGGCGCGCGCGCTCCGGCCTGTGCTGCGGATCATCGCCGGTGGACCCTCGGTGCCGCGGCGTCCCGACGCGTACGCGAGGTTCCTCGACGATCACGCCTGGCTCGATGCGCTCGTGCTGGGCGAGGGCGAGCAGGCGCTCGGCGATCTGATCGACGCGCTCCGTTCGGAGCGACCGATCACGGGGATCGCCGGTGTGATCGCTCGTCACGAGGATACGATCGTCGCGGGCCCGCCGCGGGCGCGACTCGCGGGAGATGGGTTCGCGACCATCGGCTCGCCGTACCTCGATGGCACGTTCGACGAGCTGGTCGCGTGTGGCGAGCTCTCGGCGATCCACGCGGTGGTGCTCGAGACCAACCGAGGCTGCCCGTTCTCGTGCGCGTTCTGCGACTGGGGCCAGGCAACACAGAGCAAGGTCAACGAGCTGCCGTCCGATCGGATCGACCGCGAGCTCGCGTGGATCGGCGAGCGCCGCGTACCGTACCTGTACCTGGTCGACGCCAACTTCGGCATCCGCCGGCGTGATGTCGAGATCACCGGATCGATCGGCCGGACCTCGCAGCGATGGGGCGCGCCCGGATTCGTGTTCTTTCACCTGACCAAGAACGCGACCGCGAAGAATCTGCAGACCGTCGAGATCTTGCGCGAGCACGGGGTCGGGACCCAGGTCGCGCTGTCGATGCAGGACTTCGATCCCGCGGTGCTGATCGCGATCAAGCGCGACAACATCCGACCGGCCGCTGCCCTCGCCCTGCGCGCGCACTGTCACGAGCGCGGCCTGTCGACGGTGAACGAGCTGATGCTCGGCTTGCCGGCCCAGACCGCGGCGTCGATCCGGGCGAGCGTCGTCGCGGGGATCACGCCATTTCCCGGGGACACGTTCTTTTTGTATCCGACCCGCGTGCTCGAGAATGCCGAGCTCGCGGAGCCGGCTTACCGCGCTCGGCACGGCCTGGTGACGCGGCAGGTACCCCAGTGGCCCGTGGATCCAGCCGAGCTCCAGCACGTCGTGGAGTACGAGGAGATCGTGGTGGCGACGACGTCGCTGACCATCGAGGACTGGGCCGGCGCATTCGCGTTCGGCTACCTGCTCTCGGCACTGTGGAACCAGCGGCTGCTGCAGACCACGATCCACGTGGTGCGGTTCGCGCTCGAGCGCGAGCTCGCCGGCTTCGTCGATGCGCTGCTCGCGTCGGGGCGGCCGCGACTGTCCGCGATCCGCAACGAGCTCGCGCGGTTCGCGGAGGCGATCCTCGACGGCGAGGGCACCACGCTGGTCGTACCGTGCTGCGGCGATCGCCGGCGCGAGCCCGCGGAGGCAGTGTGCGCGCTGGTCCATGCCGCGCCGGCCGAGTTTCACGCCGAGGTCGCCGACGAGGTCGCGCGCTGGATCGGCGCCGCGCATGCTGCGCTCGTGCGCGACGCCGTGGCGTGGGATGGCTTGCAGCTGCCCGCGCGCGCGGGAACTGCCGAGTTCGCGCACGACTGGATCGCCTACGAGCGCGGGATGGGCGCATGCACGCCCCCGGTCGCCGGTGCGATCCGCGTGCGCGCCACCGCACCACAGACCGGCGTATCGTCGAGCTGGCACATGCAGGCGCGAAACGTCATCGAGCGGACCGAGCTCCCGCTGGTGGCGACCGAGCGCGATGAGGATGCACTGCGGAAGCGCGCCGAGCGCGATGGTTGCGTGTACGTGCGCGGCGCGCTGCCGCCGGAGCGGCTCGCTGCGCTGTGCGCGGTGGTGGATGACGCGCTCGCGTCGCGCGGCTGGGTGGTCGAAGGCAAGAGCGATCCGGCGCTGCGGCTCGGCCGCTGGGATGACCCGCGGTGGCTCGCGTTTCTCGGTGACGTGCTCGGATCGCAGGCGTATCGCGAGCTCGCGGCGGCACCCGAGCTGCTCGCACTGCTGCGGCCGATTCTCGGCGGCGAACCACAGCTCCACGTCGGCGATGTGTGCCGGCTGGTATCTCCCGGCGCGGTCGATCTCACCACGCCACCGCATCAGGATGCCGCCTACCTCGCCGACGCGCACGAGGTGTGGACCGCGTGGCTGCCACTCGGACCGTGTCCGATCGCGCTCGGGCCGCTCGCGGTGCTGCCCGGCTCGCATCGCGAGGGAGTGCGCCCGCACGCTGCGGTCGAGCGCGGTGGCGACCAGGTGATCGGCACCGAGGTCCCGGCGGAGGCACCGTGGT
This sequence comes from Myxococcales bacterium, assembly GCA_043753855.1. GTDB lineage: Bacteria > Myxococcota_A > Polyangia > Haliangiales > Haliangiaceae > JABFXX01. The sequence continues at coordinate 2,609 of JAYUVX010000005.1, read as the reverse complement.
GCAGCGCGGCTCTCGCCGCGGGCGATGTGATCCTGTTCTCGGCCCTGACCGTCCACTGCGCGCTGCCGAACCGCACGGCAGATCAGCTGCGGGTCTCCGTCGATTTCCGGTACCGCCGGGCGCGGTAACTCGCGGGTCCAGCGGACGTGTTATGCACTCCCCCGTGCACCGCCGGGTCGTGCTGCTGCTGGCCCTCGCGGCATGCGAGGCCTCCGCGCCGCCACCTCCGGTGCCGCCGCCGCACTGGGTGTATCCGCCGCCGCCACCGAGCTGGCCGATCGGCGCGGCCCGCGGGCGGATCGGACGCAGCCAGGCGACCCAGCCCGCGCCGCCGGCCGGCATCACCGGGGACGTGAGGTTCCCGTTGCGGTTGCCGACGCCCTGGCTGGTTCCGGGGCCGGGACCCGCACGCGCGGTGATCTACGGGCTGGAGGGCGTGCGGCCTGCGATCGAGCTGATCGAGATCGAGCAGGGTCGCGTGGTGTGGCGAGATCCCACCGCGTGTGAAGGTCCGGTGGTCGGAGTCACCGACGAGGCGATCGTCTGCGCCGGTGCAAACGGGACGCGCGGGGTCAAGCTCGATGGCAAGGGCGCGTGGCGTTCCGAGCTGCCGTTCATCGCGATGACCGACGATCGCGTGGTGACCGGCGACCTCGGTGTCTCGATCATCCTTGATGCGACCACGGGCAACGAGATCGCGCGGGTCAAGCTGCCCGCGACGGTGGTTTCCGAATCGATCATCGCGAGCTGCGGCGATGCGGGGCGCGAGCTGTTCTCGACCGGGCAGGACGGCCGGCTGGTCCGGATCACCGCGGCCAAGGGCGTCCCCGCGATCGCATGGGGTACGCCGATCGGCGCGATCACCAGCATCGAGGCCTGCGAAGGCGACTCGGTGATCGTCGCCGGGCAGGCACTCGATGGTCCGACGGTGGTGGCGCTCGCCCGCGCGACCGGCAAGATCACCGGGCGCGTCGACGGCGTGCGCGGCTGGTGGAAGGCGCGGGATGCGGCCGACCGTCTCGAGATCTCGACGACGGGCGGCGTGGCGAGCTGGCCTCGTGATCTGACCGGCGCGCCGTTGCCGACGTCGCTGCCACCGCTCGGCGAGCTGATCTCCACGCGCGGCGATCGCCGGCTCGTTCGTGCCAGCCCCCTGACGGCGGTCGTGCTCGACCGGACCGGCGTGCGCGCGTATCTCCCGTTCGCGGCGCTCGGCGGCGTGCTCGGCGAGACGGCGATCCTGGCAGCGAGCTGGGCCGGCTCGCAGGGCGAGACCGTACGCCGGCTCGGGTTGCCACCGCGGTATGCGCGAACGTTGCGGATTTCTCCGCGCACGCGGGGCGTCGCGGTGCCCGCGGAGCTTCGCGACCTTCCGGTGCGCAAGCCGCTCGATCTCACGGCAGCGATCGCAAAGCCGGATACCGGCAAGCACACCGTCGGCGCGGTCGCCGTGGATCCGACGGACAGTCAGGTGCTCTACACGGTGCCGCTCGAGCATCCTCCCGACGAGACGATCGGCGCTGGTGTCGCGAGCATCGATCTCTCGAAGCGAACGTGGCGCTGGCAGCGCATGGATGGCTGTGGGGCAGGTCAGCCGGTCGCGATCGCGGTGGCGCGCGAGGTGGTGGTGTGCGGCGCGCGGGGAGCGCGGGCCGGCACCTCGACGGTGCGCGCGACCTCGCGCGATGGCGTGGCGAAGTGGGAGTGGGAGGGCGACAGCATCGATGCGCTGCAGGCGGCCGGTGATGCGGTGCTGGTGCACGCCACGGATCACGTGTACGTGCTCGATGCTGCGAGCGGCAAGGTTCGCGCATCGCTCGCGAGTGATGATGGTGCGAGCATGCGCGCGGCGGCGATCGCGGTCGGTGAGCGCACGCTGATCATCGCGTACGAGCGCGGGCGGCTGGTGGCGCGGATGACCGAGCTCGGTCTGCTCCCGTTGTGGTCGCTCGAGGTCGATGGCGTCGTGCGCGCGATCTCGCCGTCTCACGATGGCGTGCTGGTCGAGCTCGAGGATGGCGATGCGTTGCGGATCGATGCACTGACCGGGGAGGCCACGGCGATGCCCGGATTGAACTTGACGTGGCGCGCGTCAGGCGAGCTGGTCACGGGTGCCACGGCCGGTGGCCCGATCCCGGTGCCTCCACGGCCACCGAGTCCCGCGCTGGCGGTGCGTCGCCCGTTCTATGGCCGGCCGCCGCCGCCCAAAGATCCCGAGGCGCCTCCGATGTCGGTACCGGTGCCTTCCCCGCCGTCGCTCGGTGACAGCTGGCAGTACACGCTCTACGAGCTCGGCGGAGGGCTACGCGCCCGCAACGACTATGCGATCGACGAACCGGTCGTGACCGCACCGGCCCGCGGTCCTACCGGGAGTCCGCTCGTGATCGCGCACGGGCTTGGCCTGCGCGAGGTGCTCGTGCTCGACCCGCGTACCGGTGATCCGCTGCGTCAGATCACGCTTCCGGACGACGCACCGCCGGGGGTGGTGTTCGCGACGATCGTCGACGGCACACCCGTGGCAGGGACGGTCCTCGCCGCACCACTGCGGATCGTGCTGTTTTGACAGAGATCCTCGCGACGGCGCACACCCGCGCTGCTATACGATCGAC
>JAYUVX010000004.1:0-24329 GCA_043753855.1 Myxococcales bacterium | reverse complement strand
CCGTGCTCGCATCGAGCCGCGCGAGGCCACCCGCGCTGACGACGACGATCGATCCATCGTCGAGCCACAGCGCCTCGGTCACGAGCTGGAGCGACTGCAGCCAGCTCCGCGTGCCGTCCGTGCTCGCGAGGCCGATGCTGCGCTGCCCGACCTGGACCACGCGTGCTCCCTTGCGATCCGGCCACAACGTCACCGGCTCGTCGGTGGTCATCGATCCGATCCGCTTGGCATCGAGGTAGATGACGAGCTCGAGCGGCCCGGTCGGCGTGTTCTGCCACACGAAGGCGTGCCCCGCCGCATCGACGCCGGCGAGCGAGCCATCCACGGTGATGCTCGCCCCCTTTTCGAGCGCGGCCGGATCCTTGACCCACCGCACGGTCATCCGATCGCGCATGTGCACGACGACCAGCGACGTGCCGCCGGCGAGCGCCGGGATCACCGGCACCAGCTCCGCCTGCTCGTAGCCCTTGGGCTTGGGCAGCGCCGCGATCTTGTCGAGCTTGTGGTTCACCGGATCCCACCTCGCGACCTCGGGTGCGTCGCCGAGCGAGAGCGTGATGAGACCAGTCGCCGGCTCGTGGAGGATCAGCTGCACCATCGCGAGATCGGTGCGGAGCACGGAGGTCTTGCTGTGGATCGGATCCGTCACTGCGAGTGTGGTGATGCCATCGGAGATCCGGGATGACTCGACCAGCCAGTCATCGCCGCCGACCCACCGCAGCTCCGACACCGCCGAGGTCGCGAGCACGCCGAGGTTCGGGCTGCCGACCGCGCGCAGGTTGGTGTCGAGCAGCGCGAACGTATCGCCCACGCCGATCATCAGCGCGCCGTTCGGCGCCACCGCGGCGACCGCCGGCGATCCGAGGTCGTAGCCGAGGTACTCGAGCTTGGTGGGCGTCGCGATCATCAGCTCGCCGTTGATCGCGCCGACCGCATGCCCGCCACCCGCGGCGATCATTCCGGTCTCGGACAGGTTGTTGACGACCGGCGGCTTACCATTGGGCGGCGCCGCCTTCGGCCCGGCCCTGTCGTCGAGCTTGGCCCACGCGATCGTGCTGTTCGCGGCCATCGCGAGGTGATCGTCGTCGACGAATGCGATGTCGAGCGCCGCCTGATCAGCCTGCGTTCCGACCACGCTGCCGTTCACGGTGTCGATCACCGTCAGCTGCGCGATCTGCCCGGCCACGCCACTCAGCATCGCGAGCCGCTTGCCGGTCGGCGACAGCGCGAGCACGCCGCTCACCTCTTCCCCCGCGGCGATCCAGCCGCCCCAGGCGAGCTTCGGCGTCAACACGAGCCAGCGCGCGCGCCGCGTCAGCTTGTCGGAGCCCGACTCGATCACGGCGACCGCCTTGTCCCCGCTGGTGGTGATCGCCATGATCCGCTGTCCCGGCTCGGTGCCGAGCTGCTCGCTCACCGTGCCATCCGCCGCGAACCGCATCACGATCTGATCGGCGCGCCAGCCGATCGGCCCGGCCGACGTGATCCCGATGCCCCGGAACGCGGGCTCCGACGGCGGATTGGCACGCTGGAGGCCGATGCCGTCGTGGTCGACGACCTCCAGCACCAGCGAGCCGACCTCGTCGAGCATCGCGATCAGAAAGCCGCGGTGCTCGGGCATCACCGCGATCTGGCGCGGCACCGGCAGATCGACGATCCGCGGCTCGCTGGCTCCATCGAGCGTGGGCCACAGCCGTACGCCTCCGAGCTCGTCGACGCTGACACCGGCCTTGCCATCGGGGGTGACCGCGAGGGTGACGATCGCCCCACCATGCGGCGCCTCGATCCGCGTAGTCCGCGTGCCGGTCCTGACCACTGGCGCGGACTGCCCGGTCGGCGTCGTCGACGTCGGTCCCGGCGCTGGCGCGGGGGGCATCGTCGCGGCCATCTTGTCTCCTGCCTGGCTCGCGGGCCCCGCGGGCGAGCTGCACGCGCCCGCCGTCACGAGGCCCACGAGCAGCAACTTCCTCATGACACCACGGTGCCACATCGATGAAGCAGCCAGAACTACAGGCACTCTTCACTCCAACGCACGATCCCCCGCGAATGTTCTGGTGATCTCCGTTACCCGTGACGTCCGGACGTTTCGTTCCCAATGAACTTTTAAATACCCCGATCGCTTTCTCCGAAATTGTTGTTGAGCGTTCGCCTTCCGAATGGGAAACCGAGAGTGCGCGGCACGGGTGGTGTGGCCGCGACGGAGGTCGTAACGATGTCGCAGGTCGGTACCGTCAAGTGGTTCAACGATGCCAAGGGCTACGGCTTCATCAGCCGGCAGGACGATGGCAAGGACGTGTTCGTCCACTACTCGTCGATCACCGGGGAAGGGTTCCGCACCCTCAACCAAGGTCAGACCGTCGAGTACGAGGAGTCGAATGGACCGAAAGGCCTGTTCGCAGCGAAGGTTCTGAAGGCTACCTAGCCAGCTGCGTCGCGCGGTAGTCGCCGGACTTGGTGCGGGTGAGCACGACGGCGAACGACTCCTTGGCGGTCCGGACCTGAAGGACGAGGTTGCCTTCGGAGAGGGCACCGCTCCCGCTGGCGTACTCGTTCGCGGTCAATAGCTTCCAGTCCTTCATCGGACCGGACTCCACGACGAGCCCGCTGTACATCTCCTTGAGATCAGCCGTGGTTTCGGCCGCGACCTTGCCGCCCGCGTAGAACGGCACGGTGGAGTACTTCACCAGCTTGTCGACCGATGCGGTCGCGAACGCGGACACCCAGAGGTTCGCGGCGAACAGCGCTTCCTTGTCGGTGACCGTGGAGACCGGATTCACGCGGTCGTTGGCGTGGCCATCATCCGGCGTCACCGGCTTGCCTGCGACCTCGGCGGGCAGCTTCCTCTTCTTGCCCGGCAGCTTCGCGGTGTTCGCGACCATGGCGCCATCATCGAGCGCGCCCACGCCGCCGTCATCGGGCACCTCGGTGAGGATGTACGGCTCGACGTTGAACGTGCCGCACTGGCGCCAGTTCCGGTAGAACCCCCAGCGCAAGTAGATCCGGCCATCGACCGAGCGGATCGCCTCGGGCGTAGCATCGAACGGCGCCGACGACAGCACGGTGTCCACGGCGGCCACATCGAACTCGGTCTTGCCCGAGGTCTTCGCGATCGTGATCTTGTGGAGCGTGCCGTCGGGATTGACCGAGATCTCGAGGTTGGTCCACAGGTCGGGGTTGTTGAGCGGGTAGTCCGCGCTCTTGTCATCGAGCTGCTCGAGGAAGCCGAAGCCCCACAGCTCGTGGATCCGGCGGTGCATGCGCGCGACGTACAGCGCGAACGGATGCGCGCGGGTCTTCAGCGCGGTCTGGTTGCCGGGCCGAACATCGGGGACGAAGTTCTCGAGCGAGCTCTTGACCGCATCGAGCTTGCGCTCCCAGCGGCCCTTCTTGCTCGACATCTTGCGCGCGGCCACGGCGCGCTCGTCGTCGATCTTCTCCTTGCCCATGATCCGCTCGTAGTCCTGGAACGACAGCGGCGAGTTGATCCCGGGCGCGCCCTGCTTGCCGATCTTGCGGCCATCGCCCTGCTTGGTGATCGCGCCACGCCCATCGATGCCGCGCATCGACAGCACGCCGGGCTCCTTGTCGCCGGTGCCTTCGTCGCCCTTCTCGCCGCCCACGCCGACGATCGCGCCGGTGGCCGAAAGCTCCTTGCCGGAGTGATCGGTCTCCTTCATCCGCTCGTCGGTGGTCGGCTTGGTCTCCTCGAGCTGACGGATCTTGTCCTCGGGTCCACCGACCTCCATCGACTTGGTGTCGTCGTTCTCGCGCGACGCAACCGCCTTGCCCTCGGACTCCTTGTCGAGGTTGGTCTGCGTGGCGCGCGTCTCCTCGGCGACGTCGCGATTCTTGTCGGACAGCGCCTTGGCGTCGTCGGGCGCCTTGTCCTTGACGTTCTTGTCGTCCTTGACCTCGACCATCACCTGGTTCGGTGGTGGCGTCGGCGGCGGTGCCTTCTTCTCTGCGGGTGGCGGAGGAGGTGGCGGCGGCGGCTTGATCTGCGGTGGCGGCGGCAGCTTCGGCGGCGGCGCGATCGCGACCTCGAGCGGCTTGTCCTCGAGCTTCTCCGGATCGATCGGCGGAGGCGGCGGCGCCGGGACGATCGGCTTGATCAGCGCGTCGATCTGCTGATCGTTGGCGAACGCGACGTCGATCTTCTGAGGCGTCGGGACGAACTCGGCAGCGACATCGAGATCCGCGGCGATCGTCAGCGCACAGTCGTTCGAATCGCCGGCGGCCGCCGCGGCCATCACGTCGTCGTGGATGCACGATGCGAGCGGATCGCCGAGGAAGCGCTGGAGCTCCCTCGGCGTGCGCATCGGATACTGTGCGTAGCCGCCGAACGTGGCCTCGTCGCCGAGCACCGCGGTCAGCCGGATCTGGGTCCCGGCCGGCACCTCGATGGTGCAGCGCGGTCCGGCGGAGACCTTGGTGCCCGACGGTGGATCCTTGAGCCGGCGCGCCAGGTTCTCCAGGTAGTGTGCGACGCCTTCGATCCGGGTCTCCGGGTCCGAGCCCTCGAGGATCGCCAGCTCGTCCTCTTTCTGAGCACACCGGAGGAGCGGGGTGTTGTCCCCGACCTTGGTGACCAGGACCTGCCCCTTCCCTTCGCCCGTCAGCCGGATGGTCAGCGAGGGAATCGGAGGCGGCCGGGTCGCCTCATACGTAATAAAAGCAGTGCTTTGGGCCGTCGCGGAGGCGAGGAGGGCCGGAACGAGCAGCCAGCGGCTGCGATATACACGTTTCCGACGAGCCACCGATGCTGGAGTTTGACATACGAACCACCGATTGGTTGGCCCGTTTTTCCCTCCGATTGGATCTAAAGCTTTCGATAAACGCCGACGACAATCCCGATGATATCGACCGACTTGAAGTCGGAGCGCCTCACGATGATCGGGGTCATGTTCGAGTTGGCGGGCTGGAACCGGATCCGGTCGCCCTCCGGGTAGTACCGCTTCACGGTGGCCTCGCCCTCGATCATCGCCACTACGATGTCCCCGGGCGCCGCGCTCGGCGTCTTCTTCACGAACACGTAGTCCCCGTCAAAGATCCCGTCCTCGATCATCGACTCTCCGACGATGCGCAGGCCGAACACCTCGCGGTGACCGCCGATCAGGATGCGGTCCACCCGGACGGTGTCCGTGGCATTTTCGACCGCGAGGATCGGGACGCCCGCGGCGACCCGGCCGAGGATCGGGATCTCGGCCATGTTGTCGTCCGAGGCGATCGGGGAGACGATCTCGACGTTGCCAGTCCCCATCGCGGCCCCGCGACGCAGCGGGACGACCTCGCCACTCCCGTCGGGAAGGATCGGACGCATCGCCCGCGACTTGAGGTCCTCGCGCCGGAGGTGGCCCTTCTTCTCGAGCGCCTTCAGGTGGTCGTTCACGCCGTTGGTCGACCGGATCTGGAAGTGCTCGCCGATCTCGCGCAGCGTGGGAGGAAAGCCGCGCTCGGCGATCGAAGCTGAAATGAAATCGAGGATTTCGCGCTGGCGCAGAGTGAGAGCGTCGGCCATGGCCACCTGTTTCGTCGGTGAGAGTACTGAACGGAATGACGGTACTGAACGCCCTATCACCCTGTCAAATTTTTCGCCGTAGTTTCCTGCTCCTGGCCGCATGAAAACCGCATGATCGATTCCATGGGCTGGCTGATCGTCGCTACGGCCGGGATCGCCGCGATGAAGGCCGCCGTCGAGCGGGGGGATCTCGATGAGGCCAGCCGGCTGGGTGCGCTCGCCGGTGCCGCGCTGGTCGAGCAGGCCCTTGCCTCTCCGGACCGGGCGACCCAACTCGGCGCGATCGCCGCCGCGCCGCGGGTCGAGGGCCGGCCCGAGCTGCTCGATGCGCTCGCCCGGGTCGCGCGTGGCTCGGATCGCCGCACCGCGATCCCGGCGGCGCGTGCCGCCCGAGCGATCGCTCGCGAGCTCGCACGCCAGGAGCTCGCGGACGATCTCGCGCCGGACGAGCTGACCGGCTGGCGGTTGACGTTCGCCGCGCTCGCCGGTGACCGCGAGCGGTGGATCGATCTTCGGGTGATCGCGCTCGATACCGCCTCTGCGCTCGCACCCGATGGCGCCGGGCTGCCGCTCGAGACCTCGCTCGGGGATCCGGATCCCGCGCTGCGCCACGCCGCGATCCTCGATCTCGCGGTGCCGGTACCGGCCGCGCTCCGCGATCGGGTCGCGAAGGCGATCGTCACCGATACCGATCCGGCCGTCGCACTCGCAGCGGGTCAGGTGCTGTGCGCGGATCTGGCTACCGATCCACCGGCACCAGTCCTCGCGGCGCTCGGTGAGCCCGGTCTCGCCCGGCTGCGCTCCGTGGTCACCACCGATGGCGCACCGGGGGTCGCGCTCCGCGAGATCGCGCGCTGCCTGCGCGCCGACGACAATCCGGCGAGTGCCGCCGCGATCCGCGCAATCAAGAACCGCGTGCGTTAGCGCAGCGGACGCGCTTCACCGGCATCGAGGATCCACAGCCGCGCGGGATCGAGGCCACGCTCTGCCCAGTACGCGCGCAGGCGCTCGGGTGGCTCGCCGATCGCCTCGTCGGTGAGCCGGTAGGTTCCCCAGTGCATCGCGAGAAAGTTCCGCGCGCCGAGCGCCTCGAACCCGCGCGCTGCCTCGACCGGATCGACGTGCTGCGGCTCCATGAACCAGCGCGGCGAGTAGCCACCGATCGGCAGCATCGCCCAGTCGACCGTGCCGACGTTCGCGGCGATCTCCGCGAAGTGCTCGCCGAACGCGGTGTCGCCCGAGTGATAGGCGCTGCCCTCGGGACCCTTCACGACGTAGCCGCCCCACAGCGTGTCGTTCTTGTTCCACGGCATCCGCATCGACCAGTGCCGCGCGGGCACCATCGTGATCTCGAGCGAGCCGTGGGCGTGGGTCTGCCACCAGTCGAGCTCGACGATGCGGGTGTGGCCGAGCTTCGCGATCCGCGCGCCGTTGCCGAGCGGTACGATGAATGTCGCCGTGGGCGGCAGCTTGCCGAGCGTCGGCAGATCCATGTGATCGCGATGATCGTGCGTGACCAGCACGAGATCGGGCGCCGGGAGATCCGCGAGCGGGATCCCCGGTGCCACCAGCCGCGGCACCGCACCGCTGATCGACGTCGACCAGATCGGATCGGTGACGACGAGCTGACCGCCGAGCCGGAATGCCCAGGTCGCGTGACCGATCCAGACCGCCACCGGATCGCCGCTCGCGAGTGCCGCCGCGCCGCCGTCGCGAAGGCCGGGACGGATCGCATCGATCACCCGGAAGTCCTCGCGCCGCGGCTCCTTCTTGCCGAGCTTCCACTTCAGGATGTCGCTCGGCCCGCGGGTCGGCTGGGTGGCGCGGTCGCCGAACTTTCCACTCATCGGCCACTCATCGGCCACTCATCGGCCGCTCATGAGTCGCCGAGCGCCGCGGCGACCTGCGTGTACACCGCGCGCCGGAACTCCATGACCTCGCCCGCCGCGGTGAGCTGCGCGAGCGTTGCATCCTCACCGGCGGGCACGAACAACCGGTCCCAGCCGAGGAGGTGCGGGCCGGCAGGCTTGTCGGCGATCCGGCCCTCGCATACCGCGGTGAATACCTCGATGTCCGCGTCCGGTGCGCGGCGCAGCGCGATCACGAGCTGCATCTTGGCGGGCGTCTCGCGCCACCACTTGCAGAACCGGTTCTCGTTCTCCGAGTCGAGCTCGAGCCGCAGGCTCTTGCCCTCGATCGTCGTCAGGTCCACCGCCTCGGCGAAGCAGCCCGCGGTGACCGGATGCGCGAGCACCTTGTCGCGCGCGCGGTGACCGGGCTCGGGTGCGCTCGTCGAGAACCCCGACTGCAGCGCTTCCACGGTCAGCGCGAGCTGCGGAGCGATCTGACGGATCTCCGCCGCGCGCAGGTCGTTCCCGTCGATGAAGATCAGCGCCACGCTCCGAACCTACACTGCGCGCGCCTCGAAATCTCGACGTACGCTGCGGTCATGGCGCAAGACTTCGACGATCCCGCGCTGGAACCGACGCTTGCCCGGCACTCGAGGGCGACGAAGCACAGCCAGCCGGCGGTCTCCGCGGCGAGCTCGGCCCGGCTGTCGCTGCCGAACTACGAGCTCGGCACCCTCCTCGAACGCGGCGGGATGGGGGACATCGTGGTCGGCCATGATCGAACGATCGGCCGCAACGTCGCGATCAAGCAGATGCGCGCCTACCAGCCGAGGCCCGACGAGATCGCGCGGTTCCTCCGCGAGGCGAAGATCCAGGCGCGGCTCGAGCATCACTCGACGATCACCCGATCACTGGCCGAGCGCCCGAACGTCTCCGGCATGTACATCTCCTCGGCCTTGGTCGGCGGAACGACGAAGTTACCGGGCGTGGTCGCGCGCGCCACGTACTCGTAGGCGTGCACGCCTTCCCACAGCATCGCTGCGAACGCCTCGGTCCGCTCGTCGCGCAGGTTCTGGTGCTCGTACCACGGGCCGTACCACCACCAGTACGCGCCGCGCGACTTCTGCTCGTTCGGATCGAGCGGGATCGGGCCGGTCACCGCGAGCGCCGGATTCATCGCCTCGAGGCCGGCGGGCAGCGGATCGACGAGCGCGACGTGATAGCGCCGGTTCTCGTTGATCATCGTCAGCTTCACGCGCACCCGAGCGCCGGCCTTGATGTGCCACACGCCCTGCGAATCGCGCGTGACGTCCTTCGGATCATCCGCGCCCTCGTACCTGCGCTCGACCACGAAGCCGTAGTCCGCGGGATCGAGCTTGAGCGACGATGGCGCGTAGGTCATGCCAACCCGGTAGTAGAGCCGGCCTTGCCCGTCCTTCTGGATCGTCAGGTCCTGTTTGTCATGATTCGCCACATCCTTCATCGGGATGTTGATCTGGAAGTAGTCGGTGGTGCGGCCCTTGAACGCCAGATCGCCCGCGTAGTCCGCACCGAGCCACACCCGCGCGATGAAGTCCGGCGTGGTCTTCTCGTAGGTCTGGAAGTAGCGGTCGAGGGCGAGCAACGCGAACGTGTTCTCCTGCGTGTTGAGCCAGCGGCCCGCCTTGCGATGCGCGAGCAGGCCGGTGACGATCTTCGGGATCAGATCGAGGTTGGGCTGCTCCAGGATCAACGACTCGAGCATCACCGCATCGACGCGGCGATCGCTCGCGAGCAGGAGGTACGCGCCGTCGCCGTACGACGTGGTGAAGTTCGCGGCGCCGCTGGTCTCGCTGACCTTGTTGAGCGCGTGTCGCACGATCGCCTCGCGCTGGGGCTTCGCCGCCGCCTGACCGGCGAAGGTGCCGAGCAGCCAGCCATCGGCCTCCATCGAGAGCTTCTCGACGCCACCCGCCTCCGCGATCAGCTTCTGCCCCTTCGCGACATCGAGATCGCCGAGCTGCTTGCGCGTGTACAGCGCGAACGCGGAGATCGAGTGACGGACGTCGAGACCGTAGTACCAGGGGTAGTGGGTCTCGATCACGCGGAGGTACTGCTTCGCCTGCTCGACGACATTCACCGGCACCACGAAGCCCTTGTCCCGCGCGTGGCCGAGCGCGCTCGCCACGTAGACCGTCAGGTAGGGCTCGCTCGGGTGGCCGCGGTCCCAGAACGCGAACCCGCCATCTCCGTTCTGCATCTGCGCGAGGTGCTCGAGATCCGCCTGCACGCTCGCCTGCATCGACGACGCCGACGGCATGTCCTTGGTCTTGAACGCCGCGAGCACGTCCTTCAGCGCCGCGATCGCGAGGATGCGAGAGGCCCGCTGCTCGGCGCACTCGAACGGATAGTGAACGAGGTAGAGCATCGCGTCGGTCAACGCCTGCAGGTTGGTCGATGCCGTGGTGACCTCGAGGCCACCGAACTGCGTGACCACCTGGCCGGGTAGCGCGATCGGCTGGTTGATCACACCTCCCGGCGCGCCCTCGTCGATCACGCCATACGTCGCGAACGCCTCGGTGGTGGCGGGCGTCCACACCGGCAGGTTGACCTCCGCGGCATCGGTCGCCTTGCCCGCGGCGCCGACGATCTGGAACCGCGCGGTGCCCGCCATCTCGGCAGCCGCGGGGAATCGAACCTCGACGCGATCGTTCGCCGGCACGCTGACCTCGCGCCCGGTACCCGCGGTGATCGTGGCATTGGTCGTGCGCATCGCGAGCTTCACCGTCATCGGCGAATCGGTCTGGTTCTGGACCACGATGGGAAGCTCGAAGGTATCCCCGAAGTTCAAGAACCGCGGCGGGCTCGGCCGCACCATCAGCGGCAGCCGCACGGTCAACGCACTCTCGCCCTTGCCGAACTGGCGCTCACCCGCTGTGGCCACCGCGATGATCCGATAGCGCGTCAGGTTATCGGGCATCTTGATCTGCACGCTCGCCTTGCCGCTCGCATCGGTGTGGACTGCGGGCGAGAACGCCGCGAGCGGGTTGAAGTTCGAGCGCACCGCGATCGCCGCGCTGCTCGCCGGGGCCTCGTCGTCCTTGGCGTCACCGTCGCGCATCCGCAGGGCTGACTTCGCGGAAGCCTCCTTCGCCTTCGCCCGGTACGCGGGGGAAGCCGCGACCTCGAGCGGCTTCGCTTCCGCCATGTCGGAGGCGAACGCAACGCTGCCGCTGCCGCTCGGTCCCGCCGCGTTCTGGTCCGCGGCGAGCTTGCTCGCATCGGGCTTCGCCAGCTTCACGTACGCGCGCGAGTAGTGATCTCGCACGTCGGCGCCACGTCCGCTGTAGAACACGTCGACGGGGTTGGGGAACTTGTACCCGGTGAGCGCGAGGATCGCCTCGTCGACCACCAGCACCGCGGTCTCCGCACCCGCGACCGGCTTCCCCGCCGCATCGCGCACCTCGACGGCCAGCGTCGCGTCCTCACCGGGCCCGAGCTTCGCGGCGCCCGGCTGCACCACGACGTTCAGCGTGCGTTGCCGCGGAGGCACCGGAAGATTGATCGTACCCGACGCATACGCCGGGCGCTTCGGCAGCGTCGGATCCGGATCGCCCTTGTCGTTGGTTCTCGCCGCCGCGCCGACCAGATCGACCTGGACGTACAGGTTCGGCGTCATCGCATCCGTGATCGGGACCTTCAGCACCGTGGTCGGCCCGGTCATCGTGATCCGCTCGAGCTTGACGATGCCGCTGCGGCGCCAGCTGATCACACCCTCGGCCGGATAGAACGGCGCCTGCACCAGCAGCTCGGCCGTGTTGCCCGCCGAGTAGTCCTTCTTGTCGGGGATCAGCTGCACGAGCTCCTGCTTGACCTCGCGCTGCGGAGGCTGATCGCCGCCGGTGACCCAGAACGTCAGCTTCGTCGTGTTCAGCCGGCCCTGCGGGTCGGTGATCGTGGCCGTGACCTGGTAGCTGCCGCCCTCCTTGGTGGCGAACGAGCACGCCTTGATGTCGCAGGTCTGCGGATCGACCTCCTTGGTCTGATAGCGACCCTGCTTGTACTCCCAGTCGAGGCGCACGGCCTTGACCTCGATCTTCGCGTTCGGCGCGACCTTGCCATCGAGATCGACGCCGATCACCTCGAGGTCGAACGGCGTGCCCTTCTCGACGAACGGCTTCCTGGTCTTCAGCCCGACGTACAGCGACGCAGGATGAACGATCAGCGCCGACGATGCAGTCCAGGTCTGGCGGTTAACATCGGTCACCGACGCGTTCGCGGTCACCGACATCGGTACGGCGGGGTTCGCCGAGAGGAAATCGAAGTGCAGCGTGTGGGCGCCGGTGGCGTCGGTCTTGCCTTCGAGGTTCCACGTCTTCGCCGGCTTGTAGCTGCCGCCGTCGTAGCGACCGCCTTCGTCGTCGTAGCTCATCTCGTGATAGCCCCACCACGGCTCCCACGAGCCGAAGATGAAGTCATCGCGGTTCGGTGGCGTGAACGAGGTCGGGCTCGCGGTCACGTACCAGGTCGCCGGTGCGCCTGCGAGCGGACCACCGGAGTAGTACTTCGCGTTGACCGTCACATCACCGCCAGCGCCGACGAGGAACGGGCCCTGACTCGCCGCGGCGGTGACCTCGAACTCGGGGCGGCGGAACTCCTCGATCTGGAAGTTGTGGCCGTAGTAGGCCTTCGTCGCGCCCTGGGTCTCGAACTGGATCGTCGCGTAGCCGAGGTTCGGCGTCTTCGGCAGCGTGAACTTGGTGTCGAAGCCGCCGACCGAGCTCACCGGCGCGGAGCCGGTGGCGATCTGATTGCCCTGCGAGTCGGTGACCTTGTAGCTGACCTGGGTGACCGCGCCGTTGATGCCGGCGACGTCACCGCCCTTGCCGTAGTTGATGGTGCGGAGCCAGCCCTTGAGCGTGACGTCCTCGCCCGGCTTGTACATCTTGCGGTCGTCGATCACGTACCAGGCGATCTGCGTGCCGCGCGAGCTCTTCACCCAGCTGCCGGACTCGGCGTACCAGTTCGCGTGCTCGGCGACGAACGCGAGGTCGTTGCCTTGCTTCGCGAGCAGCAGGTGCGCGCCCTTCGCGCCGCCGGCGCCGAGCGGAATCGTGGCGAGGCCCTGATCGTCGCTCGTGCCCTTGATCCCGAACGGCTGGATCTCGAGCGCGACGCCGCTCTTCGGCGCCCCGGTTGCGAGGTCGGTCGCGAACGCGCGCAGATCGTCACCGTCGACGAACGCGTCGATGCCGAGCTTGGTCGCCTGGACCCAGCTGATCAACGTCGGTGGCTCGTAGGTCTCCTTCCACGGAGACGGCTCGACCACCGCGACCACGTGACCGAGGCTGTTGGTCAGCGCCGGTGATAGGTCGACGTGAGTCTCGACGAGGTCATTGCTCCCCGACGTGGTCTTCACCAGCTGATCGAACACCAGCTTGCCCGGCATCCGCGGTGGCTTGTCGTGGTTCCACCGGTTGCGCATGTAGTAGCCGTACGCGTCGTAGTCCGCGGGCGTCACCTGGTAGAGCCGGACCTTCAGCTGCGGATAGTTGATGCTGAAGAAGTCGAGCGTCGGCTGCTTGGCGAGCGGATCGAGCACGACCAGCCCGTCGGGACCGAAGAACGTGGGCTGCGCGTCGCCGACCTTGAACGTGCGGGTCTCCGCCTTGCCGAGCGTCTGGGCGAACTCGTCGCGGATCGATCCCGAGACCTCCACCTTGTACGTGGTCCGCGCGGTGGTCAGCCCCTGCACGATCAGCGAGGTGCCCTGCGGGACGATGTGCACCCCGGGGATCGCGGGAGACACCGTGAGCTGCGCGGCATCGAACTTGTCGACGTCGAGCGGATTGTTGAACCGGATCACGAACGGCATGCCCGGGTGGCACTCGCTACCCCAGCCGCAGGTCGCCTCCTCGATCTTGAGCGGCGGAAACGTCTGGAACGAGTAGGTCTGCGCGGTCCTGGTGACGTTGGGTCCCTCGGCCGACGGTGTGCCGGTCGGAACCTCGATCGCGATCCCGGTATCCGCGGGGAACGGAAGCGTCGAGCGGAACGCGATCCAGCGGCCGTCCTGCTCGTCCTGCTTCGCCTGCTCGACCAGGCTCTTGATCGTCTTGTCATTCTCGATCTCCGCCGCATCGAGCAGCTTGAGCGGAAACGCCTGCGAGCCCGCGGTGATCTTGAGCTTCGCGAGCACCTTTGCCGGATCGATCTTCTGATCGAACAGCAGGAACATCGGCACGTCGAGCTTGTACGGCCCGCTCGACGGGTACTCCGCCACCACCGTCGGTGCCGGCGTCTCGAAGCTGAACGTCACGGGCTTGCCGAGCGCACCGCCATTCACGCTCTTCGTCCCCGCGGGAACCTCGACCTGATAGGTCGTGGCCTGCGGGAACCGGATGTCGGGGTCAAACAGGATCGTCCGCGTGCCGATCCAGCGCCACGTGCCCGCGGGCTGCGGCGTGAGCTTGACCGGCGTGGTGCCGGCCGCATCTCCCTGCGACGTCACCGCGACCATCGGCTGGCTGAACGTGATGCTGAGCTCGGGTGCGAGCGGCACCTGACCTTCCGGCATCCAGCGCAGGACCTTGAGGTCCTTGCCGGCATCGTTGCTCGCGGGCGGTAGCAACGAGGAGGCCGGTGGCGGGAACGTGCCGGTGATCGTCTGCCCGGTGCGCGGCGGCGGCTGCGACTTCGCACGCAGCGCGAAGGCCTGCTTGTCGGCAGGGTCGGTCGCGAGCGGCTTGGCGCGCGACAGCAGCGCGGTCGCCTCGCTCTCGGCGAGCTTGGTCGCGGGTGCGAGCTTCGCGCGATCGAAGGCCGGCGGCCCTTGCTTGCCGTTGGACACGCGGAGGTCCAGACCGGGAGGTGCTTCGGAGAGCGGCACGACCTTGATCGGCGCCGCCTTCACGGCATCGCTGCCGCCGCCGACTGGATCCTGCGTGCGGCTCTTGCTGCCGCACGAGGTGAGGATGAACGGGACAAGGGTCGCGAGCGCGATCGCCCGCACGAAGATAGATCGTTGCTTCACGGTTGGCTCCTCACTCGACGATCACGCGGTCACTCGCCGCACGTCCAAACGTCTCGGGCATGTACATCTCCTCGGCCTTCGTCGGGGGAACCACGAAGCTCCCCGGCGTCGTCGCACGCGCGACGTAGTCATAGCGGTGCACGCCCTCCCACAGCAGCGGGGAGAACGCCTCGGTGCGCTCGTCACGCAAGTTCTGATGATCGTACCAGGGGCCGTACCACCACCAGTACGCACCGCGAGCCGTCTGCTCCTTCGGATCCTGGGGGATCGGGCCGGTCACCGCGAGCGCGGGGTTCATCGCCTCGAAGCCGGCGGGCAGCGGATCGACGAGCGCCACGTGATAGCGCCGCGCCTCGTTGACCATCGTCAGCTTCACGCGCACGCGCGCGCCGGCCTTGATGTGCCAGACGCCCTGCGCATCGCGCGTGACATCCTTCGGATCATCGACGCTCTCGTACCGGCGCTGCACCACGAACCCGTAGTCCGCCGCAGCGAGCTGGAGCGAGGCCGGCGCGTAGGTCAGTCCGACCCGGTAGTAGAGCCGGCCCTTGCCAAATTTCTGGATCGTCAGGGGTTGCTGGTCGTGGGTCGCGACGTCCTTCATCGGGATGTTGACCTGGAAGTAGTCGGTCGTCCGGCCCTTGAACGCGAGCTCGCCCGCGTAGTCCGCACCGAGCCATACCCGCGCCACGAACTCGGGCGTGGTCTTCTCGTAGGTCTGGAAGTAGCGATCGAGTGCGAGCAGCGCGTAGGTGTTCTCCTGCGTGTTGATCCAGCGCCCCGCCTTGCGATGCGCGAGCAGGCCCGTCACGATCTTCGGGATCAGGTCGGAGCTCGGCGCCTCGAGGATCAGCGACTCGAGCATCACCGCGTCGACCCGATGATCGCTCGACAGCAGCAGGTAGTTGCCATCGCCGTACGAGGTCACGAAGCTGGCCGCGCCCGCGGTCTCGGTGGTGTGGTTCATCGCGTGGCGCACGATCTCCTTGCGTTCCTTCTCGGCCGCCTTGTTCGCCGCGAACAACCCGAGCATCCAGCCGTGGGTCTCCATGCTGACCTTCGCGTTCGCGGTGCCCCCGTACTCGGCGTACAGCTTCTGGCCCTTCGCGAGGTCGAGCTCGCCGAGTTGCTTGCGCGTGTACAGCGCGTACGCGGAGATCGCCCAGCGCACCTCCTGCGGGTAGTAGCTCGGATAGTGCTTCTCGATGTCCTTCAGGTAGGTCTTCGCGCGATCGAGGATCTGCTTCGGCACCGCGTAGCCCTTGTCCTTGGCGTGCAGGAGCGCGCTCGTGACGTAGACCGAGAGGTACGGCTCGCTCGGACGACCGCGCTCCCAGTACGCGAAGCCGCCGTCGTAGTTCTGCATCTGCGACAGCCGCTCGAGATCGCCCGCGATGCTGGTCGCGAGCGCAGCAGGCGATGGCATGTCCTTGGTCTTGAACGAGGCCAGCACGTCGCGGAGCGCCGCGATTCCCAAGATCCGCGAGGCGCGCTGCTCCGCGCACTCGTACGGGTACTTCACGAGGTAGAGCAGCGCATCGGTCAGCGCCTGTAGATTGGTCGATGCCGTCGTCACCTCGAGCCCACCGAACTGTGTGATCACCTTGCCCGGTAGCGCCACGGGCTGCTTGATCGCACCATCGTCGATCACCCCGTAGGTGGCGAAGCCCTCCGTGGTGGCCGGCGTCCACACCGGCAGCGCGAGCTCCGCGGCATCGGAGACGTTCCCCGAGGAGCCGATCACCTGGAACCGCGCGGTGCCGGCCAGCGCGGCGGCAGCCGGGAACTGGACCTCGACGCGATCGTTCGGCGGAACGGTGACCTCGCGGCCCGCGCCCTCGGTGATCGTCGCGTTGGTGGCGCGCACGGCGAGCTTCACCGTCATCGGTGCGTCGGTCTGGTTCTGCACCACGACCGGCAGCTTGAAGGTGTCGCCGAAGTTCAGAAACCGCGGCGGGCTCGGCCGCACCATCAGCGGTAGCCGCGCGGTCAGGGCACTCTCGCCCTTGCCGAACTGACGATCGCCGGCGGTGGAGATCGCGACAATCCGATAGCGCGTGAGGTTGTCGGGAACCTTGATGTCCACCGTTGCGCGGCCCGCGGCATCGGTCTTCACCACCGGCGAGAACGCGGCGAGCGGATTGAAGTTCGAGCGGATCGCGATCGCCGGCTGCCGGTCCGGCGAATCGGCCACGCCATCGGAATCCTTGTCGGCCTCCCCTTCGTTGTGCTTGCTCATCTTCGCTGGTGGGGATGGGGGTCGCGCCATGTCGCCCGCTTCCATCGGCGGCGCCGAGGCGGTGGCGGTCGCCCGGCCGCGCGCACCGGGGGCGTTCTGCGCGAGGTTGCTCGCATCGGGCCTCGCGAGCTTCACGAAGGCGCGCAGGTAGTGATCGGTGGTGTCGTCGCCACGCTGGCCGTAGAACACGTCGATCGGATCGGGGAACTGATAGCCGGTGAGCGCGAGGATCGCCTCGTCGACGACGATCACCGCGGTCTCGCTGTTCGCGACCGGCCGGCCTTGGGCATCGGTGACCCGCAGCGACAGCTTCGCCGACGCACCCGGCGCGAGCTTCGGCGCATTCGGCGCGACCTCGACGTGGAGCGTTCGCTGCTTCGCGGGGATCGGCAGGTTGATCGTGCCCACCGCATAGGCCGGCCGCCGGGGGAGCGCCGGGTCCGGCTCGCCCTTGTCATCGGTGCGCACCGCCGCGCCGACCAGATCGACCTGGACGTGGAGGTTCGGGACCATCGCGTCGACGATCGGCACCTTGATCGTGGTGGTCGGTCCGGTCAGCGCGAGCCGCTCGACCTTGACGATGCCCGAGCGACGCCAGGTGACGAGCGCCTCGGCCGGATAGAACGGCGCCTGCAGCAGCAGCTCGGCGGAATCGCCGGCGGCGTATTCCTTCTTGTCGGGGATCAGGTTCACGCGCTCTTGCTTGACGTCACGCGCGGGCGGCTGATCGCCACCGGTCACCCAGAACGTCAGCTTCGTGGTGTTCGGCCGGCCCTTGGCATCGACGATCACCGCGGTCACCTGATAGCTGCCGCCCTGCTTGGTCAAGAACCGGCACGGCGAGGCGGCCGCCGCGGCCACCACCGAGCAGGTCTGCGGATCGAGCTCCTTCAGCGTGTACTTCCCCCGCTTGTACTCCCAGTCCTGGCGCACCGCCTTGACCTCGATGTTCGCCCCCACCGCGGCCTTGCCATCGAGGTCGACACCGATCACGTCGAGATCGAACGGCGTGCCCTTCTCGACGAATGGCTTCCGGGTCTTGAGCCCCACGTAGAGCGAGGACGGATGAACGATCAGCGCCGCCGACGAGGTCCACGCCTGGCGGTTGACGTCGGTCACCGTCGCGTTCGCGGTGACCGCCATCGGCAGCGCGGGGTTCAGGGACAGGAAGTCGAGGTGGACGGTGTGCGCGCCGGTGGCGTCGGTCTTGCCCTCGAAGCTCCACGACTTCGGAGGCTTGTACGAGCTGCCACCCTCATCGTCGTAGAAGCCGTGATAGCCCCACCACGGCTCCCAGGCGCCGAAGCTGAAGTCGTCGCGATTGGGCGGCGTGAAGCGGGTCTGGTTCGCGGTGACAAACCAGGTCGCCGGCGCGCCGGGCAACGGGCCACCCGCGTAGTACTTCGCGGTCACCGTCACATCGCCGCTCGCTCCGACGAGGAACGGCCCCTGGCTCGCCTGCGCGCTGACCTCGAACTCGGGGCGGCGGAACTCCTGGATCTCGAATTCGTGGGTGTACCCGCCGGCGATCCGGCCCTGCGCCGCGAACTGGATGTAGGCCTCGCCGAGGTTCGGCGTCTTCGGCAGCGTGAACCTGGTGTCGAAGCCACCGACGCTGCTGACCGCCGCGGAGCCGGTCGCGATCTTGTTACCGCTCGCATCGGTGACCGTGTAGCTCACGCTGTTCACCGATCCGGCGATGCCGCCGATGTCGCCGTTCTCTCCGGGATCGAGCGTGCGCAGCCAGCCCTTCAGCGAGACCTCCTCGCCGGGCTTGTACATCTTGCGATCATCGACGACGTACCAGGCGAGCTGCGTCGGGCGCGCCTGCTTGACCCAGCTGCCGGACTCGTTCCACCAGCCGCCGTCGTCGGAGACGAACGCGACGTCCTCGCCCTTCCGCGCGATCAGGTAGTGCGCGCCCTTCTGACCCGCGGCGCCGAGCGGCAGCGTGACGAGCCCTTGATCATCGGTGGTGCCCTTGATCCCGAACGGCCGGATCTCGACGGCTACATTCGCCAGCGGCTTGCCGTTCGCGAGGTCGGTGGCGAATGCGAGCAGCTTTCCCGCATCCACGTGTGCGTCGATCGCGAGCCGGGTCGACTGCACCCACGAGATCATCCGCGGCGGCTCCCAGTCCTCCTTCCACGGATACGGTTCGACGATCGCGATCGCGTGGCCGAGGTTCAGCTTGCTCAACGCTGGCTGCAGATCGACGTGGGTCTCGACCAGGTCATTCTTGCCGGGCAACGTCTTCACCAGCTGGTCGAACACGGCCGTCCCCGGGAGCTTCGGCGGCTTGTCCTTGTTCCACTGGTTGCGCAGGTAGTTGCCGAACGCGTCGTAGTCGAGCGGGCCGACCTTGTAGATCCGGACCTTCAGCTGCGGGTAGTTGGTCGAGAAGAAGTCGAGCGACGGCCGCTTCGCCGTGGGATCGAGCACGACCATCCCGTTCGGACCGAAGAACGTCGGCTCGGGATCTCCGACCGAGAACGTCAGCGTGGCGTCCTTGCCCAGGGTCTGCCCGAAGGCATCGAGCAGGCCGCCCGAGACCGCGACCTTGTACGTGGTCTTCGCGTGGGTCAGGCCGATCACCGTGATCTGCGCGCCGGCCTGCACGACCTTCACGTTCGGGATCGGCGGCGAGATGGTGAGCTGCGCCTCGTCGAACTTGTCGGCATCGAGCGCATTGTTGAAGTCGATCCGGAACGGCATCGCGGGCCGACACTCGCCGCCCCAGCCGCACGCGGCCTCGGTGATCCGCAGTGCCGCGTAGGTGCGGAAGGCGTAGCGCTGCGCGGCCTTGGTCAGGTTCGGTCCCTCGGCCGAGGGCATCCCCGGCGCGACCTCCACCTCGATCCGCGCATCCTTTGGCAGCGGCGTCTTCGGCCGGAACGCGATCCACCGGCCCTCCCACTCGGCCTTCCTCGCCTGCTCGGCCAGCAGCTTCAGATCCTTGTCACCGGCGATCGCCGCGGCATCGAGTAACTCGATCGCCACCGGCTTGCCCTCCGCGGTGACGTGAACCGCCTTGACCGCGGCCAGCGGCTCGATCTTCTGATCGAACATGATGAACATCGGCACGTCGAGCCGCTGCGGCGTGCTGCTCCCCGGGAAGCTCGACACGATGGCCGGCGGCGGCGTCTCGAACGTGAACTTCGTCGCGGCCTTCAGCGCGCCGCCATTCGCGCTCCGCGTGCCACTCGGCACCTCGACCTGATAGGTCGTCGCCTGCGGGAATCGGGTCTGGGGATCGAATAGCAGCGTGCGCGTGCCGATCCAGCGCCAGTGGCCGTTCGGCGTCGGCGTCAGCCGCACCGGCACGGTGGTCGCCGCGTCGTCCTGCGAGGTGACGGCGACCATCGGCTGGCTGAACGTCACCGACAGCTCGGGCGCATACGGAACCTGCCCCTCCGGCATGTACCGCAGCACGGTCAGGTCCTTGCCGGCATCGCTGCTCGCCGGCGGCAGCAGGGTCGATGCGGGCGGCGGAAACGTCCCCTTGATCGTCTGCCCCGTGCGTGGCGGTGGCTGCGATCGATCGCGCAGCGCGAACGCCTGCTTGTCCACCGGATCAAAGGTGATCGGCGTGCCGCGCGCGAGCAGCGCCTGCGCCTCGGCAGCGGTCAGCTTGGTCGCGGGTGCGAGCTTCGCGCGATCGAACGCCGGTGCGCCCTGCCTGCCCTCCGAGACCCGGAGGTCGAGGCCCGCCGGCAGATCCTGGCTCTGCACCAGCACCTGATCGGAGAGCGGAGATTGCTGCGGAGTCGTGCTCCGGCTCTTCCCGCCACACGAGGTGGCCACGAACGGCAGCAGGGTGATCAGCGCAACGGCACGACGCAGCAAGCAATGACGCATACGTGGGTGATCAACGCACCACACCCGGCTTCGCGCTAGTCCGCCAACCTGCGAACTGCTGATCCAAAGCTGTGGCTCGCTTCGGTGTCCACCCACCGGATCGAGCGTCCGAGCTCCGGCCGGGCACGGACAGCGCGCCGGCGCGATTCCGACGAGTTACCGGTGGCACGCGTCCTGCGAGGTGCGGCCGTGCGCGAATGCTATGCTCGACCCCATGCTAACCCCGGAGCTGTTGCGACCCGAGCGCGTGCGCGGCCTGCGCCGTGACGAGTACGAGCAGCTCATCAAGCTCGGCGCGTTCGGTGACGAGCGCATCGAGCTGCTGCGCGGATCGCTGGTCGAAATGAGCCCGCAAGGCGAACCGCACGCGCGGATCTGCGCGTGGCTTCACCAGCAGCTCGTGCTCGGCCTGGACACCGAGCGCTACGAGGTCCGCGGGCACTCGTCGTTCGCGGCGACGGGGGATTCGGTCCCCGAGCCCGATGTCGCGGTCCTGCGGCGCGCGATGCGGCCGCGCTTGCCTCGCAAGGCGCTGCTCCTCATCGAGGTCTTGGAGAGCTCCCTCGTCAAGGATCGCGTGCTCAAGACCGAGATCTACGCCGAGGGCGGCGTCCCCGAGTACTGGATCGTCAACGTGCGCACGCAGACCGTCGAGGTTCGCACGCGCCCATCGCCTGCGGGCTACCGTGACGTTGCCACGCTGGAAGCCGGGGATGTACTGCGCCCGGTGAAGCTGCGCGGCTTCACGCTCGACGTCTCGCACATCCCGTGGGGCACGCAAAGGGCTCGCGTCAAGCGCCGCTGATCCACGGCGACCGGAAAAAACCTGGTGACGGCGCACGGTGGTGGCGAGGTAGAGTCATCCGCGATGAGGACCGCCCTTGGCTTCGGCGTCATGACGTTGCTCGCGGCGTGCGGAACCGACGGAGGCAACCAGCCGCTGCCGGATGCTCCGGCGAGCAGCTCGTGGCAGACGTTGATCGAGAAGGGCTGGACGCTGCCGCCCGGCGGCGAGCACACCTCGGACCTCCAGATCATCACGGTCGATCACGACATGGTGGTCGGCGGCATCCGGCCGCTCGCGCCGCAGGGCACGCACCACACGCTGCTGTTTCGCGGGCTCAACGGGGCGAACGCGATCTTCGCGTCAGGCGTCGGCACCAACGAGCTGATGTTCCCGCCCGGCAAGGCGCTGAAGTTCGCCGCGGGCACCGCGCTCGGCCTCCAGCTGCACGTGTTCAACACCTCCGATGCGCCGCTGACCGGAACCTCGGGCGTCGAGGTGCTCGAGGTCGATCCGGCCACGGTGACCGACGAGGTCGACCTGTTCCTGCCGGGGCCGCGCAACCTGTCGATCGCGCCGAACACCACGACGACGAAGACCGGGACCTGCACGGTGACCACGCCGTACACGCTGATCGGGCTGTTCCCGCACATGCACCAACTCGGCACGCACCTGAAGACCACGATCCACACCGGCGGCGTCGACCGCGTGATCCACGACGGCGTCTACCAGTTCGAGCACCAGGAGGTGATCCCGATCGATTCGATCAAGCTCGCGGCCGGCGACACCATCACCACCGAGTGCACGTGGAACAACACCACGGCTCGGACCGTGACGTACGGTGAGAGCTCGACGACGGAGATGTGTTACTCGATTCTCTACCGGTACCCGCGCGGCACCGAAGAGTTCTGCACGCAGTAACGCTGCCAAGGCTTGACCGCCGGGCGGGTTCCCGTCGACTGTTCGCCCATGTCAGACGCGCCGGTGCCGGCCTCCGCTCCGCAGCAGGTCGTCCCCTACATCCCCGCGACGAAGACGCTGCCCGAGCTCACGGTGGGCGTCATCATCCTCGGTTCACTGCTCAGCGTGATCCTTGCGGGCGCGAACGCCTACCTCGGCATGTTCGCCGGGATGACGGTGTCGGCCTCGGTGCCCGCCGCCGTGATCTCGATGGCCGTGCTGAAGATGCTGCGCACCGGCAACATCCTCCAGAACAACGCGGTGCAGACCGCGGCGGCCTCCGGAGAGGGTCTCGCCGCCGGCGTGATCTTCACGCTCCCCGCGCTGGTCATCCTCGGCGTGTGGACGCGGTTCTCGTACCTCGAGACCACGCTGATCGCCGGGTTCGGTGGGATCCTCGGCGTGCTGTTCACCATCCCGCTGCGCCGCGCGCTGATCATCGACCAGCCGCTACAGTTCCCCGAGGGCGTCGCCACCGCGGAGGTGCTGAAGGCAGGCGCGGAGGGCGGCGGCGGGGTCAGCACCCTCGTGCTCGCCGGCGTGATCGGTGCGGTCGTCAAGGTCGGCTCGACCGGCCTCAAGCTGTGGTCGGAGATCGTCGAGGTCGGCACCTGGGTCACCGGCGGTGCGGCGACCACGGCGGCGGCGGCGAAGGCCGGCACTCCGGCGGTCGCGGCGGCCAAGAGCGGCGTCCCGTTCTACTTCGGCATCAATGCATCGCCCGCGCTGCTCGCGGTCGGCTACATCGTCGGCTTCAACGTCGCCGTCGTGATCTTCGCGGGCGCTGCGATCAACCGCTGGATCGCGGTGCCGCTCTACGCCGCGCTCGGTGATCCGGCGGCGCGCATCGTCGATCCGGACCCCAAACACTTCGCGACGCTCGCGGACAAGCTGGTCGGATTGAACGCGTCGGAGGCCGCGACCCAGATCCACTCGTCGGTGACGCGCTACCTCGGCGTCGGCGGCATGCTCGTCGGCGGCCTGTGGTCGCTGTACAAGCTGCGCAAGTCGCTGCTCGGTGGCATCACCGCCGGCCTCGACGCCTACAAGCGCGCGAAGGCGGGAGGCAAGGACAGCGTGCCGCGCACCGAGCGCGACATGCCGATGAACATCATCCTCATCCTGATCGTGGCGAGCGTCGTGCCGCTGTTCTTCATCTTCTGGCACTTCACCGACTCGCCGGGGATCAGCGCCGTGATGGCGATCGTGATGATCGTCGCGGGCTTCCTGTTCTCCGCGGTGGCGTCGTACATGGCCGGCCTCGTCGGCTCGTCGAACAACCCGGTTTCCGGCATCACGATCTCGACGATCCTGGTCTCCGCCCTGCTCCTCCTCGGCCTCGGCATGAAGAGCCCGGCCGGTCCGGTCGCGGCGATCCTGATCGGCGGCGTGGTGTGCTGCGCGGCGGCGATCGGCGGCGATAACCTGCAGGACCTCAAGTGCGGCCAGCTCGTCGGCTCCACGCCGTGGAAGCAGCAGGTGATGCAGATCCTCGGCGTGGTGGTCGCGGCCCTCGCGATGGCGCCGATCCTGAACCTGCTCAACGACGCCTACGGCATCGGCAGCAAGGGTCTGCCCGCTCCGCAGGCGAACCTCATGGGCACCGTCGCCAAGGGCGTGTTCGCCGGTGGCCTGCCGTGGGCGATCATCGGCATCGGCGCGGCGATCGCGGTCGCCGTGATCGTGCTCGACTCGATCCTCGGCGCGAAGCAAGCGAAGTTCCGCATCCCGGTGATGGCGTTCGCGGTCGGCGTCTACCTGCCGTTCGATCTCAACGTCCCGATCTTCCTCGGCGGCATCGTCGCATGGCTGGTCGGCCGCGTTCTCGATCGCACCAAGGCGACCCACGAGCGGCGCTCGGAAGTCGAGCGCAACGGCCTCCTGGTCGCGGCTGGCTTCATCACCGGAGAGGCCCTGATCGGCATCGCGCTCGCGATCCCGGTCGCCGCCAAGCACGACGACGCCGCACTCGCGCTGTTCGACGGCGAGTACGCCAACTTCAAGTGGCCGGCCCTGGCGTTCGTCGCGCTGGTCATGTGGCTGCTCTACAAGTTGTCGTTCGGCCACAGCGGCTCCACCACCAAGGGCCCCAGGGACTTCCCCGAGGC
>JAYUVX010000003.1:0-8148 GCA_043753855.1 Myxococcales bacterium | reverse complement strand
GCTCGTCGAACAGCTTGGTCGCGATCGTGCGGCGATAGCGGCCGGCGTCCTCGCCGAAGTAGCTCTCGGCCCAGTCCTCGAGCTCGAGATCCGCGGTGTCGCGGCCCTCGTGGTGCTCGCGCCAGACGTACTCGGCGTAGGTCGCGAAGCCCTCGTTGAGCCAGCCCTCGCCCCAGTCGCGGCAGGTCACCAGGTCGCCGAACCACTGATGCGCGAGCTCGTGTGCGACCAGCGCATCGACGTCGTAGTCGAGCGCGGCGCGCTCGTCGAGCAGCACCACATCGGTCAGCGTGGTCGCGCTCGTGTTCTCCATGCCGCCGAAGATGAAGTCCGCGACGAACACCTGGGCGTAGCGCGGATACGGATACGGCACGCCGAACTTCTCGCTGAACAGCTCGAGCATCTGCGGCGTCCGCGCGAGCGTGCGCTCCGCCTCGGCCTCGCGCCCGCGCTGCACGTAGTAGACGACCGGCGTGTCGCGCCATGTGGTCTCGATCGTCGCGAAGTCACCGACCGCGAGCGTCACCAGGTAGCAGCTGTGCGGAACATCGAGCCGCCAGTGCAGCGTCCGCGTGCCGCCATCCGTGCGATCGCTGACCAGCGTTCCGTTCGACAGCGCGAACAGGTTCGCCGGGATCGTGACCTTCACCTCGCTGGTCGATTTCTCGAGCGGCGCATCGAAGCACGGGAACCAGTAGCGCGAGTCCTCGTCCTGCCCCTGCGTCCACACCTGCAGCGGCTTGTCCGGATAGCCCGGGTCGGGGCCGATGAAGTACAGGCCGCGGCGCGGCGCACCGTGATACCCGACGGTGACCACCAGCTCGGCGCCGCTGCCGAGCGGCTTCGGGAGCTCGATCCGGAGCTTCTTGCCATCGTGGCGATAGGTCGCTGCCGCACCGCCGACCGTGACGTGGTCGATCGTCAGCTCCACGGCGTCGAGCTCGATCGACCGGGTGTCGGGAGCGAACACGGAGCCGCGCAACGTGACCGTGCCCGCAACACGGCGGGACGCCGGATCGATCACGATCTCGAGCGCGAGGTGGTAGATATCGATCGCGCGATCCGGGGCCCAGCGCTGCTTGGTCCCGGGAAATGCAAACTCGCGGTTCATCTCCGCGACTGTACGTGATGTACCGGTCGCAGACGTGCTCAGTGCAGCGTGGCGAGCGCCTTCGCGAGCCGGCCCACGCCATCGCGGATGTTCTCCATCGACGTTGCGTAGGACAGCCGCACGAAGCCCGGTGCACCGAACCCGGAGCCCGGGACCACGGCGACCTTGCCGACCTCGACGAGCCAGTCGCAGAGCTGCACGTCGTCGTCGAGCACCGAGCCCTCCGGGGACTGCTTGCCTACGTAGGCCGAGAGATCCGGGAACGCATAGAACGCGCCCTTCGGCTCGCGGCACGAGACGTTCGGGATCGCGCGGAGCAGCTTCACCATCTCGACGCGGCGCTCGTCGAACGCCTTGCGCATCGTCGCCACGCAGTCCTGCGCTCCGGTCAGCGCGGCGAGCGTGGCGATCTGCGCGACGTTGGTCGGGTTCGACGTCGACTGACCCTGGATCTTCGCCATCGCCTTGATCAGCGGCAGCGGGCCCGCGGTGTAGCCGATGCGCCACCCGGTCATCGCGTAGGTCTTCGACACGCCATCGACCAGGATCGTGCGCGCCGCGACCTCGGGCGAGATCGATGCGATCGAGACGTACTCGGCGTCTCCGTAGACCAGCTGACGATAGATGTCGTCCGAGATCACGAGCAGATCCTTCTCGACGACGACCTTCGCGAGCGCCTCGATCTGCGCGCGCGTGTACACGGCGCCAGTCGGGTTCGACGGATTGTTGAGCACGATCGCGCGCGTGCGCGGCGAGCACGCGGCGGCGACCTGCTCGGCGGTGACCGCGAAGTCATCCTCCGCCTTGGTCTCCAGGATCACCGGGCGGCCGCCGGCGAGCATCACCATGTCGGGGTAGCTCACCCAGTACGGCGCCGGGATCAGGACCTCGTCGCCCGGATCGATCAGCGCCATGAACAAGTTGTAGAGCGAGTGCTTCGCGCCGCTCGACACCAAAATCTGGTCGTGCTCGATCGTCACCTTGTGGACGCCGGAGAGCTCGGCGGCGATCGCCTTGCGCAGCGCGAGCGTCCCACCGACCTCGGTGTACTTGCCGGAGCCCGGCTTGTTGAGCGCGTCACGCACCGCGCCCTTGATGTGATCCGGCGTGTCGAAGTCGGGCTCACCGGCGCCGAAGCTGACGATGTCGATGCCGTCGGCCTTGAGCTTGGCCGCCTTCGCCGTGACGGCGAGCGTGATCGAGGGCTTGATGGGGTCGAGGCGGGACGCGATCTTGATCGGGGTCGACATGATTCACTTCCTGTACTTCGCCGCGAGCGCCGTGACGACTGCCGCGGGCACGAGGCCGGTGACATCGCCGCCAAGACTGGCGACTTCCTTCACGAGCGACGACGAGACGTAGTGGTTTCGCTCGTCGGTCATAAAGAATACGGTATCGACGCCGGGTGCGAGCCGGCGGTTCATGTGTGCGAACTGGAACTCGTACTCGAAGTCGGCGAGGGCGCGCAGACCGCGGCAGATCACCGTGGCGCCGCGCTCCTTGCAGAAATCGACGAGCAGCCCCTCGAACACCGCGAACTCGAGCCGCGCCGCGTGATGGGGCAGGGCGTCGCGGATGAACTGCATGCGCTCGTCCGTGGTGAACAGCGGGTTCTTCCGGATGTTCGGCGCGATCGTGACGATGACCCGCTGGAACAGCGCGAGCGCCCGCTCGAGGATGTCGATGTGGCCGTTGGTGATCGGATCGAACGTGCCCGGGTAGACCGCGATCGAACGGGACTGAGTCATGGGGCCACCTCGAAGAACGAGATCATGGTGTCGCCGTAGCGCCGCTGGTCCGTTCGTAGCAGAGATCCCATTGCGTCGGGGGGCGCGTTGCGGCGATCGTGCTCGATGACGATCACGGCGCCCCGTGCGAGGTTCGCGACCGGCAGCGCGAGCACGGCACGCGAAGCCAGCTCCGAGGCATACGGAGGATCGATGAACACGATCCGCCACGGCTGCTCGGGCACCAGGCGCGCCGCATGGCTCACCGCATCTCCGGCCACCACCTTCGCATGGCTGTCCAGCCCGAGCTCCTTGAGGTTGGCGCGAACTGCCGTCAGTGCCGGCTTTCCGGCATCCACGAACGTCACGTGAGCGGCGCCGCGCGACAGTGCCTCGATCCCCAGGCCGCCCGAGCCCGCGAACAGATCGAGGACGTGATCTCCCTCCACCGAGCCCAGGATGTTGAACAGCGCTTCGCGGACTTTCTCGGAGGTCGGACGGGTGTCACGGCCGGCAGGGGCCCTGAGGACCCGGCCCCCGCGGGTTCCGCCGACGATGCGCACGGCATAATCTAGCATTTACCTTGCGCGTCCCGGCGCGCGCGGCCTTTCGGGGGTGGTTCGCGGCCCGGCGCGCCGGCGTTGCGAATCCGAGAGCTTTGGTTTTGTGGTCGCCGCGAGAGTCCCTTACAATCTGCGAGCATGTCTGGGGTCGGGAACCTGTCCGCGTGGCTGCTCGAGGGAGCTCTCGCACGCGGCGCGGGGGCCCGGCCGGCGCTCCGCGAGGGCAATCGGATGTGGACGTTCGACGAGCTCGCGACCACGGTCGCCAGGCTCTCCGGCGCACTCCGCACCCTCAAGCTGCAGCGCGGCGAGCGCGTCCTGATCCTCATGCGCGACACGCTCGAGGCGGCCGCGGCCATCCTCGGTGTGATCCACGCAGGTGCGGTGGCGGTGCCGGTCAGCGAGCTCTCGACGCCCGACGATCTGCAGGAGTATGTCGTCCACGCCGGCGCGGTGATCGCGATCGTCGACGACGAGCACGAGTCCGTCGTCGACGCCGTTCGCTCCGAGACGCCGAACCTGCGCGAGGTGATCTGCGTCGGTGCGAAGCTGCCGAGCAGCCAGGACTTCCAGACCCTGATCGCCGCTGCCACCGCGCAGCCGAGCGTCCCGATGAGCGCCGACGATGTCAGCGTGCTGCTGTACTCGGCGGGCTCCGGCCCCGGCGAGCTGCGCGCGGTGCCGCACTGCCAGCGCACGCTCGCCGCCGCGCACGAGTCGTTCGCCCGCGACCTGCTCGGCTTGAGCGAGGTCGATCGGATCCTCTCGGTGGCGCGGCTCTCCACCGCGTACGGCCTCAGCGCCGGCCTGCTGATGCCGCTCGCGGTGCCCACGGAGTCGCTGCTGTTCCCGGGGCAGCCGCACTCCGATAAGCTGTTCGCCGCGCTCGAGACCTACCAGCCCACCGTGCTGTTCGCGACGCCGTCGGTCTACGCCCAGCTCGCGTACGATGCCGAGCAGAAGCAGGTCTCCAGGCCGCTGGCCGCGCTGCGCCATGCGGTCGCTGGTGCCGAGGGGATGCCCGAGCGGCTGATCCCGCGGATCCGCGCGGTGCTCGGTACCGAGGTCATCGTCGGGTACGGGCTGACCGAGCTGTTCCAGTTCGCGCTGGCCGGCAAGAGCAACGATCCGGGCGCGCGGCCCGGTGTCTGCGGCAAGCCGCTCGCGGGTGTCCAGGTTCGCCTCGTCGACGAGGATCGCGATCCGGTCGGGCCGGACGAGATCGGCACGCTCGAGCTACAGGCTGCCTCGCTGTTCACCGGCTACTGGGGCGGCAACAACACCGGCGAGATCGATCTGCGCGCCGATGGTTGGTTCACCACGCGCGACCGCTTCATGGTCGATCGCGACGGCTACTATCATCACTGCGGGCGCGTCGACGATCTGTTCAAGGTCGGCGGCAAGTGGGTCTCGCCGGGCGAGGTCGAGCGCGCGCTGACCTCCCACGAGGCGGTGTGGGAAGCCGCGGTGGTCGGCGCGGACGATGACGAGGGGCTGATCAAGCCGTTCGCGTTCGTGGTCACCAACGTCGGCCAGGAGAGCGGGCCCAAGCTCGAGGCCGAGCTCCGCGACTTCGTCAAGGGCGTGCTCGCGCCTTACAAGTACCCGCGGTGGATCGAGTTTGTCGATGCGTTGCCGCGCGGTCCCGGCGGCAAGCTGCTGCGCTACAAGCTGCGCACGCCGAAGCAACGGCGGCGCCGCGCCGAGACTGGCCACGACAAGGCGTGACGACGCGTGACCGAGCGTGACCGAGCGTGACCACGCGTGATCGATGCGATCGGGCATGCGCTCGCCGCCGTCTGCGGTGATCGCGACGTGCTCGCGCGGATCGGTGGCGTGCTCGGGGCTGCCGCGCGCGCCGGGCTCGGCCACGATCAGAAGCAGCGCGCTGCGGCGCTCGCGGCTGCACGCGCGCCGGTTCCGCCCGGATTGCGCGGCGTCGATCCGAGCTGGATCGAAGCGGCGCTGCGCGAGCTGCCGGAGCGCGCTCGGGTCGCGCTGGCCGAGGGACCGATCACCGAGACCGAGGTCTGGCTGGTGCGCCGGGCCTGCGGCGATCTGGTGCCGCTACCGGTGATCGACGAGGCGCTCGCGCGGCCGCGGGTTCTCGGGGAGGTGCTGCGGATGTCAGCGCCGGCCCTGCGTGCATGGTGGACCGAGATCGGCCGCGACCAGCTCGCGTTCGCCGTCGGTGATCACGCGGCTTCGCTCGGCCCCGCGCTGGCGTCCGCGATCGCGCGGATCGCTCGCGCACCTCGTCTCGGCGAGCTCGGGCCGCGGCGGTCGGCCATCGAGCGCGCGAACGGTGAGGCCGTGGTGATCGGGATTCGTGCCGTCGCGCCGCACCTCGAGCGAGTGCTCGCCCGCGGGGTGATCCTGCGGTTCCCTCACCCGGAGGCGCTCGCGATCGGAGCGGAGCTGACCGCGCATCGCGACGCGCAGACCGCCTCGTGGCAGGCGCTGATTGCAGCGTGACGGTCGGTGCTGCACCATCGAGCCCGTGACGAGCTGGCCGGTGGTGTGTCTGCTCGTGGCGGCGTGCGCCAACACCCGTCCCGCAGATCGCTCGACCGGTCCTGACGGCAAGGTCAAGGGCGCGCTGCCGGTCGTGCTATCCGCCGACAACACAGCCACGACGAAGGGCGTCGTCACCTATCCGGGCGGCGATCGCGTGGACTGGAAGGAGCTCAAGCTGCCGGAGGGCAACCGGGGCCGGTTCGACGTCCAGCTGACATTCTCGACGCCGCGCCCGGCCTGAAGCTCGCGTTCGACGTGTTCGATCGCGGGCCACGATCGCGGTGCGCGTCGTCGGCGTGCTAGCGTGATACTGCAATGAAGGCGGGGCGGGTGATCGGCGGGGACGAGCACGACGCGAAGATCCTCGCCGTGAAGATCGTCGAGGATGCCCGCGCCGAGGCCGAGCGACTCAAGCATGATGCGGGCGAGCTCGCCGCGCAGCTCGTGCGTGATGCGCGCGTCGAGGCCGAGCGTGGTGCTGCGCGCAGTGCCGATGCGCTCGTCGTCGATGCGAGCGTGGCGGGTCAGGCTTCGGGCACCGTCGAAGAGGTCGTGGGCCTCGTGATCCGCGCGGCCGTCCCCGGCGTGGCGCTCGGTGAGGTGTTGAAGATCGATCGGCGTGGACGCGAGCCGCTGGCGGCGGAGGTGGTCGGGTTTCGCGGCGAGCAAGCCGTGCTGCTGCCGCTTGGCGATCTCGCCGGAATCGCACCGGCCGCGAGCGTGTGGCGCACCGGTGCGCCGCTCTCGATCCGCTGCGGGGACGATCTGCTCGGCCGGGTGCTCGATGGCTTGGGCGCGCCGCTCGATGACGGCCCGCCGCTCGCCGGCGAGAGCTGGGCCGTCGACCGTGCGGCACCGCCGGCGCTGTCGCGGCCGCCGATCACCACACCGCTACCGACCGGCGTGCGCGTGCTCGACGCGATGCTGACGCTCGGCCGTGGTCAGCGGGTGGGGCTGTTCGCGGCAGCCGGCGTCGGCAAGTCGACGTTGCTCGGCCAGATCGCGCGCGGCGCCGCGGCTGACGTGATCGTGCTGTGCCAGGTGGGCGAGCGTGGCCGCGAGCTCGGCGAGCTCCTCGGCGAGGAGCTCGCACCCGCGCGAGCTCGCACCGTGGTGGTGTGCGCGACCAGCGATGCTCCCGCTCTCGTGCGGCTGCGTGCGATCCACGTGGCCACCGCGATCGCCGAGTGGTTCCGCGAGCGGCGCGGCGCCTCGGTGCTGCTGCTGTGCGATTCGCTGACCCGCGTGGCGCGCGCGCAGCGCGAGGTCGGGCTGTCCGCGGGCGAGCCGCCGGCGCGCCACGGCTATCCGCCGAGCGTGTTCGCGCTGCTGCCACGGTTGATCGAGCGCACCGGCGCCACGCCCTCGGGCGTGATCACCGCGCTGTACACGGTGCTGGTCGCGGGTAACGATCTCGACGAGCCGATCGCCGACGAGGTTCGCGGCCTCGTCGATGGGCACATCGTGCTGGATCGGCGGCTCGCCCAGCGCGGCCACTTCCCGCCGATCGACGTGGTCGCGAGCAACTCGCGTCTGATGCACCGCGTGATCGATGCACGCCACGCCGAGGCCGCGGCACGGGTCCGTGAGCGCCTCGCCATCTATGAAGAGCACCGCGACCTGGTGACGCTCGGCGCCTACCAGCGCGGCCGGGACCCGGTAATTGATGACGCGATCGCTGCCTACCCCGCGATCGAGCGGCTGCTGCGGCAGCGGAGACAGGAAGGCGCGGACTGGGAGGCCTCCCTGGCCTCGCTCCTGACATTGTCTGCTAATGGCTGACGAGTCGGGGGCCGGCCCCCCGGCCGGATCCCTCAGCGATGCGGCGCCGCTACAGTGACGGCGCATCAAGCGCATGTTCTGCGCGCGATGTGGACTACACTACGCACCTCGTTTCGCTGAGTTGGCCGACCCTTCGTCCGCGATCTACCTCCACTCGAAGTGGCGCATCCCTTGCTGTCTCGTTCAGCTCCGTGCGCCGCCGATCCAACAAGCTGACCAATCCCATGACTCCCATCGGCCCGGTGCCGTTCGTCGGCAGGCAGTCCGAGCTGACCGAGCTGAAGCAGCACCTCGCGCTGGTTTCGCTGGTCTCGCTCCACGGCGCGCTCGGCTCTGGAAAGACCCGCCTCGTCGGCGAGCTCGCTCCAGGTCTCGGTGCGCCGTGCACGCTCATCGAATGTCATCCCGGCGATCGCGCGAGTGCACTGCGCGCTCGCGCTGAACGCGC
>JAYUVX010000002.1:0-8150 GCA_043753855.1 Myxococcales bacterium | reverse complement strand
AATATTCACGAGCCGACCGACTCGTCCTTACTGTGGGACTCAGTACGCGTCTTGGTGCGGCTCGTCGACCGAGCGCAGGAGTTCGTCGAAGTCGCGTTCACCGATCACCGCCTCCGTGCAAAGCGTCGGGCGATCGGCATCCGGCACGCGCGCAACGGCGACGAGCGGCTCCCGCTCTACCAAGATCTCATCAAGGTCTACGCCGATTGTCGCCACGAAGTTCGGCCGGTGACTTCGGGATACCGCGCGGCGCTGACGTTCAACCTGTTCCTCGATTCGGCGGCTCGGCGAAACGAGCGTCCGACGTCGAGGCCAGTGGGGGCGCTTTCCGATCTCGTGCGCGACTACTTCGCGACTCCGCGTCCGTCGCGTGGCCCGCTCTGGCCGCCTTCGCCCAGCCCCGAGCGGCTCGTGTACCTGCTCGATCACGAGTACACGCAAAAGGGACTCTCGTGGCCGGTGCTGAAGAACGGCGATGCGGTCCGTGCTTCGCTGCTGCGCGAGGTCGCTGATCGCCTCGGCTGCGAGATCGTGCTCGCACTCGCCGACGTGCATGAGACGTGGTCGTGCGAGGACGATTGGGGATCTAACGACCACGGATACGGCCGGCGACGGCACAGCTGGAACGCGCGCTACGACGAGGACGAGGACGATGTTGGGGACGAGGACTACACGCTGATCGATCTGTGCAACTCTGACGTCGAGCTGAGGCACTGGGTGGGCACATCGAACAAGCGCGTCCAGGCGATCTCCGACGAGGTGAGGGACGACGAGATCTGCTTTACGAAGCCTAGTGTCGACCTCGAGCCGTTCAAGTCCGAGCACGAGGGGTACACGGGCAACGCCGGCAACACGGTCGATCGCTGGTACCACCGCGCCGCCGTGATGCTGTGGCCCCGTTCCCGGACGTTCGCGATCCGCGCGAAGGCGTCGCCGGTGTGGGGCTTCCGGGAGATCGCGAAGTTGCTCGCGCGCGGCAAGGCCGAGGTCGCCGAGCAACGCATCAGCGAGATGCTCCCTTTCTGGAACAGCGTAGCGCCTCACGAAAAGGCGCCTGGTCTCGCCGACCAGGTCTTGCTTGTGGCGTACGCCATCAACGACGCACAGCTAGCGACCGCGCTCGTCGAGCCGATCCGGATCGAGCAGATGGCGCCGAAGCTGGCAACGCGCTGGGTCGATCTGCTCGCTCGCTACGGGCTGACGTGGTGCGCTCAGGCGTTCGAGCGCTGGACGTCGCGCGACGAGCGCCACTACGAGCACAAGCAACGCACGACCTGGCTCGTCTGGCTTCCGGCACTTGCTGCGCCGCTGTGCAAGCGTGGCGGAGAGGACGCAGTCGAGCTCGTTCGCCGGATCGCACGCACGCAATGGACGTGGCTGAACGCACGGCTCGACGGCTGGATCAAGCCGCCGCTGTCGAGCTACTCACTCAAGACCATCGAGGAGGCCAAGCGCCCGGCGCCCCGCAGCCCGACGTGCTGTTCGAGCTGGCCCTCCCCGACGGCGGCGAGAAGACCGGCACCACCGATGCCGGCGGCAGGATCCGGTTCTCGGGCCTCACGTCGAGCGGCAACGCCCGGCTCGTGCTTCCCGAGCTCGACGAGCATGTGGTCGACGACGAGCCGGCGCAACCGGGCCGCGTGCGGTACGAGCGCGGCGGCGTCGACGCGGCGGTCGGGGCGCTGACGACCGTCGAGGTCGTGCCGCGGATCCGGCGGGGCCGGCCGTTCGGCATGCTGTTCGATCGCGCCGGCATCATCGGAGACCGGCGGCAGCACGAGATCGATGTGCATCTCGATCGCCGTGACGAGATCGGCCGGGACGTAGCGCACGACGACCTTCTTCGCGGTAATCGGGATGTTGAGGCGCAGAACACCACCGCCATCGCTCCGCGCGAACTTGCGCAGATCGTCCACGAGGACCGTCGCCATCGTGTCTGGACATGGCTCGCGACGCAGCGAGAAGAGCGTCACCTCGATCGGTTGCGTACCTTCCGGCGCGGCAGCGCTCGAAGCGCGGATCGCTCAGCACCGGATCGTCGGGCGGCGGGTCGGTGCGGAAGTCGACATCCTCGAACACGCGGTCGCGCCAGTTCGGATACTCGCGGCACCTGGGCCCCGGGCAAGGGTTCTGCGCTGGCGGTTCGACAGGACCCTCGAACAGGAAGATCTCGACGCGGCTGTCCTCGGCGTTCACGTCGGGGTTGTCGCTGGGCTCGGCGGGATGAAACTCGCCGCAGCCGTGAACCTCGAGGGGCGCTCCCGGCGGCAGCGTCGTCTCGTCCTGCTGCATGTACTCGGTGACGAGCGCGCGTCGCGTCTCGGGCCCCCCAGACCATCGACAGCGAGCCCACGGGTCGTCTGGAAGCGGCGCACCGCATCCTGCGTACCCGGGCCCGCCTGCCCGTCGATCGGCCCCGTGTAGTACGGACCGGCGTCATCCTCGAGCGTCGAGGGCATGTACTGATCCTCGCGCACGCCCCAGCGCTTGCTGGCGCTGCCGTTCGAGTGCCACGCGAGCCAGCCCTCGATGGTGTCGGTCAGGAAGTCCGCGACGCTCTGGCCGCGTTCGTTGGACAGGTCGAGGTTGTACTGGTCGTCACCCGTCGGGTCGGTGTGGCCGGAGACGAGCACGTGCAGCCCCGGGTGCTCGTTGTAGTAGCGCGTGAGGCCGCGAATGCCCTGCATCGCGCCCGGCAACAGGAAACACTTGTCGATCTCGATCGAACTTGTTGACGCCGAGGGTCTTGATGTCGAAGCCGACGCCATCGAAGTCGAGCCCGAGCTCGACGAAGATCTTGTGATGGATCGCGACGGCGTGGTCCTCGATCTGCTTGATCGTCGCGGTGCGGAGGAACTCCTTGAACGCCTCGGCCTGCTTGGAGTTCGTAGAGGTATTTGACGTGATGGTCCGCACGGCAACTTACTTGGCTCGGCGGCTCGGAGGTAAGGTCGCATCGTCCGCCAGCGGAGCTGACTTCGACGCGAAAGCGAGCCGCGAGCGCGTTGCGAAGATAGAGAAAGCCATGACAGCGAGCGGGGTCGTGCCCGGATCGAATCTGGCGTTGCTCGTGTTCTGAGTGCGGGTCGTTGCCCATTCGGAAGGCGTAACCGCGGGACGAAGCGGAGGAACCGAAGGGCGCTCGTCGCTCACGACGATGAGTTGCAAGCCACTGCCCCGAGGTCTTTCCTCGCGCGACTGTCGGGGCTTGCAGAGCTGTCATAAGACATTAATATTGCGATATTTTTTGACTGGCTGTGATCCCATGCAACTCCTCCGCATAGCGCACGACGGGCGCGTGGGTCTCGCGTTTCTCGATCGCGCCGTCGATCTGGGCCGCGAGCCACACCGCGGACCTGCGCGACCGCGGCCTCGACGATCGGCGCCGCGGGCGCCGACGCCGACCCGATGATCGAATCCGCGTTCGTGGTCGCGGCCTTCCGCGCTTCGCTGCGAGGTCACCGTGTTCTACGCGGGCAAGGCCGCGCAGCTCGACGAGCGCGTCGCCGCGTAGTCAGTCAGTGCGTCGCACTCGCGATGTCGAGCGAGCGCACACGTGGTTCGCGCATCTTCACCGTGCCGTACTCCGCAGTGATCATCGCGAAGCACACGCTCTGCACGTGCGGCCATGCAGCGACCGCGGCGCCATCGCCGTGACAGCAATTCTTGGCGTCGCACGAGACGTGGTTGCCGAGCATCGGTAGCGCGTCCTTCGGCAGCGCAGCGACGACCTGCTTGCCCGGCATGGAGGTCGTGGCACCGTCGAGCGTGAGGGCGACCGGCTCGTCGTCGAACCAGTGGTTGAAGCCGTTCATATTGTCGTTGTCGAGTGCTCCGGCGCGCATCGAGCGCCACGCCGCGACCGGCCCCTTCTTCACTTCAGGATCGAACAACCACGTTGGGGTTGGTTGGTAGCCGTTGAACGCCTGCTTCTTGGCGACGACGACCTGATGGCCTTTCCAGACCGCGCGAACACCGAGGTACTTGTTCGGGTGCGTGGCGTAGCTATGGAATTGAAAGCCGAGCTCGCCGTCGTCGCGCGCGATGAAAGCCATCTCGTCCTTGCCGAAGTCGTGGACGAGCACATCCTGCGCGACGTCGGCGCCGTTGTCGCGACGGACGGCCCGCAGCATACCCTTGCCGTCGGCGCGCACGACGTGGACGAACAGCACCGGCTCGCCGTCGGCGCTGATCCAACGCTGCTCGGCGCCGAACATGGTCTTGCCTTCAGACTCGCCATCGTGGAGTACGGCGCTCGGCCAGGTCACGGCGAACTTCGGAGCGTCGCCGCGAACGACGCCCGCACCACCGACGAGGAACGCGATGATCGATAGGGTCGTGACTCGCATCGCGGTGATCGTAACGTCAAAGATGCGACGACGCCAACCGTTCAAGCACGCGGGCCGCTCCTAACCTCGTGTGAGGATCGCTGTCGGCCCGCGCTCGCACGACGTCGACATCACCCGAGGACGCGTCCTCTGGCGACGACCGTCGAGGATCGGTGGACTGCCGTCGGCGAGTGAGCTACGCGGTCGTGGCGTGCGGCTGCCGGCGCCGGCGCCGCGCCGCGAGCAGCCCGACGAGCAGGACGCCGAGCCCCGACGCGCCCGGCGCGACGCCGCAGCCGCCCGCCCCGCCGCCGGTCGTGCTCGCATCGCCGCCGACGCCGGCGTCGACGGGCGGCGGTGCGGTGTCGCTGATCGTGAGCCGCGCGCAGTGGTGATAGAAGCAGCCGCCCGGGTTGTTGAGCGGGTGAGCCGACATGAACTCGACGACCTGCAACACGCAGTTCGTGCAGGTCATGCCTGGCGGTAGCTGCACCTGCATCGTCTTGGTCGCGCTGCCGAACGACGACGTGTGGACGAGCAAGCCGTCCGCGAGCAGCGGCAGTGCCGGCGACGCGTCGATCGTCGTGGTGCCGCACGCCTTCGTGCCCGGGGTCACCGGCGGATCCGCCGGGAGACCGCTCGGATCCTTGGCGAGTGCGACGCGGTAGTGGCCGGGATGCGCGATGGTCTCGACGATCGAGATCGACAGCATCGAGCCGGTCTTCACCGTCGTGATCATGTTGGTCGGCATCGACTGGTCGGCGACGTTCGGGTCGTCAGTGATGCCGCACGGCGCGCTCTTCTGCGGGCTGCCGAACATCGGGTCTTCGACCGACTGGCTCGCGGGCTCGAGGAGCTTGAAGTGCGCCCCCGCGACCGCCGGGATTCCGAGGGCGATGGAAGTGACGGCGAGGATGAGGGGACGCGACATCCTCTGACCCTACATGATGTACGAGCCTGGTCACGAAGAACCTGACGATCCGCAGCGCACCACGCGCGATCGGCTGTTGGCACACCGTGCACGTCGTTCGCTCCGTTAGCGCGCGCTCGATCCAACTCATCTCACCTCGCGAACGATGTCGTCGCTGCTCATCTCGGATACTGCTTGTCGAGGTCAGGATGTGAGGCGCAGTCGATTGCCTCGACGATCGCGTACCTGCAAACGAAGCAGAAGTCGATCGCTCTTGACCCCTTCTGGACGATGTCTCGCATCTTGCACTCGGCCGCCGGGCGGATCGCACCGCAGTTGTGGCTCGCCGCCGATTCGTATGCTGCGATGAGCTGATTGCGGTTTCGAGGGAGCGTGAAGCCGGCGATCGCGGGTGGCGCCTGGGCGGGATTCACGCTGCAGGTCCCCGCACTCGCCGCGAACGGTCCCGAGGCCAACGCAGTGATCACGCGCGAGTCGACGAGGCGAAGGATCGTCGTTCCGATCAATCGCGGCATGACCAGTGATGCTCGGTTGGCGAACGTTGTCACCAGCGCTGCCGAACTGCCGGTTGCTGGAACCTCGAGACGAATCGACTGAACGACGCGATCCACATCGCGGATCGTGAGCTCGGATGACCGCGCGCCACTGCCGGTGAGATCCTTGTGCCGTAGAATGGAGATCCGCCCGACGGTGCTCTGCGGGCCAGCGCAGCATGTCCTCGGCGACCAACGTGACATCTACAAACGCGCCGTTGGCGCGGATCATCTCGACATGAGCCGCCGCGTCGACCCGCTCCCAGTTCCACTTGAGTCGACCCTCGAGGATCGCTGGCCCGGTGGCCACAGTACGGGCGTTCTCGAGCGTCTGCGTTTTCGGTCCTTCTTCGACGAACGCGATCGCATCGGCATCGGTGGGCGCGTTGGAGCGACCTCCGTACTCATCCGAGAGACTGCCGAGTGCCGTCGAATGCGCGAGCCACCGTAGTGATCCGAGTTGATGAGATACACGACAAGCCCGAAGTCCTCACCGTTCTGGGCCCAGGTGGCGCCGATGTGCTGAGGTCCTCCGGGTACTCGCAGCGTTTGCATGAAGCGATCCTGCTGTGCGAGGTAGACGACATCGGGGTCGGCCCCCGCTACAGCGAGATCTGGAAGCCGGTGGTCATCGCGCAACGGAGTTCGGTTGTCCTCCCGTGGCCGCAAAAAATCCAAGGGGACGTCGGCAATCGTGGGAGGGCTAGCGGGAGCAACCGTGACCGGATCAGCCGACGCACTGTGGTGACGTTCGCCCATCATGAAGCCGAAGTAGGTCTCGCGCACACGGGGCTCCGCGGGCGTCGTCGCGAGAGCTCGCCACACGTCGAAGGTTGTCTGCGTCAGGGTAAATTGGTTGTCGACTGCATTCATCGCGGTGCGCGCGGCGGCAAACGCGATGGGATTTCCGGACGGGTGACCGAGGACCTGCAGAAGCGGGTCGACGAAGAAATCGGTCGGGCCGAGTGGCTGATCCGGGGTCACCGGGACTGCCACGTTCCCCGTGGTACCAACCGCGACGATCGGCGGAGCAAACGTCACGCCATCATCCTGAGACGGGACGAACGCCGTGTAGAGGTCGAACGACTCGCGCACGATGTCGTACGGGCTCAGGTTCTTCACCATGCGGCGCACGATCATCCTCGCGAGGCTCTCGAAGGCGGGCTTCTGTTGCTGCGTGAACCCCTCCGAGAGGACCACAATCGATCGTCTTCGGATCGCCGTCCCCGTATGCACGCGCTCGAGGATCGCGCGGTCCGTCGGCGCATCGACGACGTGGACATCGACGATTTCCGGCAACGCCGCCGGAGCGACCGCCGGATCGGCAGTGACCGTGATCCGGACGCTTCCGGCGGTGGGTCCACTCGAGACGCGTCCGGTCGCATCCACCGTGACTTTCGGCGATCCCGACGTCACCGCCACCGCGTAGCGCGAGTACGGAAGTCGCGTCACGTCGTGCGTCGACTGCACACCTCCGGCCGTCTCGAACTGAGCATAGACCGACAGAATGCGATCGGTTCGATCAGCCTCGACGGTGAACGCCGCCGTCGGCATCACGATCCGTCGGAGCCGATGGTGAACCGTTATCCGTAGCGCGACGTTGAGGTCGGTGAACGGATCTGGCGGTAGGCCCCAGTGGACGCGCAACGTGGCATGCGCAATCCCGACCCCCTGCGCTTGGATGGTGGTCCCGGCGCGCGTGGCGATCGCCGCGGGTACGCCGAACATTCCCAACGTGTAGCCTCCGATGGCCGAGGCATCCGTCCATTGCCCTCCAATGCTGCCGAA
The DNA here is from genome assembly GCA_043753855.1 of Myxococcales bacterium. Classification (GTDB taxonomy): domain Bacteria; phylum Myxococcota_A; class Polyangia; order Haliangiales; family Haliangiaceae; genus JABFXX01. The sequence continues at coordinate 570 of JAYUVX010000002.1, read as the reverse complement.
TACCTGCAGCGGGACCGTGGCTCCTGCGAGCAGATGCAGGTCGGTACTCGGGAAGATGTAGAGCGGCATAGATCAGGGCCGCTCGAGATCGATCCAGAGCACGTTGCTCCGATATTTGCCGTCGCTTCGTTCGATCGCCACTCCGCGCTCGCGGCCTCCATCGAAGCCCGTCACTCTCTGGATCTCTCCGGCACGCCAGGCTACCCACGCCCCCGTCGGAACGGAGCCCACGCACGCACCCTCGGTGATCACGGAGCGATCGGGTGCCACGAGCTGCACCGGACCCGTGAACGTCCGCTGGGGATCACGGCAGACCACAGCTTGGCTGCCCGGCGGTCCCTCCATCTCGACGCCGCATGCCACGACGCGATGCTGGAGGCACCGTCGTCCTGACGCTCGCGCTCGCGCTCCTGTTCGCGTTCTGTGGGCATATGCGGGAGCCGCCGATCGTACGTCATGCCCGCCCCTCGATCTGGATCGAGCTTGATCGGCTCGCACGCCGCGAGACGACGCTCCTGCGTCGCGCCGGCGGGGCATTGCATCTCCTCCGCGAGCCTGCCGGCAACGGGG
>JAYUVX010000001.1:0-2653 GCA_043753855.1 Myxococcales bacterium | reverse complement strand
CAACAACCAGCTCTTCACCTGCGAGCACTACCTGACCAGCGGGTTCCGCACGGACTGGCGCGACGACCTGAACCTTACCCTGTGGACCTACGAGGCGGGGGAGAGCTCGACGATCAAGGGCGTGGACCCACTCGCACTGAACGCGTGGAATCACGTCGTGTTCGTCAAGCGCGGCACCACGGTCGACATCTACCGCGATGCCGCGCTGACGGTCACTGCCCCCGTTCGTACGTGTCGGCCGACACGGTGGCCGAGTGCGGCTTTGGCGCGTTCCATGGCATGCCGAGCCACGGTGTGTTCGACGAGGTCGCGATCTACGCGTACGGCCTATCGCCGAGGTAGATCGCGGCGCACTTCGCCGCGCGGTGATGTGAAATACTGGCGCGCCGATGCCGATCACCAGCGACCCCGAGCGCCTGACCAAGGTCGCCGAGCAGCTCGGCCATGCGGTGCGCGAACGCCTTCGCCTCCCGGTGATCCAGCCGGCCGATGCCGCGGGCCTCGTGATGGTGATGCACGCGCAGCTCGACGATGCGATCGACGAACGCTCTCAGGTCGCCGCCGCGCAAGGTCACCACATCGCGTGCTCCGCGGGCTGCAGCTCGTGCTGCGTGGCGCCGGTGCTGGTCACCGAGGGTGAGGCGGTCACCGTCGCCGAGTGGCTGAAGCTCCCCGAGAACGCCGAGCTGCACGCCCGGTTCACGGCGACCTATCCGGCCTGGAAGCGCGGCATCGGCAGCACGGCCGAGGCGATCCACCGCGCCACCACCGATGACGAACGCCGCGCGGCCGCGGTCGAGCTCAAGACCAAGAACGTGATGTGCGCGTTCAATCGGGACGGCCTGTGCTCGATCTATGCCGCGCGGCCGTCGCGCTGCCGCAAGGCACACGCGCTCGAGACCAACGCCCACTGCGGCGCCGAGGGCGATGGGCAGGTGCGGTACTACGAGCACGAGCGCACCGAGCTGACGTTCGACGAGCAGGAACCGATGCGCGGTGCGATCCACCACGCGCTGCGCCCCGGCGCCGGCGTCGAGCTGTTGTGCGCAGCGGTCAACCGGTTGCTCGGATCGGCGGTCGGGCGCAACGAGCCGTGCCCGTGCGGCTCCGGTTCGAAGTACAAGCGCTGCTGCGGCGCCTGAGCCCTTCGCAGTGGCACGGCCGCTGCTGAACCCGGTGCGTGCGGCCGACCCACGTTGCGCAACCCAGCGGATCGCCAGGGATGGTCGTGCGAACCACGTTGCGAATCGCAACGCTCGTCGCCACGGCAGTGACGGGTTGCGCGCAGGCGACGAGCGGTCGGGGCGCCGACCCCGATGCCGCGATCGCGGATGCTCGATCGCTCGATGCGCCGGCCGACGCCGCGCGTGACGCCGCGCCCGACGTTGCGATCGACAGCGCACTCCCGTCCGATGCCGGATGTGCGATCTCCGCCGGGGTCTCCCCGGAGATCGATGGTGTTGATGATCTGAACGCCTATCCCGCGGCGCAGCGGCTGACGCCGGGGGCGATGCTCGGCTCCGATGCCGCCGCGATCGCGTGGGATGCCACGCGGCTCTACATCACGGTCGCATCGACCGCCTTCGAGGGCGAGTACGAGCCGCTCCACATCTATGTGCAGAGCGCCACCGCGCTGACGGCGGCCGCGCCCGCCACCGGCAAGGAGTACAGCGGCCTGGTGCCCACGCTGCCGTTCACGCCCACCCACCTGATCGCGGCGCGTCGCACCAATGGGGCCGATGCCTACGATGCGGTCTACCTGCCGGCGATGTCCTGGACCACGCGCGGGGCCTCGCTCGATCCAGCAGCGTCGGTGTTCGCCGCCGCGGACCGCCATGCACTGTCGGTGGTGGTCCCGTGGGCCGCGCTCGGCGGCTGCCCGACCGCGCTGCGCCTCGCGGTGCACGTGGTTCATGCGGCGAGCGCGAACGAGTGGAAGGATGTGGTCCCTGCCAGCCACACCCCGTGGGTTGCCCCGGGTGGCGGGTACTACGAGGTCGATCTGACTGGCACTCCAGCCATCTCCGGCTGGACACTCCGTCAGTGAGCAACGGGCTCGGGCTCGGTCCCGATGGTCGACCGCGCTGCGTCTGGGGCGTCTCGACCGACGACTACGTGGCGTATCACGATCGCGAGTGGGGCTTCCCGGTCACCGACGATCGGCGGCTATTCGAGAAGCTCTGCCTCGAGGGATTCCAGGCCGGCCTGTCGTGGCTGACGATCCTGCGCAAGCGCGAGGCGTTCCGCGCCGGGTTCGCGAACTTCGAGCCCGCCGCCGTCGCGAAGTTTGGCGCGCGCGACGTGACCCGGCTCCTCGGCGATGCCGGCATCGTGCGCCATCGCGGCAAGATCGAGTCGACGATCAACAACGCCGTGCGCGCGCTCGAGCTGATCGACGAGCACGGCTCGATCGCGAGCTATGTGTGGACCTTCCAGCCGCCGGCGAACGAGCCGTCCGGAACCAGCACCCCGACCTCGCTGCGGCTGTCGAAGGATCTCAAGAAGCGCGGCTGGTCGTTCGTGGGACCCACCACGATGTACGCGTTCATGCAGGCGATGGGGCTCGTCAACGATCACGTCGAGGGCTGCGTGGTCCGCTCGCTCGCCCAGGCCGCGCGGTTGCCAGCATGGCAGCACGGCGCGGGCGCCGGGA